>CAZEML010000222.1:4507-6622 GCA_964513285.1 uncultured Candidatus Nemicrothrix sp.
AGCTCGATCGGAAACCTGGTCCAACTGCCCCCACGAGCCGTGTAGGCCTTCCAGACCGCCGACCTCGTGTGTTGTGAGGACACCCGCCGGACGGGTTCGTTGCTCAAACACCTCGGCGTCCACGTCGCCGAACTGCGGCGCCTCGACGACCACACCGAGTACGACGCCATCCCGCAGATCCTCGATCGGTTGCGGTCGGGGGAGCAGGTCGTGTTGGTCAGCGATGCCGGAACGCCGGGGATCAGCGACCCGGGCGAGCGGCTGGTGGCGGCGGCGGTCGACGCCGGGTTGGCGGTCACGAGCGTCCCGGGACCGGTCGCGGCGATCGCTGCGCTCGTCGCCAGTGGGCTGCCGAGCGGCCGGTTCGTCTTCGAAGGCTTCCTCGCCCGGAAGGGGCAGGAGCGTTCGGCCCAACTCGCCGCGATCGCCGCGGAGACCCGCACGACCGTCTTCTACGAGTCGCCGAACCGGTTGGCGGCGACGTTGACCGCGCTGGCGGAGGTCTGCGGCGGTTCGCGACGGGCCGTCGTGGCGCGTGAGCTGACCAAGCTGCACGAGGAGCTGCGGCGGGGCTCGCTCGCCGAGCTCGCCAAGTGGGCCGGGACGGGCGTGAAGGGCGAGGTCGTGGTGGTCGTGGCCGGAGCCGAAGCGCCCGCCGAGCTCGACGACGACGCGCTCGTCGAGCGGCTGCGTGGGTTGCTGGCGGACGGGTCGAGTCGACGGGACGCGATCGACCGCGTCGCGGCGGAGACCGGGGTCCGGCGAGGGCGCGTCTACGACCTCGCGCTGGGGCTCGACGCTCCGTGACCGGGCGCATCAGCGCGGATATCCACAGGGCTGTCACACCCCCTTCGTAGTGTCGTGGGCATGGAACCCGTGCTCGTGATCTCACTCCTGATCGCCTTTCTCGCCGTCGCCGCGCTGGGCGCCGGCGCCGCCCTGTTCGTCGTCCGGGGCCGCGCCGCGGCCGAAGACGCCACCGTCCAACGGCTGGCGGCCGAGTTGGCGGCCCGCCAGGACGCCCAGGTCGATGGGGTCGTCGAGCGGGTCGTGTCGGTCGCGGGGGAGAGCTTCGACAGCCGGCTGCAGACCGGCACCGCCGAGCTCGAGCATCGGCGCCAGGCGATCGACGACCGGCTCGAGGGCGTCGTGAGCGCGCTGGCCGACAAGGTCGAGTCGGTCGACAAGCTCGTCGCCGAACGCATCGGCGGCATGTCCGAGACCGTCGGCGAGCGGGTCGGCGGGATGTCCAAGAGCCTCGGGCATCAGGTCACCACGATGAACGCCGAGCTCGGGCAGCTGCGCATGCTGGTCGGGCAGCTCCAGAAGGAACGGGCCCAGCAGCACGGCCAGTTCGTCGAGTCGCTCGAAGCGGCGACCCGTCAGCAGAAGGTCCTCGCCGAGACCACCCAGCATCTGCGCGAAGCGCTGGCCAGCCCTCAGGCCCGTGGTCAGTGGGGTGAGCGCATGGCCGAGGACGTCCTGCGTTCGGCCGGGATGCGCGAAGGCATCAACTACCGCAAGCAGCGAGCGATCGAAGGCGGCACCCGTCCCGACTTCACCTTCCTCCTCCCCGACGATCGTCACCTCCACATGGACGTGAAGTTCCCGGTCGCCAACTACCTGCGCTATCTCGAGGCGCCGTCCGACACCGAGGCCAGCGCCCTGCGCGACCGCTTCTTGCGTGACGTCCGCGATCGGGTGAAGGAGCTGCAGGGGCGCGGCTACGACGCGTCGGAGAGCACGGTCGGGTACCTGCTGTTGTTCATCCCCAACGAGAGCGTCTACGGCTTCATCCACGAGAACGACGCGACCCTGCTCGACGATGCGTTGGCCAAGAACGTCGTGCTGTGCTCGCCGACCACCCTGTTCGCGGTGCTCGGCGTCGTCCGCCAGGCGATGGACACGTTCGCGGTCGAGCAGGCGACCGAGGAGATCCTGCAGGTGTTGGCCGGGTTCGGCGAGCAGTGGGAAAAGTTCTCCGAGCAGATCGACAAGGTCGACCGCCACCTCGGCACGCTCACCAACAGCTTCGGGGAGCTGTCCGGCACCCGCCGGCGTCAGCTCGAACGTCAGCTCGATCGCATCGACGACGTCCGGTCTCGCACGGGTGTC
>CAZEML010000223.1:0-6607 GCA_964513285.1 uncultured Candidatus Nemicrothrix sp.
GCCACGCGAGGTTGACGTCGCCGCGGATGTGCTTGCTGCTCATCACGTCGTAGGCGCCGCCGTAGGCCTTGCGGCAGATGACCGTGAGCTTCGGCACCGTCGCCTCGCAGTAGGCGTAGAGCAGCTTGGCGCCGTGGCGGATGATGCCGCCGTACTCCTGGTCGACACCGGGGAGGAACCCGGGCACGTCGACGAAGGTGATCAGCGGGATGTTGAATGCGTCGCAGGTGCGGACGAATCGGGCCGCCTTCTCCGAGGACTCGATGTCGAGCACGCCGGCCAGCATCATCGGCTGGTTGCCGACGACGCCGACGGCCCGGCCATCCAGGCGAGCGAACCCACACACGATGCTCTTGCCCCAGGCCGCGTGGTACTCCATGAAGTCGCCGTCGTCGACGACGTGGCCGATCACGGCCTTCATGTCGTAGGGCACGTTGGGGCTGTCGGGCAGGATCGAATCGAGCTCGGGGCAGAGCCGATCGGGATCGTCGCCCGCCTCGATCTGCGGCGCGGTCTCGAGGTTGTTCGACGGCAGGTAGGACAGCAGGTCCTTGACCTGGTCGAGGACCTCTTCCTCGCTGTTGGCCACATAGGTGGCGACGCCGGATTTCGAGCTGTGCGAGCCGGCACCGCCGAGCTCTTCGAGGGTGACCTCTTCGCCGGTCACCGTCTTCACGACGTCGGGGCCGGTGATGAACATGTGCGACTTCTCGCGCACCATGAAGATGAAATCGGTCATCGCCGGGCTGTAGACCGCACCGCCGGCACACGGGCCGAGGATCACCGAGATCTGCGGGATCACGCCCGACGCCTGGACGTTTCGGTAGAAGATGCCGCCGTAGCCGTCGAGGCTGACGACGCCCTCCTGGATGCGAGCGCCGGCACCGTCGTTCAGGCCGATCATCGGCGCACCGGTCGCGAGGGCGAGATCCATCACCTTGTGGAGCTTCTCGGCGAACACCTCACCGAGGGCGCCGCCCATGACCGTGAAGTCCTGGGAGAAGACGAACACCTTGCGGCCGTCGACGGTGCCCCAACCGGTGATCACACCGTCGGTGTAGGGCCGTTCGTCGAGTCCGGCCTCATGGGCCCGATGGCGGGCGAGCATGTCGAGCTCGTGGAACGAGCCCTCGTCGAGCAGGTAGTCGATGCGCTCGCGAGCGAGCATCTTGCCCTTGTCGTGCTGGCGCTGGACCGAACGCTCCGAACCGGCGTGCAGGGCGGAGTCCTTCCGCGCCCGCAGATCGTCGAGCTTTGCTTGCATCGATGAATCAACCACGGCGGCGAATCTAGCCCGGAGGTCCCTCGACGACCGTTTCGAGCAGTGCATCGGGGTCGACCGTGTCGCCCCACGCATGGACCGCCCAGGTCGCCGTCCCGTCGGTGTAGGCCGGTGGGAGCGTCCCCGGGTCGACGCGCACCGCGATGTCGAAGCCGTCGAGGTCGCCGCGTTCGGCCACGATCGTGTCGATCAGGGCGCCATACCGGTCGGCGTCCATCTCGATCGGGAACACCCCGTCGTAGCGCGCCGCCCGACGAACGGGCTTGCGGGCATCGGCTCGAGCGGCGAACCACAGCGGGACACGGCCCTGCGGCGAGCGCGGCCCGATGCTCACACCGTCGGCGGTGTAGTACTCGCCGAGATGCTCGACATGCTCGCCGGCAAGCAGATCGGCGAGCACCGGCACGCCCTCGTCGAGCATTCGACCACGCTCGATCGGGTCGACCGGGTCGCCGAGCTTGCTCAGCTCGCCGCTGGTGTCGACCCCGAGGCCGAGGCCGAGGGTCAGCCGTCCATGCGAGAGCGCGTCGACGGTCACCGCCTCACGCGCGAGCTTCACCAGCCGACGGCGAACGATCGGGGTCACCATCGGCCCGATGCGGATGCGCTCGGTGGCGGTGGCGATCGCCCCCATCAGCACCCACGGATCGGCGACGTCGATCGTCGTGTCGCGACGCAGGACGTGATCCCACAGGAACAGGGCATCCCAGCCCGACTCCTCGACCGCGACGGCGAGATCGAGCATGCGACGAGGGTCAGCGAGTTCCCCGAACGGAGCGACAAACACGGCGTGGCGCATGCGGCACCGTAGCTAGGGTCGGACCATGTCGTCCTCACCCCCGCCCGCGCCGGTCGAGCTCCGACGGGTCTGTGTCTTCTGTGCCTCGTCCCCCGGAACCGACCCGGCGGTCACCGATGCCACGGTGGCGCTGGGGAAGCTCCTGGCCGAGCGCGACATCGAGCTCGTGTACGGCGGCGGCGCGGTCGGTCTGATGGGCCTGATCGCCGACACGGTGATGGAGGCGGGCGGCCGGGTCACGGGCGTGATCCCGAGCGGGCTGTTCTCCAAGGAGGTCGGCCACCAGGGTCTGACCCGCCTCGAGGAGGTCGACTCGATGCACACGCGCAAGGCGCGCATGTACGAGCTGTCCGACGCCTTCATCGCCCTCCCCGGTGGCTTCGGCACCCTCGAGGAGCTCGCCGAGACGTTGACGTGGAATCAGATCGGCATCCTCGCCAAGCCGGTCGGCGTGCTCGACGTCGGCGGGTTCTGGCAGCCGCTGCTCGCCCTCTTCGACTCGATGGTCGACAAGACGATCCTCAAAGCGAAGAACCGAGCGCTCGTGCTCGACGACCCCGACCCGGCATCGCTGCTCGACCGCCTGGCGACCCAGGACACGAGCTACGAACCCAAGTGGATCGGCGACGACGTCACCTGAGGCTCACCCGCCGGCGAACGTGAACCCGGCGGTCACCGCGAACACCGCGAGCGTGATCGCCATGGCGACCACCGACATCACGATCGCCTGGCTCATCCGGTGGAAGTCCATGGTGAACTTCCGCAGGTCCGACGACATCGTCCGCAGCTCGGTGCGCACGGCGATCAGTTCGGTGTCGAGCCGATCGAGTCGAGCGTCGACCTGATCGAGACGTCGATCGACGCCGTCGAACCGTCGATCGACGTCGACCCGGAGCGCGCCCTCATCACGGCGCAGCACCTCGTCGCGGCGAGCGATGTTCGACCAGTCGAACGGCGGCATGGTCTCGAGTATGGCATCCGCGACTTCGGGCTCGAGATCGTGATCGAGCAACCAGGTGCGGAAACGAAGTCGGAACTCGTACTCCGACGGCATGGGGCCTCCCAGGGGAACAGCTGCGGGAGGGGAAGTGGGCCCGACCGTAGGGCGCGGGTGTGACAGGGCCGGCCTGGCATGATCGGGCCGTGACCGACACCGCCACGCCGATCAGCCGCGCCGAGCGCATCACCAATCTCGACACCGTCCGAGGCATCGCGACCCTCGGCATCCTCGTGATGAACGCCGTGTCGTTCGGGCTCGCCCAGCCCGCGTACTTCAACCTCGACTACGCCGGCTCCGACAACGCCCTGGACTGGATCGTCGGTGTGCTCGGCGAAGTCTTCGTCGACCAGAAGACGATGGCGTTGTTCTCGATGCTGTTCGGGGCCGGCATCGTCGTGTTCGCCGACCGGGCCGCCGCGAAGGGACGCCGGGCGAACTGGCTGAGCCTGTGGCGCAACCTGCTGCTCCTCGGCATCGGTGCCGTCCACGCCCTGTTCTGGTCGGGCGACATCCTGCAGCTCTACGCGATCTGTGCCCCGGTGCTCCTGCTCTTGCGGAAGCGGTCGGCCCGCACCCTGTTCGTCATCGGCGGCGCCTGCATCGCGATCTCGGCGCTGACGATGGCGGTCATGCAGTCCGAGATCGACGCACCCGCCGAACTCGGCGAGTACTGGGTCGACGAAGACGTCCCGATGAGCAGCGATGTCGAGTTCGCGTTCCTCGTCGACTTCGGGATGCGGGCGCTCGGCGCCATGCTGATCGGCGTCGGCCTGTTCCGGGCCGAGATCATCCAGGGCCAACGGCCGGCGGCGTACTACCGACGCATGGCCCGTATCGGTCTCGGGGTCGGCGTGCCGCTGTCGGTGCTCGGCGTCGCCATCCACATCACCAACGACTGGGATCCCGACGTCGCCCTCATCGGCGCGGTGCCGAACATCCTCGCCACGGTGCCGATGGCGCTCGGGTACATCGCGCTGATCACCCTCTGGAACCAGCGCCCGGACACCCGCCTCCACGAACGGTTCCGAGCGGTCGGTCGGATGGCGTTGACCAACTATCTGACCCAGACGATCCTCGGCCTGCTCGTCCTCGACGGCCTGTTCGACTTCGGCTCGCTCGGCCGGACCCAGATCCTCGTCTTCGTCGTCGCCGTGTGGGCGCTGCAGTTGGCCTGGTCCGAGCCGTGGCTGGCGCGGTTCCGGTTCGGACCGTTCGAGTGGCTGTGGCGGGTGGCGACCTATCGCAAGCTCCAACCGATCCGCCGCTGACCGGCCGGACCACCCCGACGAGCCAGATCATCCCTGAGCAGCCAGATCATCCCCAAGGAGGATGACAGCGGCTCCTTGACAGTGGCAAGATCGTCACCATGGCCACGATCGACACGTACCTCACCGGCAACTACGCCCCCGTCTCCGAAGAGATCACCGAGACCGAACTCCTCGTCACCGGCACCATCCCCGCCGAGCTCGACGGACGCCTCCTGCGCAACGGCCCCAACCCGGTCGACGGCGGCGACGCCAAGGCGCACTGGTTCACCGGCACCGGCATGGTCCACGGCGTGCGCCTCCGCGACGGCAAGGCCGACTGGTACCGCAACCGCTACGTCGTGTCGGACCGCGTGTCCGAGGCGCTCGGCAAGCCGGTCACGCCCGGCCCTCGCTTCCACGACTCCGAAGGCACCGCGAACACCAACGTCATCGGCCATGCGGGCATGACCCTCGCCATCGTCGAAGCCGGCGGCCAGCCGGTCCTGCTCAGCGACGAGCTCGAGACGATGGAGAGCATCGACTTCGGCGGCACCCTCGAGGGCTCCTTCTCCGCCCACCCCAAGGTCGACCCGGTCACCGGTGAGCTCCACGTCGCCGCCTATCACTGGACCTGGGACTTCATCCGCTACCTCGTCGTCAGCGCCGACGGCACCGAGGTCACCAAGAAGGTCGACGTGCCGGTCGGGTACAGCCCGATGGTGCACGACATCCACATCACCGAGACCGCTGCCCTGCTGCTCGACTTCCCGTGCCGCTTCAACCTCGAGAAGGCGATGGAGGGCCATCAGCTCCCCTACTACTGGGTCGAGGACGAGCCCGCCCGCGTCGGCGTGCTACCCCTCGACGGCACCGCCGACGACGTGCGTTGGTGCGAGGTCGACCCTTGCTACGTCTTCCATCCCCTCAACGCCTTCGACCTTCCCGACGGCAAGATCCAGATGGACGTCGCCCGCCACCCCGCCATGTTCCGATCCGTGACCAACGGCCCGTCCGAGGGTGACCCGACCCTCGACCGCTGGATCCTCGATCCCGCCTCCGGCACGACCAAGGAAGAGCGTCTCGACGACCGTGCGCACGAGTTCCCCCGCCACGACGAGCGCCGGCTCGGCCGTGAGGCCCGCTACGGGTACACCGTCGGGTTCGTCGGTGAGGAAGGCCCCGGCTACAAGCACGACCTCAAGACCGGCGGGATCGAAGTCCACGACTTCGGCGTTGGTCGGGCGACCCAGGAGATGGTGTTCGTCCCCCGCGACCCCGACGCCTCGATCGATGACGCCGACAACGAGGACGACGGCTGGATCATGAGCTATGTCCACGACGCCACCACCAACACCGCCGACGTCGTGATCCTCGACGCCCAGGACTTCAGCGGCGATCCCGTCGCCACCGTGCACCTGCCCCAGCGGGTCCCGTTCGGCTTCCACGGCAACTGGGTGCCCACCGAGGGCTGACCAAATCACCCGTTCTGCGAACGGGGTGCAACAGAATCACCTCGCCGCACGTCATTGGGGTGATGAGGGTGCAAGCCGACGCTGACCAACTCCCGAGCGCTCCACCGCTCGCGGTCGACGATCTCTGGACCGAGCACTACGCCAGGCTGGTCGATCTCGCCGCGGCGATGGTGGGCTCTCGAGCCCGAGGCGAAGAGCTCGTCCAGGACGCGTTCGCCAAGGTGCTGAAGCGGTACGACACCATCGCCAACCCCGGCGCTTACATCCGGACCACGGTCGTGAACGGCGCCAAGTCCGAGCTTCGGAAGCGAGAGGTTCGGCGTCGTCTGGGCCGAAAGGCGGCCGGCCCGGCAACGGTCGACGCCGACGACGAGTACCTCACCGACGCCCTTCATCGCCTTTCCCCCAACCGGCGGATCGCCATCGTGCTGCGCTACTACGCCGATCTCTCTGACGAGCAGATCGGCGAGCACCTCGGGGTCCGTCCCGCGACCGTCCGGAGCCTGCTGGCTCGGGGCATCGCCGACCTCCGGGAGGTGATCGACCGATGAACCGTTTCGAGACCGACGACCAACTCGGCGACGCGATCGGCGCTGCCCTGCACCGCCACGATCGGCCCGACGCCACCGCACCCGACTTCGGTGGGGTCCGCCGCCGGGCCCGCCAGCGCCAACAGCAGCGGATCGGCGCCGGGGCCCTCGCCTGTGTGCTCGCCGCAGGAATCGGGTTCGCCGCATGGCAGTCAGGCGATGACGCCACCGACCCTGTTCAGGACCCGGACCGTCCGGAGGTCCAGACCAACGAGGG
>CAZEML010000224.1:0-6484 GCA_964513285.1 uncultured Candidatus Nemicrothrix sp.
CCGATCGAACACGAGGGCACCTACGCCCTCCCCGAGGCCCAGCTCGACCGCTTCCTCATGCGGCTCGAGATCGGATACCCCGACCGCGAGGCCGAGATCGAGATCCTCCAGTCGCGCGGCGACAACTCCGAGCCGGCCGACCATCTCCCGGCGGTGCTCACCGCCACCCAGATCAGCGAGATGTCGGCCTCCCTCGAACAGGTGTATCTCGCACCGGCCCTTCAGAGCTACCTGCTCGACCTCGCCGATGCCACCCGTCGCCATCCGTCGCTCGCCCTCGGCTTGTCGCCTCGCGGCGTCGTGGCGCTGCAGCGGGTCGTACGAGCGCACGCCGCAGCGGAGAACCGGGCGTACGCCACCCCCGACGACGTCAAGCGGCTCGCCCGCTACGTCATCCCCCACCGCCTGCTCGTCACGCCCGAGGGCCGGATGCGTGGCACCCGGCCCGTCGATGTCGTCGGCGAGATCATCGACGGCGTGCCCGTTCCCCGACCGAGCAACGCCTGACATGCCCACCCGCGCCGGCTGGGGAGTTCTGGTCGGCGGCATCGTGTTCGTCGTCGCTGGGCGGCTCTTCGGCGCGATCGAGTTCCTGGTCGTCGGCGTCGCCGCCATCGCCGCCGCACTGATCGCGGTCCTGCTCCGCCAGCTCCGGCCGAGTCGGGTCGCCGTCGCCCGCACCCTCACGCCGCCGCAGGTACCGGCGGGTGAACCGGCCCGCGTCGATCTCGAGATCGTCAACCGGGCCCGCGGGCGCTCCCCCGTCCTTCGGCTCCACGATGCGGTCACCGGCACCCGTGGCGTGAACCTCGCCATCGCACCGATCGACGGCGACGGTGGCAACGTCCACGGCGCGTATCGACTCCCGACCTCTCGACGCGGCGTGCTCGACCTCGGTCCGATCGAGATCACCGACACCGACGGGCTCGGCCTGGCCCGGCGGCGTCACCGGCTCGAGACCCGCGTCCGGCTGGTCGTCCACCCTCCGATCGAGGCCCTTCCGGCCGTTCGAGTTCCGGCGGGCGACGATCCACTGCTCGGCGAGGAGCTGCGTCAGTCCCTCGGCCTCAGCGACGAGGAGTTCGACGGGCTGCGGGAGTACGTCCCCGGCGACGATCTCCGCAAGATCCACTGGCCGTCGTCCGCGCGCCACGACGAGCTCCAGGTCCGCCAGTTCCGTCCGCCTCGGCACGGCCGGTTGTCGGTCGTGATCGACACTCGTGCCCCCAGCGACACCGTCGCCGCGCTCGACCGCACCACCTCGATCGCCGGGTCGATCGCCTCGTCGGTGCTGCACGCCGGCGATGCCACCCGCATCGAGACCACCGACGGCCGGTCGACCCCGCTCGTCACCGGTGTCTCACAGCTCGACAGCCTCCTCGAGTTCCTCGCCCTGCTCGAGGGCGGCGACGACACCGTGCATCCGTCGGTCCCGAGCGGAGCCGGCACGGTCGTGGCCGTGTCCGCCGACCCGCAACTCGTGACCGATGCCGCGGCGCGACGGCGCTTCGCCGTCCGGCTGCGAGCGGCGATCGTCGTGACGGTCGACGTCGACGGCTGGGGCGCCGACGAGGGCGCCGAGGCGATGACCACCGGGGAGTGGATCCACCTCTCGGCTCCCGGGCAACTGGCCGACACCTGGCGACTGGGCCGGGTGTCCAACACCGTGGGGGCGTGATGAATCTCCGACGTGGCAGTGAGTTCCTGACCGAGGTCGCCGTCGTCGTGTTGACCGTGGTCGTCGTGTTCGGCCTCGAGCGGCTGTTCAGCGACCAGACCTACCGGTCCGACCTGCTCGTCCTCGTGTTCGCCTCGCACCTGTTGGCCATCGTCGTGCGGCGAGCCGGTTTCGGGATCGGCGTGTCGGCCTTGGTGTCGGTCGCCGGGCTGCTGATCGTGGGCAACGTCGTGTTGTTCCCCGAGACCGCCGGTTCGGTGGTCCCGACCCGCGAAACCCTCGACCTCCTCGGCACCGACATCGACTTCGCGTGGACCGCCTTCGAGGTCCAGCAGGCCCCCGTCGAACCGCTCCGAGGGTTCGTCGTTGCCGCCGGGCTGGCGCTGTGGTGGGTCGCCGCCCTCGCCGACTGGGCCGCCTTCCGCCTACGCAGCTCCCTCGAGACCGTCGTCCCGGCCACGATCCTGTTCGTCTTCACCGTCCTGCTCGGCACGGGCGACCGTCCGGTCGTCCACGCCGCGCTCTTCGTCGGCGCGGTCGGTGCGGTCATGCTCAGCATGCGGGTCGCCCGCCAGGCGCGCGACGACGTCTGGATCGCCTCGGGAGCCTCCGCCGGACTGGCATCGACGATGCGGGTCGGCGCCGCCGGCACCACCCTCGCCCTGCTCATCGGTGCGTTGGCCGGGCCGGCACTCCCCGATGCCGGCGACCAACTGCTCGACCCGGCCGAATGGGACAACGGCCCTCAGACTCGCTTCGTCACCAGCCCGCTCGTCGACATCAACGCCAACCTGGTCGAGCAGAGCCAGTTCGAGATGTTCTCGGTCAAGGTCGAGGATCCGGTCCTCGATCGCCACTACTGGCGTCAGATGGCCCTCACCGAGTTCGACGGTTCCGAGTGGCGCCGCTCGAGCAACTTCGACGACGCCCGCGGCCCGGTCGGCTCTGACCTCGACGACTCCGTCGCTCGTCGAACCGTGCGCCAGGAGATCACCACACGGCGGCTCGGTGGCATCTACCTCCCGGTCGCCTACGAGGCGAGCAACATCATCTCGTCCCAGGGCATCGGCCTCGAGTACGAGGTGGAAACCGGAGCGCTGGTCATCGAGCGTGGCTCGGAGAACAACGCCGCCGGCGGCTTCACCTATGTGGTCGAGTCCGCCGTCCCCGAGTACAACCCGAGCTCCCTCCCCGCCGACGCGACCGCGGGCCTCGACCAGGAGTTCGTCGACGAACTCACCGCCCTCCCGCCGGTGTGTGGCGACGGCCAGACCAGCGCGGACGGCTGTTGGAACCCCCTGCTGACCGAACTCGCCGAGACCCAGACCGCCAGCGCCACCACCGACTACGAGCGGGCGCTCGCGCTGCAGGAGTTCTTCCTCGACCCGGGCAACTTCAGCTACAACCTCAACGTCTCCCAGGACCACGACCTCGAGAGCATGGAGGACTTCCTCTACCTCGTGCGCGAGGGGTACTGCGAGCAGTTCGCCTCCACGTTCGCGGCGCTGGCCCGTTCGATCGGGATCCCCGCTCGCGTCGCCGTCGGCTTCACCTGGGGCGACTGGGACGAGACCCGTCAGGAGTTCGTCGTGCGGGGCACCCACGCCCACGCCTGGCCCGAGGTCTACTTCGCCGGTGTCGGCTGGGTCGTCCTCGACCCGACCCCCGGTCGAGCTCCGGCCCAGAACACCCAGATGGCCGGGCTCGCCCAGCCCCAGCAGTTCGGGTTCAACGACGAAGCCGCCCAGGGCAGCAACACGATCACGCCCACGACGCTCCCGCCGGCGACCGGCGAGGATCCCTTCGGTGGCGGCGACTTCAACCTCGGCGAGGAGATCCCCGAGACCTCCGTTCCCGACACCCCGGCCACGACTGCGGCCGACGACGGTGGGGGAATCGACTTCGGGCTCGTGCTGCGAATCTTGCTGATCGTCGGCGGGGTCGGCGCCATCGTCGGGGCGATCCCCGCGTTGCGGTGGGTCCTGCGGCGGCGCCGGATCGCTCGGATCGCCGGTGATCCGGTGGCCCGCACCGAGCTGGCCTGGGACGACGCCACCGACGCGCTCCGGTTGATCGGTGTGGTCGCCGAACCCTCCGAGACACCGAGCGAGTTCGCCCGCCGGGCCGATGCGCTGACCATCCCGGTCGGCCCCGTCGAGGATCTCGCCGACGCGGTCACCATCGTGCGGTACGCCGATCTCGACGATGCGATGGCGCCCGCCGTCGCTGCGCAGAAGGCCTCGGTCAGGGTCGCAGAGATCTGTCGGAACCAGGTCGGGGTGACCCGCCGATTCGTCGACGCCCTCGACCCGCGGACCCTCAGCCAGAACTAGCGCCCCGCCGGGCGCGGCGAAGCGGACGGTCCCGCGTCGATCCGTTGAACGAACCGGCCTTCGAACGGCCGGTCGACGGGATCAGGCTTCTTCGTCTTCGGGGCGGTTGAAGCGGTCGCGCATCTTCGCACCGGCCCCGCCCATCGCGTCGCGGATGCCGGCGCCGCGCATGCCCGACGTCATCTGCTCGAGACCAGCCCGACCGAGCTTCTGCGCGTTGTCGAAGAACCACAGCAGGCTGCCGAGCATGACGAGCACGCCGATGAAGGAGAACAGGAACGACGTCGACAGCAGGGCGATCATGAGGATCGCACCGACGATGAAGGTGAAGGTCGCCCACTTGAGGTTGCGGAACGCGTGGGTGTAGATCGTGGTCTGGCTGACCTCGCGGGCCAACTCGGGATCACTCTCGTAGAGGTGATCCTCGATCTCGCTCAGAATGCGCTGCTCGTCCTCAGAAAGCGGCACGGTCGCTCCTTGTTTGCCACGGGGTGGGCGTGACCCACAGTCTCGCACAGCCCACACCCCTCAACAACGCGGGGGTTACGAAGATCACAGGTCGTCTGGTCCCCATTGTTGCTGTCCTTTCACCATCCGATCGAGGCTCCGACCGGGCCGAGCGAGGGTCGCCGGACCGATGGCATCGCCACCGAACCGGTCCCGGATCGCTTCCACCACGTCGTCGGCCTCGTTGAGCCCTGGCGCCCCCGCGTCGTCGAACGACAACTGCTGGGCCACCGGCTCGCCGAGCTGACTCACCGACACGCCGAGGAGCCGGATGCCGGGGTCGAGATCGACCTTCGCCAAGAGTGTCTCTGCGGTGCTTCGCACGATGTTCGCCCGATCCGTCGGTTCCGCCAGGGTCGATGATCTGGAAATCGACGAAAAGTCGCCGTATTTGACCTTCACGGTGATCGTTTTTCCGACGACCCCCGCCCGATGGAGGCGAGAGGCGACGGCATCGACCATTCGCACCAGCTCGCGACCGATCACCTCGGGGTTGGTCAGGTCCCGCGGAAACGTCTCCTCGTGACCGATCGACTTCGCTCGCTGGTCGACGACGACCGGTCGCTCGTCGACCGCGTTGGCCAGGCGGTGGAGCTGGGTGCCCGACGCACTTCCGAGCGACCCGATGAGGCGCTCGACCGGCTGGTCGGCGAGGTCGCCGACCGTCTCGACGCCCATGCGCGACAGCTTGGTCTCGGTGGCCGGGCCGACTCCCCAGAGCTCGCGCACCGACATGGGGCGAAGGAAGGCGAGCTCTCCGCCGGCGTTCACCACGTGCACCCCGGACCCGAAGATCGGGCCCCGCTCACTCGCCCGGGGCTTGGCCCGTTCGGTCGCGAGCTTGGCGAGGAACTTGTTCGTCGCGACCCCGATCGAACAGGTCAGTCCCTCCGCGGCCCAGATCCGCTCGCGGATCTCGGTCGCGAGCGATGGCGCCGATCCGGCGCGGTGCAGCACGCCACGAACATCGAGGAACGCCTCGTCGAGTGACAGGGGCTCCACGAACGGCGTGACGTCGCGGAGGATCGCCATGACCCGCTCGCTGACCTCGCCGTAGTGGGCGTGGTCACCCGAGAGGAAGACCGCATGCGGGCACAGCCGTCGCGCGTGTGAGGTCGGCATCGCCGAGTGGATCCCGTAGGACCTCGCGACGTAGCTCGCAGCGGCCACCACGCCACGGTCGCCGGTGCCGCCGACGACGACGGGCTCGGTCCGGAGCTCGGGATGCCGCAAGAGTTCGACCGACACGAAGAACGCATCCATGTCGACATGGAGAAAGCCCAAGGTGCCGTCGGGGACGGGGCCGCTGAAGCTCTCCGCGGCGGGTCGGTCGGTCACGGATGCAGGCGTTCGGTGCGGAGATCGCCCGGCGAGCGTCCGTGGGCGGCGTAGCGGTAGGTCGACGGAACGTCGCCCGGACCGGAGAACCAATCCGCCAGCGGCTCACGGATCCACGCGGGCGACTCGAGCAACAGCGGGGTGGCGCCGCCCGCGTCGACGAATCGTCCGTCGTGCACGATGCCGTCGGGGTCCGCGAAGTGCAGGTCGCCGGCGAACGACGTGGCGATGTGCACCTCGGCGCGCAGGTGCATCTCGAGGTCGATGAACTCGACCTCGACCTCCCAACAGCGGTGCTGCCACGCGTCGACGGTGAGGCCGGTCTCCTCGAAGACCTCGCGGCTCAAGGCGTCGAGCGCCGTCTCACCGGGGTCGACGACACCACCGGGCGGGGACCAGTCGACCGAGCCGTTGCGGCGACGGTTCGCGACGAGCAGCAGACCTCGGTCATCGACGAGAAGTCCTCCGGCCACGTGCCACCGACGCATGCCTTCAGCATGGCAGGTGAACGCCGGGGACCGGGCCCGATGCAGTCGTTGATCTCAGTCGGTGGCGTTCTCGACGGCGGGCGTGCCCAGGTCGGTCACGACGTCGGGGTTCTCGACGACGGCGCCACCGGCGCCGATCT
>CAZEML010000225.1:0-6408 GCA_964513285.1 uncultured Candidatus Nemicrothrix sp.
GAGGCCGCGAAGGCGAGCCCCATCTTCGCGCAAGCGCACCGCCGAGCACATGGTGATGTCGAAGGCGACCTCGCCGCACGTGCTCACCGCGATGGAGATCGACTACGAGCGGGTCGAGCAGATCCGCAAGGCCCACGGGTCGGCGTGGAAGGCCGAGGAGGGCTTCTCGCTCACCTACCTGCCGTTCATCACCCGAGCCGTCGTCGACGCGCTGCGCGACTTCCCACATCTCAACGCCAGCTTTGGTGGCGACCATCTGGTGGTCCACGACGAGATCAACATGGCCGTTGCGGTCGACATCAACTTCGACGGCCTGCTCGCGCCGGTCGTCAAGGGTGTCGAGGGCAAGCGTCTCCGCCAGATCGCCCGTGAGATCAAGGACGTCGCCGACCGCACGCGCACCAAGCAGCTGCGCCCCGACGACCTCTCCGGCGGCACCTTCACGCTCACCAACGCCGGCCAGTACGGCACGATGATGCAGTTCCCGATCATCAACCAGCCCCAGGTCGCGATCCTCAGCACCGATGGTGTGAAGCGCAAGCCGGTCGTGGTCACCGACGAGTACGGCAACGAGTCGATCGCGATCCACTCGGTCGGCGTGCTCGCGCTCGCCTGGGATCATCGGGCCTTCGACGGCGCCTACGCCGCGGCGTTCCTCAACCGGATCCAGGAGATCCTCGAGACCCGCGACTGGGAGGCGGAGATCCGCTGACCGGATCCTCCGCCGCCGGTTCGGGCCTGGGGGTTCGCTGGCTCGGCAGGGTCGACTATCGCGACGCGCTCGCACTCCAGCGGCAGCTGCGCGATCACTCGACCGACGATCATCTCCTGCTGCTGGAGCACGACCATGTCGTGACCCTCAGCAAACGCACGCCCCGTGAACACCTCCTCGTCGACGTCGAGTCGATGGGCGCATCGGTGATCGACACCGACCGGGGCGGCGACATCACCTATCACGGCCCCGGTCAGCTGGTCGGCTACCCGATCCTCACCGTGCCCGGCAAGCGTGGTGGCGGCATGGCCGACACCGCGGCCTACGTCGAGGGCATCGAGCAGCTGCTGATCGACGTGTTGGCCGAGCTCGGGCTCGACGCCGGGCGCCTCGAGCGCCACACCGGCGTCTGGCTCGATGTCGACGGGCCGCGGCCTCGCAAGATCGCCGCCATCGGCGTGCGCATCACCAAGGGTCGGTCGATGCACGGCTTCGCCCTCAACGTCGATCCCGACCTGGGCTGGTTCGACCGCATCGTGCCGTGTGGCATCACCGACAAGGCGGTCACGTCGCTGGCGGCTGAGGGCATCGACAGCTCGATGCGCGAGGTCGTCGACCTCGTCGTGGCGAAGGCCGCCGAACGATGGGGCAAGGGTCAGCCGACCGATCGTGCCGATGTCGCGTGGCGGGTCCCGACCGAAGATCTGGCCCCGTTCACCCGTGGTGAGGGGGCCGGTACGCCGGTCGGCCGCCAGGGGGTCGGTCACGGCGAGGAGAACCCGGCGTTGGCGTTCGCCGAACAGGCCGATGGCACCTCGGTTCGACTGCTCGGCCGGCTCGCCGAAGCGGGCGTCTCCGCTGACCCGGTCCGGCTCAAGGCCCGCAAGCCCGAGTGGATGCGGGTCCCGCTCGACACCGGGCCGACGTACCGCGAGATCAAGAAGACGATGCGTGAGCTCGAGCTCGTCACCGTCTGCGAAGAGGCCGGCTGCCCCAACATCTCCGAGTGCTGGAACGAAGGCACCGCCACGTTCATGATCCTGGGCGAGCGCTGCACCCGTGCGTGTGGGTTCTGTCACGTCGACACCCGCAAGCCGGCGGCCGCCGATCCCGACGAGCCGGCTCGGGTGGCCGAGGCCGTCGACCGCATGTCGCTCAAGCACGCGGTGGTCACGATGGTGGCCCGCGACGACCTGCCCGACGGGGGAGCGGCGGCGGTCGCCGCGACCGTGCACGCCATCCGCGAGCGGGTTCCGTCCGCGCGGGTCGAGGTGTTGGTGTCGGACTTCAAGGGCGACGACGCCTCCTTGCAGGTGGTGTTCGATGCCCGGCCCGACGTCTTCAACCACAACATCGAGACGGTCGCCCGGTTGCAACGGGCGGTGCGTCCGTCGGCCGGTTACGCCCGGTCGTTGTCGGTGCTCGCCCGGGCCAAGCAGGCCGGACTCGTCACCAAGTCGTCGATCATCGTCGGCATGGGCGAGACCGACGACGAGGTCGTGCAGACGCTCGCCGATCTCGCCGCGATCGACTGCGACATCGTCACGATCGGCCAGTACCTCCGCCCGACCTCGCACCATCTGCCCGTGGCCACCTGGTGGCAGCCCTCGGTGTTCGACGACTGGAAGCGGCGCGGCGAGGCGATGGGTATCGACCACGTCGAGTCGAGCCCGCTCACCCGTTCGAGCTATCACGCCCGGGAAGCCGCCGACGCCGCTGAACGCGCCTGACGCTTGCCTGTAGTGGTCACTACAGATACGGTTTCGTAGCGATCACTACGAACCGGAGTCTCTCGTGACCGAACTCACCGCTGCGGCCGCCGCCGACCTGTTCCGCCAGCCGCCCGAACGCTTCATCGAGACCGGCGGTGGTGCCGTCGCCTACTACCGGGTCGGCACCGGGCCCGACGTCGTCTTCAGCCATGGCTGGCCGGCGAGTGCGGCCACCTGGCGGGGCATCCTGCCGTTCCTTGCCCCACACGTGACCTGCCACATCATCGATCACCTTGGGGCCGGCCACAGCCGCTTCGACCGGTCGACCCGGATCAGTCTCGAGTCTCACGAGCAGGCGCTGCGCGACGTCGTCGACGAGCTCGGACTCACCGACTTCGCCGTCGTCGGCCACGACAGCGGCGGGATGATCGCCCGCTACGCCTTCGCCGGCGACGAGCGCGTTCGTGGTTGGGGTCTCGTCGCCACCGAGCAACCCCCGAAGGCCCACTGGCGGTTCTCGTCGTTCCTCGCCATCCGCCACGTGCCCCGGTTCGAGAAGCTCGTGGCGCGGATCTTCGCCATGCCCCGGCTCCGGCGCAACAAGTTCCTCGGCGGCGACCTGTTCAACGACCGCGACCTGCTCGGTGGCGAGTTCGAGGAGTTCTTCCTGCGGCCGATGCGTGAGAACCCGGAGCGTCAGTGGGCGGCGGGGGAGTTCGGCCGCAACTTCGACATGGGGAAGTTCGCTGGTCTCAGCGAGCTGCATCGCAAGATCGACGAACCGGTCAGCCTCGTGTGGGGCGGGAAGGACCCGTTCTTCCCGGTCGAGCGCACCCGCACGATGATGCCGGAGTTCGCCGGCGAGGTCAGCCTCGAGGTGATCCCCGACGGCAAGCTCTTCGTCCACGAAGAGTTCCCAGAACCGACCGCGACCGCATTCCTACGAACGATCACCTGACGCCACCGCCCGCTCGGCGCGTCGAGTCACCGCTTGGAGCTGATGACGCCGGTGTCGAAGCCGGCGAGGTGGAGCCCGCCGGCGAAGCGGGCGTGCTCGATCTTGGTGCAGCGATCCATCACGACGTCGAGACCGGCTCCGGCCGCGATCTGGGCCGCCTCGGCCGACCACAGCCCGAGCTGGGCCCAGAAGGTCTTCGCGCCCAGCTCGACCGTCTCCTGCGCGATCGGCGGTAGGTCCTCGCTCTTGCGGAAGACGTCGACCAGGTCGGGGACCTCCGGGAGATCCTGCAGGGAGGGGTAGACCGGCTGGCCGAGGATCTCCGTCTCGCGCGGATTGACGAGGTAGACGGTGAAGTCTGCCGACGAGCTCAGCAGATAGGTCGCCACGAAGTTGCTGGCCCGGGCCGGGTTGGCCGACGCACCGACGATCGCGATCGACCGGGTGTCGTCGAGGATGCGCTTGCGCTCGAGCGCGCTGGGTGGCTCCCAGCCGGGGACGGGATCTCTCTCAGGCATGGCTTCCTCCCGTGGATGCGGCCGTCAGGGCACGGTCGAGGTCGTACAGGATGTCGTCGAGGTCTTCGAGACCGACGCTGATGCGCACCATCTCCGGCGTGACCCCACCGGCCGCGAGCTGTTCGTCGGACAGCTGCGAGTGGGTCGTCGATCCCGGATGGAGGATCAGGGTCTTGGCATCGCCGACGTTGGCGAGGTGGCTGATCATCTCGAGCGATTCGATGAATGTGCGGCCCGCTTCTCGTCCACCCTCGATCCCGAAGGTGAAGACGGCACCCGGGCCCGACGGGAGGTACTTGTTCGAGAGTTCGTGGTGGGGTGAGGAGGGGAGCCCGGCGTACTTGACCCAGCTCACGCGGGGGTCGGCGTCGAGCCACTCGGCGACCGCCTGGGCGTTCGCGACATGGCCGGCCATCCGGTAGTCGAGCGTCTCCAGTCCTTGCAGGAACAAGAAGGCGTGCAGCGGTGCGAGCGTGGCGCCCACGTCACGCAACTGATCGTTGCGGAGCTTGGTGAGGTAGGCGTACTCGCCGAAGTTGTCCCACCACCGCAGGTCGTTGTAGGTCGGCACCGGTTCGGTCATCCCCGGGAAGCGCCCCGATGCGCCCCAGTCGAAGGTGCCCGCTTCGGTGATCACGCCGCCGAGGGACGTGCCGTGACCGCCGATGAACTTGGTGGCGGAGTGCACGACGATGTCGGCGCCCCACTCGATCGGCCGGCACAGCGCCGGGGTGGAGAAGGTCGAGTCGATCGCCAGCGGCACGCCGTTGGCGTGGGCGACGTCGGCCAGCGCCTCGATGTCGGCGATCGCACCCGACGGGTTACCGATCGTCTCGGTGAACAGGAGCTTCGTCTCGGGTCGGATGGCGGCGGCGAACGCCTCGGGGTCGGTCGGGTCGACGAACGTCGTCTCGATGCCGAAGCGAGCCAACGTGTTGGAGAACATCGTGACCGTGCCGCCGTAGAGATGACTGCTCGACACGATGTGATCGCCCGCACCGGCCAGCGCGGTGACGGCGAGGAACTCCGCCGCATGGCCCGACGCGGTGGCCACTGCGCCGAGCGCGCCGTCGAGGCTCGCCATCCGTTCCTCGAACGCCGACACCGTCGGATTGCCGAGCCGGCTGTAGATCATCCCGTACTTCTGGAGGGCGAAGAGATCGGCCGCGTCGTCGGTGTCTTCGAACACATACGACGAGGTCTGGAAGATCGGGACCGCTCGGGCTCCGGTCGTCGGGTCGGGCCGGGCACCGGCGTGCAGGGCTCGGGTTCGGAACCCCCACTCGTGATCGCTCATGGGCCGATCGTACGCACAGTCGCGCCGGGCTCTAACCTCAAGGGTCATGTTCGCAACTCGTCTCGACCGGGCCCGTGCCCGCATGGAAGCCGACGGCGTCGATGTCTTGATGCTCTCGGTCGGCAGCGACCTCCCGTACTTCTGCGGCTACGAAGCGATGCCACTCGAACGCATCACGATGCTCGTCGTGCCCCGCGACGGCGACGCCACCCTCGTCGTGCCGGGCCTCGAAGCCGCCCGGGTCACCGAGCGGCCCGACCTGTTCTCGGTGAAGGGCTGGGGCGAGACCGAGGATCCGATCGCGATGATCGCCTCCCTCGCCGGGCCAGCGGCCAACGTCGCCATCGGCGACCACATGTGGGCCGGTTTCCTCGTCGACCTCACCAACCAGATGCCCAACACCGCGTTCCGGCGGGCATCGACCATCACCAGCCCGATCCGGCAGGTGAAGGACGCCGAGGAGGTCGAACGGCTCCGCGCCGCAGCGAGCGCGGTCGACCGCATCGCGGCTCGCCTGCAGGCCGGGGAGATCCCGCTGGTCGGTCAGACCGAGGCCCAGGTGTCGGCCGAGCTCGGCCGCCAGATCGTCGAGGAGGGCCACGCCCGCGTGAACTTCGCCATCGTCGCGTCGGGTCCCAATGCCGCGAGTCCGCACCACCACGCCGGCGACCGGGTCATTCAGGCCGGCGAGAACGTCCTGTGCGACTTCGGCGGCACCATGATCGGCGAGGACGGGGTCGGCTACTGCTCCGATCTCACCCGCAACATCTGGACCGACGACAAGCCCGACCGTGAGTACCTCGAGGCCTACGCCGTCCTACACGAAGCGCAAGCGGCGGCGGTGCGCGCCGCCACGGTCGGCACTCCGGCCCAGGACGTCGACCGGGCCGCCCGTCAGCGGATCGTCGACGCCGGCTACGGCAGCTACTTCATCCACCGCACCGGCCACGGCATCGGCGTCGAAGAGCACGAAGATCCCTACATCGTCGAGGGCAACGCCCAGCCGCTCGTGCACGGCAACGCCTTCTCGATCGAGCCGGGCATCTACATCGACGGCAAGTGGGGCATGCGGCTCGAGGACATCGTCGTCGCGGACGACGCCGGCCCCGACAGTCTCAACACCGTCGACCACCACCTCGCCATCCTGGGCTAGTTCGTGATCGAGCTCGACGGCGCAACCGTCCTCCTCCAGTGGGCCGCGGGCGGCTGGC
>CAZEML010000226.1:0-6314 GCA_964513285.1 uncultured Candidatus Nemicrothrix sp.
GCAGGCGCACACGGACCTCGCCCGCGGGTGAGCGGCCGCGGCGGCCCGAGCGGCCGAAGAGCCGACGCCGACCGCCCCCCAGGTCGTGCAGCCTCAGGTCGTGCATCGGGTGATCACCATCGAGATGCCGGCGCCCGCCGCTCCCGCCCCTGCCCCCGCCGCCCCTGCCGTGCCTCGACAAGAGATCACGGTGGTCGCGGAACCGCAGGCCCAACCGGCCCCAGCCCAGGCGCCCGAACCGGCGCCCGCAGAGTCGGAGGGGAGCTGATGGCCGCGCCTCTCGCGGTCATCGCCACCGACACCGTCACGGCGACTTGGCGAGCCATGGGCACTCGGGTCGTCGTGGCGGTGGACGGTGCCGAGGACCTGCTCGACCGAGCGCGGCTTCGCATCGACGAGTTGGAGCGACGATGGAGTCGGTTCCGCTCCGACAGCGACGTGACCCGGATGAACGAGACCGCCGGGATCCCCGTGTTCGTCCACGCCGACACTCGTCGCCTCGTCCGCCACGCCATCGCCGCGTGGGAACGGACCGACGGTGCGTGCGACGCGACCGTCTTGGGTGCGGTCGTCGCGGCGGGCTACGACGCGAGCTTCGAGCTGCTCGGTGAGCGGACCGCGCCGCTGCCCGGCGATCCCCCCGTCGTGCCGGGTTGCGGGAGCATCACCGTGGACGACGCGCTCGGCGCGGTGACCCTTCCAGCCGGGGTCGGGTTCGACCCGGGCGCGATCGGCAAGGGGCTCGCCGCCGACCTCGTCGTCGCCGAGCTGATCGCTGACGGCGCCTCCAGCGCTTTCGTCAGCATCGGCGGTGACATCGCGATGGCGGGTCGACCCGCAGCCGGCGACGGTTGGCTCGTCGAGGTCGTCGACCACGCAGGCGAGGCGACGTCCGTCGCCCGGCTGGCGCTCGCCGATGGCGCGGTCGCGACATCGACCACCGAGCGAAGGCATTGGCGTGTCGCGGGTGAGTCCCGCCACCACGTGATCGATCCCGCCACCGGCCGTCCCGCCCAGACGTCGGCGCGCACGGTCGCCGTGATCGCCGGCGACGCGTGGTGGGCCGAAGCGCTCGCCACCCAACTCATGCTCACCCCGCCCGAGCGGTGGGTCGATGTCGTCGGCGACCGCGCCGCACTCACCATCGACCACGATGGCCGCACGCACCTGCTCGGCGGGATCCAGGGGTACCTCCGATGACCGAGCAGCTGTGGTGGTACGTCGCCCGCTCGTCGGGCATCGTCGCGCTCGTCCTCGCAGGGGCCTCGGTGATCTGGGGCCTCCTGCTCAGCACCAAGCTGCTCGACGGCCGGCCTGGACCCCGATGGCTCCTCGATCTCCATCGGTGGCTGGGCGGACTCACGATCACGTTCACCGGGGTCCACGCCGCGGCGTTGATGCTGGACTCCTACGTGGACTTCGGCGTCGTCGACATCCTGGTGCCGGGCGCGTCGAGCTGGAACCCGGCGGCCGTGGCCTGGGGCGTGGTGTCGATGTGGATGCTCGTCGCCGTCCAGATCTCGTCGCTGTTCATGAAACGGCTGCCCCGCCACCTCTGGAAGGGCATCCACCTCCTGAGCTATCTGATGCTCTGGACCGGCATCATCCACGGCGTGCAGGCCGGCACCGACGCCGGCAATGCCTTCTACGTGTGGTCGATGGCGTGCCTGTCGCTCGTCGTCGTCTTCCTCACCGCCTACCGGATCCTGGCGGTGCGCCGCACGCGGCGGCGACCCGGTGAGATCGAGCGTGCCCCGGCGTTCAGCGGGCGTTCAGGAACCACCACCTAGTCTCGTCTCGATGCGCGTCCTGGTTGTCGAAGACGAACTCGCCATGGCCGAGTCCCTCGAGCGAGGCCTCGAAGCCGAGGGGTTCGCGGTCGACGTCGCCAACGACGGTGAGGAGGGCCTCTGGCTCGCTCGCGAACACGAGTACGACGCGATCGTGCTCGACGTCATGCTTCCGAAGCTCAACGGCTACAAGGTGTGTCGCTCGCTGCGCGACGAGGAGATCTGGACCCCGGTGATCATGCTCACCGCGAAAGACGGCGAGCTCGACGAGGCCGAGGGGCTCGACACCGGCGCCGACGACTTCATCACCAAGCCGTTCTCGTTCGTCGTGCTCGTCGCTCGCCTCCGGGCGGTGATGCGACGGCGGGGTGGAGCGGCACCCGTCGTGTTGAGCGCAGGCGATCTCCGGATGGATCCCACCGAGGGACGGGCCTGGCGGGGCGATGATCTCCTCGATCTCACCGCGCGCGAACTGGCCATCCTCGAATACCTGCTGTCGCGGGTCGGCGAGATCGTGTCGAAGGCCGATGTGCTCGCCCACGTCTGGGACTTCGCCTACGACGGCAGCCCCAACATCGTCGAGGTGTACGTCTCGTCGTTGCGCAAGAAGATCGACACTCCGTACGGCCGCATGGCGATCGAGACGGTGCGCGGCGCGGGGTATCGCCTCGCCCGGGACGGCGGGTGATGCGGCGTCCCGACATCCGCGGGATCCGCTTCCGCGCCACCGCACTCGTCACCCTGATCCTCGCCGTCGCGCTCGTCGTCGGCAGCCTCACCATCGCTTCGGTGCTGCGTCAGCGCCTGCTGGAGAACCTCGACTCGACGCTGCTCTCCGCGGCGTCGGACCGAGCGGTCCTGCTCGCCGACCGGGCCGACCCCGAGACCCTCACCGACAGCCGGCTCGAGGAGTCCCTCATCTGGATCGGCACCGCCGACGGAGAACAGCTCGCCCAGGGCGGCCGCTTCATCCCCCTCGAGGGCATTCCGGGGCTGTCGCTCGATGTCGTCGGCACCGTGCAGACCATCGACGTCTTGTTCGAGGAGGTCTACGACGACGCGGGCGGCGAAGAGAACGAGATCGAGACCGAGCCGTTGCGGCTTGCCATCGACGCCGTGGTCGACGGCGACCAGACGATCTACGTGGTCGTCGGGGCCGAGACCGAAGTGATCGACCAACCGGTCCGGGACGTGTTGCTGGTCGAGGCGATCATCGGGCCGGCGCTGCTCGCACTGGTGGCGGCGCTCACCTGGGTGACCGCGGACCGAGCGCTTCGACCCGTCGAAGCGATCCGGTCGAGCGCCGCGTCGATTCGAGATCATCGCGAGGCGGCGACGGTCGACGTCCCCGACACCGGCGATGAGATCGAACGGCTCGCGACGACGATCAACGAGATGTTGCACCGGCTGGCGGCCGCCGACGAGCGACAACGCCGGTTCATCGGCGACGCCTCCCACGAGCTCAAGTCGCCGCTGGCCAACCTCCGGATGGAGATCGAGACGGGCGGAACCGATCGCGAGCAGCACCTCGCCCAGATCGACCGGCTCACCGCCCTCGTCGACGACCTCTTGGTGCTCTCGGTGCTCGACTCCGATCGACCTCTGCGATCCGACCGGGTCGATCTCGACGACGTCGTGTTCGACGTGCTCGGGACGAGTGCTCGACCCGACGGGCTCGCCATCGACATCGACGGAGTCACGCCGACCCGCATCGTCGGCGACGCCGGCCAGCTCCGACGCCTCGTACGTAACCTGGTCGAGAACGCCAACCGGCACGCCGAGTCGCGCGTCGCGGTCGCGCTGACGACCGAGGCCGGCCGGGCCGTGTTGCACGTCGACGACGACGGCGCCGGACTCGACCCGGATGCGGCCGAGATCATCTTCGAACGGTTCGGCACCCTCAGCTCGTCGCGTGCCCGCGAAGAAGGCGGCACCGGGCTCGGTCTCGCCATCGCGGCGCGCATCGTCGAGGGGCATCGCGGCGAGATCCGCGTGTCCCGTTCGGACCTTGGCGGTGCCCGATTCAGCGTCGATCTGCCGATCGACGCGCCACCGCCGGACGACGACCTCACCTCCTGACCCCGCATTCAGCGTGGCTTCAGGAAGCGTGTTCCATCATCGGCGCATGACTTCAGTACTGCCCGAACCCACGCAGGCACCCGCAGCCTCCGCAACGCACGGCGAACCCCGCCCGTGGTGGCGCCGCCTGCTCGGCCGGCCGAGTGATTGGCACCTCCGGCGCCCGTCGCTTCGGATCGGCCGCCCTCGTCTCGCCTGGCTCGGCCCGATCGCGGTCGTCGTCTCCACCCTCGTCGGCTGGTACGCCTTCCAAGGCGCCCAGGGCGAGGAAGGTGGCAGCGTCTCGTTCGGCCTCTTCATCGGGGCCGCGTCGATCGTCTTGATGGCGTGGAGCTTCGTGCTCGCGATTCGCCTCCGCTTCCTCGAGCGCTTCTTCGGTGGACTCGACTCGATGTACCGCGTCCACCGCTGGGCCGGCTCGCTCGCCGTCGTCGCCATGTTCTGGCACACCAGCGCCGAGCCGGAGATCGAAGGCGGCATCAAGGGTGCCAGCGAGTCGCTCGCCGAACAGGCCGAGGGCCTCGCCAGCACTGGCGAGATGATGCTCTACATCCTCGTCGGCCTCAGCCTGCTGCGCTGGTTCCCGTACCGGATCTGGCGTTGGACCCACAAGCTGCTCGGCATCCCGTTCGCCTTCGCGAGCTGGCACTTCTACACGGCCGAGAAGACCTACGCGAACAACTCGCCGTGGGGCTGGTACTTCGGCGCCATCATGCTCGCCGGCCTGGTCGCCTGGGTCTGGCGCACCGGCGTGATCAGCATGCTGCTGCCCGGTCATCGCTACCGGGTCACCAACACCGAGCTCCAGGGCAAGACCCTGACCCTCGACCTCGCGGCCGATGGCCGCCCGATGAAGCACAAGGCCGGACAGTTCGCCGTCGTGAAGATCCAGAAGAAGGGTCTGACCGAGCCGCACGTGTTCACGATCGCCTCGCCTCCCGACGCCGACGAGCTCCGCTTCTACATCCGTGACCTCGGCGACTGGTCGGCCAAGATCCAGGACCACGACCTCGTCGGTGAGCGGGTCATCGTCGAGGGCCCCTATGGCACCTTCGACCCGTACGGCCACGGCGACGGCTCCCTGATCTGGGTCGCCGGCGGTGTCGGCATCACCCCGTTCCTCTCCGCCATCGCGGCGCTCCCCGCCGGGGTCGACATCGTCGACCGGCCGACGCTGATCTACTGCGTGCCGACCGAGAACGACGCCTCGGCCATCGAGGCGATGCGGCAGGCCGAAGCCGACGGTCGGATCCGGCTCGAGGTCTTCGCCAGCCGCGAGGGCCGTCGCTTCTCGCCCGAGGGGTTCATCGAGGTCGTCGGCGACCGCCTCGCCGGGGCACACGTCGCGGCCTGTGGTCCGGCCGGACTCGTAGCCGACGTCGCCGACCTGTCCCGCAAGGGTGGGGCGGCCGAGGTCGAGACCGAGGACTTCGACATCCGTTCCGGCTTCGGCCCCGACATGAGCCGCGAGGTCGACGAGTTGATCGCCAACCGGCTGGGTCGGTCCGAGGACTGATCAGCGGCCAGGTCGGTAGGCGACTCCCCGCATCGCGACGACGATGCCGTCCCCCAGGGCGGCCGCCGTCTCGATGTCGGGGGCCTCGACCTCTTCGAACCGACGCTCGGTGCCCTGACTCGTGATCACGAGATACACGTAGATGACCGGCGGTCGATCGGCCATCAGTAGCTCCGGGGAAGACCCATGATGTTCTGGGCGATGTAGTTGAGCGTCATCTCCTGGCTCACGGGGGCGATCCGCTGGAGCCGGGCCTCTCGCCAGTACCGCTCGACGTGGTACTCGCTGGCGTAGCCGAGACCGCCGTGGGTCTGCATCGCCTGGTCCGCGGCGAAGAACGACGCTTCGGCGGCGAGGTACTTGGCGGTGTTGGCCAGCTCGCCACACTCCAGCCCGTTGTCGTAGTGCCAGGCGGCTCGATGCATCATCGTCATCGCCGCATTGAGCTCCATGTGGGCCTTGGCGAGGGGATGTGAGATCGCCTGGTTCGCCCCGATGAGGCGACCGAACACCTCTCGTTCATTGGCGTACTCGGTGGCTCGCCGGAGGGCGGCTTCGCCGATGCCGCACGCCATCGCCGAGAGCAGGATGCGTTCGGGGTTGAGCCCGTGGAGGATGTGATGGAAGCCGCGCCCGCGCTCGCCGACCATGCGCCATCCCTCGACCGGGAGGTCGTCGTAGGCGACCTCACAGGAGGCGACGGCGTTGCGGCCGACCTTCGAGATCGGCGCGATGTCGCAGTGTTCGGGATCGAGGTCGACGAGGAAGAGGGTGAGTCCGTTGAACTCGCCGGGCTCGCCGTCGGTCCGGGCGAGGAGGAGGCAGACCTCGGACTCGAGCGCCTTGCTCGACCAGATCTTGCGGCCGGTCACGATCCAGCCGCCCATACCGGCCTCGGGCGCTCGGGTGATGATGCGGCTGGGCTCGGT
>CAZEML010000227.1:0-6231 GCA_964513285.1 uncultured Candidatus Nemicrothrix sp.
CAGTGTGCCAGGAATGGTGCACCGACCGCGGGAGCGAACCCGTAACCTGAACGGCGTGACCAGCGCCGCCGAACTCACTGCCGACCTCGACGCCCTCGTCGCCGACGCGAACACCCGCCTGGCCGACGCCGCCGACCTCGACGCGGTCGCCGCGCTCGATGCCGAGTTGCTCGGCAAGAAGTCGGTCGTGACCGGCGCCAAGAAGCAGCTCGGCGGGCTCGACCCCGACGACCGCAAGACCGCCGGCCAGGCCATCAACGCCGCCCGAACCGCCCTCGAGGACGCCGTCGCCGCGGCGAAGAGCCGACTCGCGGCCGGCGCTCGTGCCGCCCAGTACGAGGCTGAACGCCTCGATCTGAGCGAGAAGCTCACCGAGATCCGGCGGGGCTCGCTCCATCTCAACACGCAGGCTCGTGACCGGCTCGAAGACGTGTTCGTCGGGATGGGCTTCACCATCGCCGAAGGCCCCGAGGTCGAGTCGGCTTGGTACAACTTCGAGGCGCTCAACATCCCCGAGTGGCACCCCGCTCGTGGCAGCTTCGACACGATCTTCGTCGACCTCGGCGAACCCGAGCAGGTGATGCTCCGCTCGCACACGTCTCCGGTGCAGATCCGCACGATGGAGAACCAGGAGCCGCCGATCTACATCGTCGCTCCCGGCCGTACGTTCCGGACCGACACCGCCGACGCCACCCACCTCCCGGCGTTCAACCAGATCGAAGGTCTGGTCATCGACCGCGGCATCACCCTCGGCGACCTGCACGGCACCATCCAGGAGTTCGTGCGCCAGTTCTTCGGCGGCGAGGTCAAGACCCGTCTGCGGCCGTCGTACTTCCCGTTCACCGAACCCTCGGCCGAATTCGACATCAGCCGCGACGACGGCTCGTGGCTCGAGCTCGGCGGCTGCGGCATGGTCCACCCCAACGTGTTGCGCAACTGCGGCATCGACCCCGAGGAGTGGCAGGGCTTCGCTTTCGGCTTCGGTATCGATCGCCTCGCGGTGATGCGCTACCAGCTCGACGACATCCGCGAGCTCGTCAACAACGACGTCCGCTTCCTCCGGCAGTTCTAGGAGTCCTGCGATGAAGGTCACCCTTTCCTGGCTGCGCGAGTTCGCGCCCGACATCGACGGCGATCCCGTCGAGCTCGGCGAGACCCTGTCCGCCCTCGGCCTCGCGGTCGAGGAGATGGACGTCGTCGGTGAGATCGTCGACGGCGTGGTGCTCGCCAAGGTCCTCGACCTGCGGCCCCACCCCGACGCGGACAAGATCCAGCTGGTCGACGTCGACCAGGGCGACGGGCAGGCGCTGCAGGTCTGCTGCGGCGCGTTCAACATGAGCGTCGGCGACCTGATCCCGTTCGCCACCATCGGCACCGTCATGCCCAACGGCATGGAGATCGCCCAGCGCGAGATGCGGGGTCAGATGTCGAACGGCATGTGCTGCTCGGGCGCGGAGATCGGCCTCAACAGCGACGAGGACGGCATCCTCATCCTCAACGACCGCGTCGTGGACGGGGCCGAGCTCGGTCAGCCGCTCGCGCAGGCGATCGGCGTCGAGCCCGACATCCTCTGGGACCTCGAGGTCAACGCCAACCGGCCCGACGCCATGTCGGTCGCCGGTGTGGCCCGCGACCTCGCCGCCGCCCTCGGCGTCGAGTTCCGCTTCCCTGACTACGAGATCGACACCACCGACGAGTCCGTCGACGGCCTGCTCGACATCACGATCGAGGATCCCGAGCTCTGCGGTCGGTTCGTCGCGACCGTGCTGCGCAACGTGACCGTCGGCGAGTCGCCGGCATGGATGCAGGAGCGGCTGACCCAGCTCGGCATGCGGCCGATCAACTCGATCGTCGACATCTCCAACTATGTGATGCTCGAACTCGGGCAGCCCAACCACACCTTCGATCTCGACACCGTGCCGAACGGCAAGCTCATCGTGCGGCGGGCTCGCGACGGCGAGACGCTCGTGACCCTCGACGACATCGAGCGCACGCTGGTGTCCAACGACGGTGTCATCACCAACGAGGCCGGGGAGATCGTCTCGCTCGCCGGTGTCATGGGCGGGGCGACCACCGAGATCTCGGACTCCACGTCCAACGTGTTGCTCGAGATGGCGTGGTGGGATCCGCCATCGATCTCTCGCACGGTCAAGCGCCTCAACCTGCCGAGCGAAGCCTCGACCCGCTTCCGTCGCGGCGCCGACTACGGCGACAACATCCCGCGGGCGATGCGGCGGTTCATCCAGCTCGCCGCCGAAGCCGGCGTCACCGCGGTCACCGGCATGGTCGACGTCGACGGCACCACCCCCGACCGCACGCCGGTGCCGGTCCGCGTCGCTCGGGTGAACGGGTTGCTCGGCACGTCGCTCAGCAACGCCGAGATGGTCGCACTCTTGGAGCCGATCGGGTTCGAGTGCACTGCTTCCAGCGACGACGTCATCGATGTCACCATCCCGACGTGGCGCTGGGACACGACCACCGAGACCGACATCGCCGAGGAAGTCGGCCGCATGTACGGCTACATGAAGATCGAGCTCACCGTGCCCAAGGGCACCGATGCCGGCGGGCTGACCCAGTACCAGAAGGATCGACGTCTGGTTCGTGAGGTGCTCACCGGTGCCGGCTGCGATGAGACCCTGCCGATGCCCTTCCTCGCCCCCGGCGACCTGGCGAAGGCCGGGCTCCCCGAGGACGGGGTGACGCTGACCAACCCGCTCCACGCCGAGGAGTCGGTGCTCCGGACATCGCTGCTGCCGGGTCAGCTCAAGGCGATCGCCTACAACCAGTCGCACCGCAACCCCGACGTTCGCTTCTTCGAGATCGACCACGTGTTCTTGCCCTCGCCGGAGGGTGAGCTGCTGCCCGACGAGCGAGAGTTCCTCGCCGTCGCCCTGGCCGGCGAAGAGGCCCCGGCGGCCGTCGCCATCCTCGACGCGCTCGACCGCGCCCTTGCCCTTCCCAACGTGCAGCTGAAGGCGGATCGGGCGCCGGGCCTGCACCCGACTCGCACGGCGGAGGTCATCGTGGCCGGCCGTACCCGCGGCTACGTCGGCGAGGTCGACCCGGCCGTGCTCGAGGCCTACGGGGTCGACGGTCGAGTCGCCTGGCTCGAACTCGATCTCGGCGCGATCCTCGACGGCCCGCACGGCAACCGGAAGTACACGCCGGTCAGCAAGTTCCCGTCGAGCGACATCGATCTGGCGTTCGTCGCCCGCGATGACGTGTCCGCGTCGCAGGTCGAAGCGAGCCTCCGCAAGGGCGGTGGGGCCATGCTGGTCGACCTCGAACTGTTCGACGTCTACCGCGGTCCCGGAGTCGACGAGGGCTTCCGGTCGCTGGCGTACCGGCTTCGCTTCCAAGCCACCGACCGCACCCTCACCGATGCCGAGGTCGCCGACGTGCGCCAGGCGTGCATCGATCAGGTCACCAAGAAGACCGGCGCGACACTTCGCGGCTGATTCGCCCCGGCGACTACCGTCGCCGTCATGCGTATCTGGCGTTCCCACGAACTCGGCGACCCGCTCGAGGTCCTCAAGCTCGAAGACGATGCCGATCCGGGTGAGCCCGGTCCCGGTCAAGTCCTCGTGGACACGACCGCCGTCGGCTTGACGTTCCCCGACGTGTTGTCGTGTCGCGGGGAGTACCAGGTGCCGACCAAGCTTCCGTACACCCCAGGTGGGGAGATCGCCGGCGTCGTCGCCGCGGTCGGCGAGGGCGTCGACCTGGAGGTCGGCACCGCCGTCGCGGTACTCGGCGGCGGCCTCCGAGAGAAGAACATCGTGGGCGCCGGCTCCTGTTTCGCCTACCCGACCGACGCGCTCTCGCCGGCGCAGGCGGCGGCGATCCCGGTCAACTACGGCACCGCGTGGTTCGGTCTCCACGACCGGGCGCAGCTTCAGGCGGGGGAGAGCGTGCTGATCACGGGCGCCGCCGGCGGCACCGGTACGGCCTGCATCCAGCTCGCACTGGCCGCCGGGGCCACACCGATCGCGGTGGTCGGCGGCGCCGAGAAGGCCGCGCTCGTGCGCAGCCTGGGCGTCGAACTGGTGGTCGACCATCGTGAGACCCCCGAGTGGGTCGACACCGTGCGCGAGATGAGCGGCGGTGGCGTCGACGTGGCCTGGGATGCGGTCGGCGGCGACGCGTTCCACCAGGTCCGGCGTTGCATGGCCTGGGATGGCCGGCTGCTGATCGTCGGCTTCGTGGGTGGCATCGCGCAGGCGCCCACCAATCACGCGCTGTTGAAGAACTACTCGATCGTCGGCGTGCACTGGGGTGCCTCGTTGATGCGGGATCCCGACAGCGTGAAGCGCCAGATGGATTCGGTGTTCGCCCTCGCCTCGGAGGGCAAGGTGGCGCCGCCGGTCGAATCGGTGCGGCCGTTCGAGGAAGCGGCTGCCGCGATCCAAGCGATCGCGGATCGTCAGGTCACCGGCAAGGCGGTCGTCACGATCGGGTAGCGCCTCCGGCGTTCTCGGCGGCGGCTGGGCCGAGCAGACCTGAACGTCGTCCGTCAGCTGGCCGACCACGCACCGTCACGCGTTAGCCACAATCACGAAACTGCTAGACCCTATAACGGAAGCGTGCTACCGTCCGCGGAGATTCGATCGACCACGCCGAACGTAGGGGGTTTCCGCGTGTCCGAGTTCCGCGCAGCATCGCAGGCGCACGTCGTCCCGCACTTCACCAAGGGCAAGGCCTGGCAGGCCGACGACATGATCGTCATGGACCGTGGGGAGGGTTGCTACGTCTGGGACGAGGACGGCAACAAGTACCTCGACGGTCTGGCCGGCCTCTTCTGCACCAACCTGGGTCACGGCCGAGCAGATCTCGCCGCGGTGGCGAGCAAGCAGATGGAACGCATGGCGTTCTACCCGAACTGGGGCACCACCCATGAGCCGGTGAGCAAGGCGGCCTCGCTCATCGCCGAAGCCGCACCCGGTGACCTCAACGACACCTTCTTCGTGTCGTCGGGCTCCGAAGCGGTCGAGTCGGCGCTCAAGTTCGCCCGCAACTATCACGTGGCCCGGGGCGACGACGCTCGCTACAAGGTCATCTCGCGGGAGTGGAGCTACCACGGCACCACGGTCGCCGCGCTCGCGGTCACGGGTGTGCCGAAGTTCCGCAAGCACTTCCTGCCGATGATGTGGGACGGCGTTCGTCACGTCCGCAACACCCTCGGCGACACGCCCGACGCGCTCGACAGCGCGCGTGCGGTCGAGGAGATGATCCTCGCCGAGGGCCCCGAGACCGTCGCCATGGTCATCGCCGAGCCGGTCCAGAACGGCCGTGGCTGCCTCGTCCCGCCCGACGGCTACTGGCAGGAACTGCGACGCATCTGTGACAAGTACGGCGTGCTGCTCTGCGCCGACGAGGTCATCTGCTCGTTCGGTCGCCTCGGTCACTTCTTCGGCAGCGAGCGCTTCGGCGTCGTGCCCGACATGATCACCTTCGCCAAGGGCGTCACCAGCGCCTACCTGCCGCTCGGCGGCGTCGTCGTCCGCCGGCCGCTCCTCGAGGAGATCTGGGAGTCCGAGGTCGGCCTGTTCAACCACGGCTCGACCTTCGGCGGTCACCCCGTCGCCACCGCGGTCGCCACCGCCAACATCGAGGCGATGCACGACGAGCAGATCATGGCCCACGTGCGCGCCAACGAGGCATCGATGCGAGCGGGCTTCGAGAAGCTCGTCGAGGCCCACAACATCGTCCGCGAGGTTCGCGGCACCGGCTACTTCTACGCCCTCGAACTCATGCAGGATCGTGCCAACGGCATCGACCTGTCCGAGGGCGACGCCCTGTCCCTGCAGCAGGGCGTTCTCGCCAGGATGGTCCGCGACGCGGGCCTCCTCATCCGTCCCGACGACCGTGGCGCCACCATGTTGGTGTTCTCGCCGCCGCTGGTCGCCGATCAGGCGGTCATCGACGACATGCACCACAAGGCAGACCAGGTCCTCACCCGGGCCGCTGCCTGGCTGGCGGGGGAGCGCTAGTCACAAGAACGGCGCCCAGCCCGAACATGGGCTGTGGCACCGGACCCGACCCCAGACAGACCGGGGCGGGGCACAACCGGTCGAACAACGACGTTCGGCCGTTTCACACCGCTGGAGGCACCGTGAAGAAACTGTTGGTACTACTCCTGGCCTTTGGGCTGTTCGCCGCCGCGTGTGGCGACGATGACGACGACACCGAAACGGGTGCGTCCGGCTCGGACTCGTCGGATTCCGGCGATGA
>CAZEML010000228.1:0-6223 GCA_964513285.1 uncultured Candidatus Nemicrothrix sp.
AGAGCGCCGCGAGCTCGTCGGCGTCGACCGGGAGCCGGTTGAACACCTTGGTCAGCACCTGGTTCGTGTAGCCGAGCGCGACGTCGAGCTTCTGGCGGAAGATCTTCGGGTCGGTGAGATCCTGCACCCGGATCCCGACCCGCATCGACTTGTCGGCGTACGCCGGGCCGATGCCCCGCTTGGTCGTGCCGAGCTTGCCGTCACCCAAGTGCCGCTCGTGCAAGGCATCGAGTTCCTGGTGGTACGGCATGATCAGATGGGCGTTGCCCGAGACCTTCAGCGTCGAGCAGTCGACGCCGCGGCTCGTGAGCATGTCCATCTCCGCGAGCAACACCTTCGGATCGACGACGACACCGTTGCCGATCACCGGCGTGATGTGGTCGTACAGAACTCCACTCGGAATCAACTGGAGGGCGAAGCTCTCACCGTCGACCACCAGGGTGTGGCCGGCGTTGTGGCCGCCCTGATACCGGACGACCAGCTCCATCTCCTTGGCGACGAGGTCGGTGAACTTGCCCTTCCCCTCGTCTCCCCATTGAGTACCGACGACAACGGTCGCTGGCACGGCGCACTCCTCTCGCGGGTTTGCGTTACCGCGAAAGGCTAACGGAACCGCAGGCCGTTCACCGGGCCTTTCCGACAAGACCTCAGCGGACCACGCCATGAACGCGCCAGAGGGAGAGACCAAGGTCTCTCCCTCTGCAATCCAGGGTGCATTCGTATGTGCCCGCCGCCATCAGGAGTCCAACCCTGATGGCGGTGGGGCTCAGCTGTTTGACGGTTCAGCCGGTGAACGTGGGGGTCGCGTCGACCGGATCCGCGGGATCCGACTCCTGCACGGGAGGAGCGACGACGACGGTGGTCGTCGTGGTCGGCGCCACCGTGGTGGTGGTCGGCGCCACCGTCGTGGTGGTCGTGGTCGGACTCGACGTCGTGGTGGGGCCAGCGGGCGGGACCGTCGTCGACGTCGGCGGGACCGTCGTGGTCGTGGTCGTGGTCGTCGTCGTGGTCGTCGTCGTTGTGGTCGTCGTCGTGGTCGGCGGGAGAATCTGGGAGAGCCCCAGACATGACGGCTGCAGCGACTGCGGTGAGCCGAGCTGGCGCACGGAGCGGTCGTCGACCCAAGCGTGCCGCGCTCGAAGGGTGACGGCCTCACGATCGAGCACCACCGGCCCCACGTTGGTCACGTTCTCCGCGATCTCGATCCCATCGACAAGGTCGTCGGTCATACCCGACGTCGCGATGATGTCGCCGTTGGCATCGAGGAACTGCAAGACGTACTGCTCGTACAGCTGAGGGTCCGTGCCGGGGCGAGTCGGGTACCCGTCGTACGCGCCGGCCTGGACGTCGTACTCACCAGCCGGGATCGAGACGGACAGGTCGAGGAAGCGGGGGAACGCGGCGTTGGCCACCACGATGACCGAGCCCAACACCGAGGGGTACCCGAAGTTCGGCCAGGTGATGACCTGGCTGGTGCCCGAGCAGCTCGCGTTCTGGGCGCCGGTGGGAGCAGGGGCGGCCACCAGCAAGGCGGCGCACATGCTCACAGCAACAAGTGGTCTCAGGCTTACCTTCACGAGCGAACCCCGGTTGATCGATAACGAATCGTCGGGCCGGTTTCGCTCTCGCTCTCTTCCGTACGAAGCGACCAATTACAGTCCGGAAGGTCATTGCGTCCCAACGACGAGGATAGGCCCCCGACGGGCGAGGGAGAAATAGGTCGATCGGCCCGTTACCCCTTCGACATCAATCCGACACGCAAACGTCGGGGATGTGGCGCAAGATCCCAGGACGACCAACGAACCGCGAACTGACTCCTAGACCCGCATCCACGGATCGAACCGAGCGACCACTCCCGCTACGAGGGTCATCAACGCAACGAGCAGGGCGCTCACGACCGTTGCGGTGCGGTCAGGGTCACGACGACAGTCGGCGGTCGTGTCGAGCAGACGGCTGTTGGTCTGCTCGACGATGATCCGGACCCCTGCTGCGCTCTCGACACTGAACCGTGCGACCTCGTCGGCGGGCACGACCCGTTCGTCGACCACCACGCCGTCCGCTCGGACGAGGATCTCGGCGCGCTGTGGACCGTTCACGACCTCGACGATGCCGGCGCCGGAGGCGCAGTCGAGCACCAACCGAGCGCTGGACCCCTCGCAGTGATCGAGGTCTCCTCCATCGACGGTGCGCGACGCGTTGCCGTCGGAGTCGGGGCCACAGACGCCTGTCGCCGCAGAACCGCACGTCCACTCGTCGGTTCGCTCATCGAGCAAGACATCGCCGAATCGGGACTCGACTCGAATGGTGGTATCACCGGTCAACCGCCGGCTCACGGTGCGCTCTTCGGATCCTGCGAGCACCACCGACTCACGACCCTCGCCATCGACAATCACGACGGTGCGCGACTCCGACGCGGTGTTGGTGAGCCGAACGAGGGTTTCTCCGCTCGGGCAGACGAGCGAGACACCGACCTCGACATCGGTCTGCTGGCATCCGTGTTCGATTTCCTCGCGAAGCAGATCCCGGCCGCTCGCGTCGACGAGTCGGACAGGGGTGGTCGCGCCGTCGATGGCGATTTCGTAGGTCGTGGAGCCTCCGCCAACGAGCTCGTCGACGCCCAACTCGGCGACCTGCTCAGCGAACGCGCGAACGACGATGGTTTCGCCACCAAGGTTGTCGACGGTGAGCGCAACCGTTCCTGCCGTACAGTCGACGCCGATCTCAGCCACCGGGTCTGCGGGAGCGAGGCAATCGACATCGAGTGCCTCGGTCAAGACCGTTCCGTCATCGGCTACCAGCACCACCTCAGCGCGGGTGCCCTCGGCGCTCTCCGGCAGCGGAAGACTCACCACCGTGGTGGTTCCCGACGCAACCTGGGTCGACGATGCGCTGGCGCTCGGCACCACCGCCAGCGTCACGCCGCCGTCGGTGTCGCCGACATTCGCGACCGTCGCTTCGAGCGTGGCACCGGTGCACTCGAGGCTGAGCGTCAGTTCGGGCACGAACCCCAACGGGGCGAGCGCCAACGGACGATCGCCTGCGGCCGGCTCCCGGGGGGCGCCATCGCGACCGGGGCTCCCCGGGGAACCGCCCCCGCCAGCGTCGTCGCCTCCCACACCGTCACCGTCACCGTCACCGTCACCGGGGACGCCACCTCCGTCGCCGGGGACGTCGCCATCACCGGGAGCATCGCCGCCGTCGCGGGGGACATCGCCGCCATCACCACCGTCGCCATCGCCTCCCCCAGAACCCGGATCATCGCCGCCTCCGGGCTCGTCACCGCCACCTGAACACACGACCTCGTAGGTCGTCTCGAGTACGACAGCGTCGGCGACCTTGACCACCAGTGCTCGCGGCCCCGGCGCCGCAGGGATCGCGATCGAGGTCGTCTGACCGGCGAGCACGGTGAGCTCGGTCACGGCTCCATCGATCGAGATGGAGGCGCTGGTCGCCACACCCGGGTTGAGAAAGTCGACGACGATCAGCGTCGCCAGGGCGCAGGTGTGATCGATGGAGACCTCGACCTCAGGGGTGGGGGTGAGCTCCGTCAGCGAGACACAGTCGACGCTGACACTGTTGGGGCCGACCCCGGGGAGTGCGTGGGCGACCGTGAACGAACTCAGCGGCGTCGACAGCTCGACCTCACCTCGGGAGGAACGAACCGTCGTTTCGACCCCGTCAGCCAGATCGGTGGTCGGCCCAAAGGTCGATTCAGCGAGGTGGACGACCACCTGCTCATCGGTCTGGTTGGTGCTCGCCCGCCCCGCATACCCATCCGAAGTGACGACGACGATCTCGTAGTGACCGGCGGGCACCTCGGTACCGAAGGTCGCCACGAGACTCGACGGGAGCGGCCCGCGCCCGTCGAGTCGTTGCCCGACCGTCGCGACGTGATCACCCGAGCAGCTCCCGCTCGGCACCGGGTCGGGTACCTCCGGTGGCGTGGGTTCATCGATGCGCGAGATCGCGATGCAGCCGACCACCACGCTGTTGTGACCTTCGGTGCCGGAGAAGGCGTGGGTGGCCGTGACCGACGAGACCGCATCGAGCACCTCGATCTCGCCCGAGAGACTCGTCGCCGCGTGGTCTGTGTCGTCGGCGAGGTCGGGCGTGGGGCCCAACACCGTCGAACCGAAGAGGACGTTCACCTGCTCGTGGGTCTGGGGTGAGTCCGTACGCCGGGCGTGGGAGTCCGAGGTCGTGACCGTCACCGAGTACCGGCCCGGGGAAAGCGGTGTGGGGAGCACCCGGGTGACCGAGGCGTCACTCGTGCCGGCGATGCTGTCGACGCGCGCATCGAGGACGACCACCTGGTCGCCATCGCATTCGCCCGCGCCGGAGGCCGCCGCCCCACCCATCGTGGCGAACAGGGCGAACGGGGTCACCAGCAGGACGAATGACAGCCGTGCGCACAACCGTCGACTCACTACCGCGATGCTAATCCTGTGGATAACTCCGCTGGGTGATGGCCCGACCGCGGGCGCGGTCAGCGGATCACGAACTCCACCAACCCGGCCTGGCCTTCCTCGACGAGGTCATCATAGTTGTCCACAGGTTCGTCCCCAGGGGCTGGTGATGGCCCGTCGAGATCGACGGGTCGGACACCGACGGTGACGGTGTCGCCCTCGAGGTAACGCCCTTCCAGCACGGCCAGCGCCAACTTGTCGCCGATCTCGCGCTGGATCAGCCGCTTGAGCGGACGAGCGCCGAAGGCGGGATCGAACCCCTTCGCCGCCAAGGCCTGCTTGGCGTCGTCGGTGACGTCGAGCGTGAGTCGACGGTCGGCCAGCCGTCGGGCGAGACCGCGCAGCTGGATGTCGACGATCGAGACCAGGTCGGTCTCGGTGAGCGGACGGAAGCGCACGATGTCGTCGATACGGTTCACGAACTCCGGGCGGAAGAAGTCGCCGGGTTCGCCGGACAGGTTCGAGGTCATGATCAACACGACGTTGCTGAAGTCGACGGTGCGGCCCTGACCATCGGTCAACCGGCCGTCGTCGAGGAGCTGCAGCAGGGTGTTGAAGACGTCGGGGTGCGCCTTCTCGACCTCGTCGAGCAGCACGACGCTGTAGGGCCGGCGCCGCACCGTCTCGGTGAGCTGACCGCCTTCGTCGTACCCGACGTAGCCGGGAGGCGCGCCGATCAGGCGGCTCACACTGTGCTTCTCCATGTACTCGGACATGTCGATCCGGACCATCGACCGCTCGTCGTCGAAGAGGAACTGGGCGAGCGAACGCGCCAGCTCGGTCTTGCCGACACCGGTCGGGCCGAGGAACAAGAAGCTGCCGATCGGCCGGTTCGGGTCGGCGAGACCCGCCCGGCTCCGACGGATCGCGTTGGCGACCACGGACACGGCGTCGTCTTGCCCGATCACCCGCTCGTGCAGATGGTCCTCGAGGCGGACGAGCTTCTCGACCTCGCCCTCCATGAGCCGCGACACGGGCACGCCCGTCCAGCGGGAGACGACCTCGGCGATGTCCTCCTCGGTGACCTCTTCTTTGAGCATCGAGTCCTGGGCCTGGATCTTGTCGAGCTTCTCGCGTGCGTCGTCGAACGCCCGCTCGAGGTCGGGGATCCGGCCGTAGCGAAGTTGGGCGGCCTTCTCGAGGTCGGTCTCGCGATCGACCTCACCGCGGAGCTGATCGAGCTCCTCGTTGATCGCCTGCAGCGACTCGATCGCGTCCTTCTCGGCCTGCCATCGGGCGGTGAGCCCGGCGAGCTCCTCTTGGCGGTCGGCGATCTCGCGGTCGAGATCGTCGAGGCGCTCCTTGCTCGCCGCGTCGGTCTCCTTGGCGAGCGCGAGGCGCTCGATCTCGATCTGGCGGATCCGGCGCTCGACGACGTCGATCTCGGTGGGCACCGAATCGATCTCGATGCGCAGCGACGAACCGGCTTCGTCAATCAGGTCGATCGCCTTGTCGGGCAGGTGGCGCCCGGTGAGGTACCGGTCGCTGAGCACCGCAGCGGCGACGAGGGCGGAGTCCTGGATGCGCACGCCGTGGTGGACCTCGTAGCGCTCCTTCAGGCCGCGGAGGATCGCGACGGCGGCTTCGACCGACGGGGGCTCGACCAGCACCTGCTGGAACCGCCGCTCGAGGGCGGGATCCTTCTCGATGTACTTGCGGTACTCGTCGAGGGTGGTGGCGCCCACCATGCGGAGGCGGCCGCGGGCGAGCATCGGCTTGAGCATGTTGCCGGCGTCCATCGCGCCGTCGGCGCCGCC
>CAZEML010000229.1:0-5642 GCA_964513285.1 uncultured Candidatus Nemicrothrix sp.
CGAGACGAGTCGGTGGCCCGGCTCGGCGCGCTGCGAGACCGCCTGGTGGACGGGCTCGCCGAAAGGCTGGGCGAGATCGTGATGCCCACCGTGTTGCGGGGCGGCGCTCCCGTCGCCGCCGGGGTCGCGCACGTGATGTTGGCCGACGTCGAGGCCGAGGCGCTGTTGTTCCTGCTCGACGCCGCGGGACTGCGAGCGTCGGCCGCCTCGTCGTGCTCCAGCGGAGCGCAGGACCCGTCCCACGTGCTCGCCGCCATGGGGATCGACCGGATGGTCGCCCAAGGGTCGCTTCGCCTGTCGCTCGGTCACACCTCGACCGACGCCGATGTCGACGCCGCCCTCGAGATCATTCCGCCCGCCGTCGAACGGCTGCGGGCCCACGGAGGCGGCTGATGGCTTCGAATCACGGACCGGTGATGGTCGCCATGTCCGGCGGGGTCGACTCGTCGGTCGCCGCGGCGCTGCTGATCGACGCCGGCCACGAGGTGGTCGGCGTGACGATGAAGCTGTGGGGCGGCCCGTCCGACACCGGCTGTTGTGCGGTCTCCGACGTCGACGACGCTCGCCGGGTCGCCGATCGGCTCGGCATCGAACACCACGTCTTCAACTTCGGCGAGGACTTCGAGCGCGACGTGATCGAGCCCTACGTCGCCGACCATGCCGCCGGCCGCACGCCCAACCCGTGTATCGAGTGCAACCGCCACCTGAAGTTCGACCGGCTCGTGCGGCGTGCCGATGCGCTCGGCTTCGACCAGCTGGCGACCGGTCACCACGCTCGCATCGTCCAGACGAGTGCCGGCCCCCGGTTGGGGCGAGGCATCGACGACGCCAAGGATCAGGCCTACGTCCTGCACGTCATCGAGGAGTCGGTGCTCGCCCGGATGCTGCTGCCCGTCGGTGAGCTCACCAAGGCCGACGTGCGGCGGCTGGCGGCCGATCTCGATCTGCGCACCGCCCAGAAGCCCGAGAGCCAGGACGTCTGCTTCATCACCAACGAGCACGGTCGGCAAGCCTTCCTCGGCGACCGGATCCCGCTGAAGCCTGCGGCGGTCGTCGATCGCGAGGGCGCCGAGCTCGGTTCGGTCGCGTCGGTCGAACTCGTCACGATCGGTCAACGCAAGGGCCTCGGCCTCGCCGGCGGCACCGATCCCCGGTACGTGATCGACGTCGGGGTCGACGAGGCCGGCGATCGACGGGTGACCGTCGGTGAGAAGGCCGACCTCGACGCGCCGACGACCGCGATCGAGTCGTGGCGTTGGGTCGGCGAGGTGCCCGACGGGCCGCTGACCTTCCAGTGCTCGGCGCACGGGCGTCCTGATGCGGGTCGGTTCGACGGCGATCGGGTGACCTGGGACGAGCCGCACCGTCGGATCGCGCCGGGCCAGTCGGTCGTGGCGTTCGCGATCGACGCGACGACCGGGGTGGAGTACGTCGCCGGCGGGGGCATCGCCGGCCGCACCCCGCTCTAGCGCCGGTCGCGATCAGGCGATCGTGATACCGCGCTCGAGCGCGGTCTTCATCACCGCCGCCGGGCGGGTCGGTGAGACGAGCAGTGCTCGGGCCGATCGGTTGTCGGTGGTGGTCCGTCCGGTCACGAACGAGAGCTCGGTGGGCTTGGCGAGACGGAGTTCGAGGGCGAGCCCGAGCGCGGCGGCGGTGATGTCGGTGGCGGTCGTGTCCGCCGGGGCCGGGGCGAGTCCGGCGATCTCTCGCTTCACGAACAGCACCGGCTCGCGCATCTGGGTGAGGTCGTGCACGACCAGGCCGTTGGGGACGAAGACGAGGAAGCGGTTGGTCAGCCGATGGAGGGCGTTGAGCGGGAACCACGCCAACCCGAAGCCGACGACGGTGAGGATCGCGCCGAGCACCCACTGCTCGTCGGCGAGCAGCAGCGGCCCCACGGTGGCGCCGAGCACGACGACGAGGGCCGACGGGGCGAGCACGACGAGCAGAACTGGCCCGGGCGTGCGGAGAAGGAAGCGCTCTTCTTCGCCGTAGGACACGCCGTCGACGAAGCGGTCGCCGACCCCGGGCAGGTTGATCGTCGCGAAGGCGACGATCGCTGCGGCCACACCGATGGCGAGCGTGGCGGTCGACCCGTCGGGATGGTTGCGATCGAGGTCCCACGCGGCCCACAGCGCGGCCAGGACGCCGCCGGTGGCGCCGAGGCGGGCGATGGTGAGGGTGACGGGTCGAGGGACCGCCATCGCCAGCAGGATCACGAGCCAGAGCACCCAGGCAGCGACCGAGACCGTGGTGCGGAACGGGTCGCTCGCGTCGCTCAACGCGTCGCCGATCAGTACGCCGGTGGTGAAGGGCTGGACCACCCACACCAGGATCGCGATGGCGACGAGTCGGGCCGAGCCGGTGGGTAGCGAGAGCGTCACAGGCTCAAACTATCCTCGCTGTCGATGGCCACCTCAGACGCGACCGCTGCCGCCGATCGGATCACCGAGCTTCGGGCGACCCTCGATCACCACGCCCGGCAGTACTACGAACTCGACGCCCCCGAGATCCCCGACTCGGAGTGGGATCGGCTCTACCACGAACTGGTCGCGCTCGAGGCCGAGCACCCCGAGCTGATCACGGCCGACTCGATCACCCAGCGGGTCGGCGGCGCCACCAACGAGGCGTTCGCACCGGTGACCCACACCGTGCCGATGATGTCGCTGCACAACGCCTTCGATCTCGACGACCTGCGGAGCTGGAACGAGCGGGCCCAGCGCCGCCTCGAGGATCAGGCGGTGCCGCAGTTCGCGGTCGAGCTGAAGTTCGACGGTCTCGCGATCTCGTTGCGCTACGAGAACGGGGTCCTGGTCCAGGGCGCGACCCGCGGCGACGGCCGGGTCGGTGAGGACGTCACCCACAACGTCCGCACGATCGCCGACATCCCCGAGCGGCTGTCGGGCGACTTTCCGCCCGTGCTCGAGGCCCGCGGCGAGGTCTACATGAAGCTGTCGGCGTTCGAGCGGCTCAACCAGCGTCAGGTCGAGTTGGCCGAGGCGACCGGCAAGGAACCCAAGCTCTACGTCAATCCGCGCAACACCGCGGCCGGGTCGCTGCGTCAGGTCGATGCGGCGGTCACCTCGGACCGTGAGCTGTCGTTCTTCTGCTACCAGCTCGGTGTGGTCGAGGGCGGGCCCGAGCTCGGCTCCCACACCGAGACGCTGGCGTGGCTGGGTTCGCTCGGGCTGCCCATCAACGAGCACACCAAGGCGTTCGACTCGATCGGCGACGTCGAGGCTCGCATCGCCGAGTTCCAGGCCATGCGCCACGACCTCGACTACGAGTTCGACGGCGTCGTCGTGAAGGTCGATCACCTCCGCCTCCAGGCCGAGCTGGGGGCCGACGCCAAGGCCCCGCGTTGGGCGATCGCCTACAAGCTGCCGCCCGAGGAACGCACCACGGCCTTGCTCGACATCGAGGTGTCGATCGGCCCGTCGGGCCGGGCCACCCCGTTCGCGGTGCTCGATCCCGTGTTCGTCGGTGGCGTCACCGTCGGCACCGCCACCCTGCACAACGAGGATCAGGTGGCCGCCAAGGACGTTCGGCCCGGCGACACCGTGATCGTGCGGCGGGCCGGCGATGTCATCCCCGAGGTCGTCGGTCCGGTGATGAGCGACCGTGACCCGAAGAGCAAGCCGTGGCGGTTCCCCAAGGACTGTCCGGTGTGTGGGCACACCCTCGTGCGCGACGAGACCGCCGCCGCCACGAACTGTGTGAACTTCCACTGCGACCGCCAGATCCGCGGCCGCATCGAGCACTTCGTCGGCCGCTACGCGATGGACATCGAGTACCTGGGCGAGAAGAACGTCGACCGCTTCGTGAGCCTCGGCCTGCTCAACGACGTCGCCGATCTCTACACCCTCGACTACGACAAGGTGCTCGAACTCGACCGCATCGGCGCCAAGTCGGTCGAGAACCTGCGGGCCTCGATCGAGGGGTCCAAGGCCCGGCCGTTGGGCAACCTGCTCTTCGGCCTGCGCATCCCCGAGATCGGGCAGGTCAACGGGCAGACGCTGGCGTCGGCGTTCGGGTCGATGGACGCGATCATGAAGGCGTCGATCGAGGAGATCGCGGCGGTCGACGGCTTCGGGCAGGTCATCGCCGAAGCGGTCCACGCCTGGTTCGCCACCGAGCAGGCCCGCGACCTCATCGGCCGGCTCCAAGCTGCCGGGCTCACGATGGAGGCGGCCCAGGTCGACCGCTCGAAGGAACAGACCCTCGAAGGGCACGCCGTGGTCGTCAGCGGCACGCTCGAGAACTTCACCCGCGACGGCGCCAAAGAAGCGATCCTCGAGCGGGGAGGAAAGTCGCCGGGCAGCGTCTCCAAGAAGACCCTCGCCCTGGTGATCGGCGCCGACCCTGGCGCCTCGAAGGTCACCAAGGCCGAGGAAGCCGGCGTGCCGATCCTCGACGAAGCCGGCTTCCTGCAGCTCCTCGAGACGGGTGAGTTGCCCGAGTGAGCGCCATCCGGGCGATCTGTTGGGACGTCGGCGGCGTCTTCACCGGAAGCCCCCACGATGCGGTGGCGGCGGTGGCCGCAGATCTCGGGCTCACCCACGCCCAGCTCTCCGGCGCGGTGTTCGGCGATCTGGCGGGTGCGGGCTCGCACCCGTGGCACGAACTCGAACGCGGTCGCCTCTCGCTTCGTGATGCGTGGGCGGGCATCCAAGAGCAGCTCGACGCGCTGGGTGTCGAGCTCTCGATGCGCGACTTGTTCGCTCGCATGGGCGCTGATCCCCACGACCGTTCGATCGTCCACGACACGGTTCGAGCCGCAGCGGCGGCGGAGCTCCGTCAGGCGATCGTCACCAACAATGTCCGTGAGTTCTCCGACCTGGGCGACGGTCGGGGCTGGCAGCGAATGGTGCCGATGGAATCGATGACGGTCGTCGTCGACAGCTCAGCGGTCGGCATGCGCAAGCCCGACGCCGAGATCTACGAGCACGTGCTCGCCGAACTCGGCGTCGCGTCGCACGAGGCGGTCATGATCGACGACACCCCGGCGAACCTCGACGGTGCCGCAGCGATCGGGATGCACACCGTCCTCGTCGGCTCCGACCCGGCTCCGGCGATGGCCGAACTGCGAGCGCTCGCCCTCAGCTGACGGTGAACACCCAGTCGATCGTCTCGGTGTTGGTCGGGTTGGCGATCTCGGCGAACGTCGCCATCGCACAGTTGGCATCGGCCGACAACGCCCCGATCAGCTGCCCGTCACCGGGGCTGTAGAGGTACTGCTGAAGACCCTCGACGTAGCGGGTCTGGGAGGTCACATCGATCGGGAAGCCGCAGTTCTCGTCGGGGGAGATGGTCAACCGCACGAGCTGATAGCCCGCGGCGAGGTCGATGCCGACCGTCTGCTGCTGCAGGACTTCGTCGCCCCGACTCGGGATGAGGGCGTCGACCGCCGGGTTGTTGAGGACCGACTGGTCGTCGCGGCCGGAGTTCCCGATCAGGCCCGCTCCGACGAACATCGAGAGTCCGGCGATGATGAAGGCGGCGAAGATGAGTTTCTGGCGGCGAGGCACGACACGATCGTGTCAGATTTCGCGCCGTTACCCGATGCCGGGCGGTGTGGCGGACGGCACCTCGCCGGCGCGGCGGGGGCCGAATCGGGCCCCCGGGTTCGGGACCCTGAG
>CAZEML010000229.1:5652-6185 GCA_964513285.1 uncultured Candidatus Nemicrothrix sp.
CCTCCGCGCGCACCGGAGGGTTAGCGTGGCGTCGTGATGACCGTCCCGCTCGATGGCGACGTCGGCCGCGTGCTCGGTGGCCGCTACCGGCTGCTGGTGCCGATCGGCACCGGCGCGTCCGCCCGCGTCTATCTGGCCGACGACATCACGCTGCGTCGCCAGGTCGCGGTGAAGGTCTTGCACGCCGGTCTGGCCGACGACGCCCAGTTCCTGCGCCGGTTTCGGGCCGAGGCCCAGTCGGCGGCTTCGCTCAACAGCCCGCATGTGCTCGGTGTCTACGACTGGGGCCAAGACGACGTGCCGTTCCTCGTCACCGAGTATCTCGGCGGGGGAAGTGTGCGTTCGATGCTCGATGCCGGTCACCGGCTCACTCCGAGCCAGGCCCTCCTCGTCGGGCTCGAAGCCGCTCGCGGGCTCGACTACGCCCACGGCCAGGAGCTCGTCCACCGCGACATCAAGCCGGCGAACCTGTTGTTGGACGACGACGGCCGGCTCCGGATCGCCGACTTCGGGCCCGCCCGCGCCAGCGCCGA
>CAZEML010000230.1:0-6124 GCA_964513285.1 uncultured Candidatus Nemicrothrix sp.
GGCGTAGCTGACGTCGACCGTCTGCATGACCTCGCTGATGATCCGCTGCGACAGGTCGCGGTTGCCCGGCGCCTGGAACTTCTCGATGCCCAACCAGCCCGGATCCTCGATCGGGCCGTCGTAGAAGTCGGCCATGCCGATGGCGAAGCTCGGCATGTTGTTCATGAAGAAGTTGGCGAAGTGCTCGGCAGCGATGACGATGATCGCCTCGGCACCCGACGCCTCGCGGTCGGCCCGCATGCCGTCGAAGGCGGCGTAGAACGCATCGCGCACCTCGGGATCGGCGAGATCCTTGCGACCCCGGATGCCCGGGGCGTGGCTGCACACACCGGCGTACACCAACGACATCAGTCGACCCCTCCTGCTTGCCCGAGCGTCTCGCTGTGAGCCCTCGTGCCTTCGTAGCCGGTCATGGCGTACACACCCTCGCGCACCGGACCGTGCGCCTCGATGCCGTCACGCATGCGCTGCAGATAGTCCTGCCACTCGATCTGATGGAACGCGGCGAAGTGCATGAGGATCTGACCGTTCACGCCGAGCACGAACAGCTTGCCGATGTCGGGCTCGGTAAGCGCCGCGATCTCCTCATCGCTCAACGCGTACGGCTCGAGCACCGCATGGCGATCCGCGCTGTAGCGCTCCTGGAGCTCGGGTGACCGGTTGAGCTCGTAGAGGAACTTCTGCACGTAGTACAGCGACATGTCACCCACCCAACTTCGGAACCGAATGGGTGTCCAGTGCAACGGCGATGTTCTTGGTCTCCATGTAGAAGTCGAACGACCAGTCGCCGCCGTCACGCCCGATGCCGCTCGCCTTGGTGCCGCCGAACGGGGTCGGCAGGTGGCGGACGTTCTGACTGTTGACCCAGATCATCCCGGCTTCGAGCGCATGGGCGACCCGGTGCGCACGACCGACGTCGCCGGTCCAGAGGTAGCCGGCCAAGCCGTAGTCGACGTCGTTGGCGATCGCGACGGCGTCGGCCTCGTCGGTGAACGGGATCGCGGTGAGGACCGGTCCGAAGATCTCCTCTTGCGCGATCCGCATGTCGTTGCGGGCGTTGGTGAACAACTGCGGGGCGACCCAGCAGCCATCGGCCGGGGCGTCAGCCCACGGGGTGCCATCGATGACGGTGGCGCCGTCCTCGACCGCGATCTCGCCGTAGCTCTGCACCTTGGCGAGATGGCGCGGGTGGATGAGCGGGCCGATCACCGCCGACGGATCGAGGGGGTGCCCGACCGGGATGTTCTTCATCTTCTCGGCGACGGTGGCGGTGAACTCGTCGTAGACGGAGTCCTGGACAAGGAGACGACTCGACGAGGTGCACCGTTCGCCGTTGAGGCTGTAGATCATGAACACGGCGGCGTCGGCAGCCCGTTCGAGATCGGCGTCGTCGAACACGATCACCGGGTTCTTGCCGCCGAGTTCGAAGTGCACCCGCTTGAGCGTGGGGGCACCTTGGGCCTGGATGGCCGAACCGGTCGACGACTCGCCGACGAACGCGATCGCCTTGATCAACGGGTGTTCGGTGAGGGCCTTGCCGGCCGACTCGCCGAGGCCGTGCACGACGTTGAGCACGCCAGGCGGCAGGCCCGCCTCGAGCGCGATCTCCGCAAGCAGGTGCGCGGTGTAGGGCGACCACTCCGCCGGCTTGTGCACCACCGTGCAGCCGGCGGCCAGGGCCGGCGCGATCTTCCACGTGCTCAACATGAACGGGGTGTTCCACGGCGTGATCACGCCGACCGGGCCGATCGGGTGCCGCATCGTGTAGTTGACGTGGTCGGCACTCGGCAGCGACAGGCCGTCGCTCGCGCCGGGGGCCTGATCGGCGAAGAAGCGGAAGTTGTCGGCGCCGCGCAGGGCGGCAGCTCCCATGAACCGCATCGTCTGCCCGGTGTCGACACATTCGGTGACGGCGATCTCGTGCTGGCGCTCGACGATGAGGTCAGCGACGTTGTGCAGCACGGCCTGACGTTGCTTGCCGGGTGTGGTCGACCAGGTGAGGAACGCGTCGTGAGCGGCCTCGGCCGCGGCGTCGATGTCAGCCGCGTCGCCCGCCGCCACGTCGCCCAGGTGCGCGCCATCGATCGGCGAGGCGTTGGCGAAGGTGGCACCGGACGCGCCGGGCGCCGGCTCACCGCCGATCAGGTGCTGGAGCGGTGCGTCGGCGAAACGAGCGAGCGAGGTCTGCGCAGCGGCGAGGTTCTCTTCGAGCGTGTGGCTGGATCCGGCCATCTCAGGCCCCTTCCTGTTCGTCGAGTGCGGCGCGACGCGCGACGGCGGGACGAACGTGATTGCGGTTGATGCGGAACTCGGGGTCGATCTCGGTCAGCTCGATCGACCAGGCGATATCGAGGGGCGACGGGCCGAGCGGCCCGTCGGCGAGGTGGGCCTCCGCCGCGTCGAGCACGGCGGCGAGGAATCGCTGCTTGGCGTCGGCGTCGCGGCCGGGGCCGATGCGGGCGTGGATGGCGACGAAGGCGTTGGTCGCAGCGCCGTCGGCGATGCGGAAGGCGGTTCGCTCCTCGGCGCGGGTGCGAAGAGCGTCGAGGGCCGGGAGGCCATCGGCGAGCGCCGCGGCATGCACGACCTCGACCAGTTCGTCGATGTCGTGGTGCTCGGCGACGTTGGCGGAGTACTCGATGATGACATGCGGCACGAGAGATGTTTAACATGTGTAGCATCTCCTCACAACCACACCACCCCGGGGGATCATGCGACTACTCAGCTACTCCATCGACGGCGATCAGCGCTACGGCCTGCTCACCGAGGACGGCGACGGGGTGATCGATCTCGGTCGCCGACTCGACGCCGACGACCTCGGCGCGCTCATCGCCGGCTCGGGCATCGGCGCAGCCCGTCGGTTCATCCACGAACCGGCCGACCACCCGGTCACGGCGGTGACGTTCGAACGACTCCTGCCCTCCCCCGGCAAGATCTTCTGTATCGGCGTGAACTACGGCGGTCGGGCCCAGGAGTACGACGACCCGGCCGACGCCGCCTACCCCTCGGTCTTCGTGCGGTTCCCGCACTCGTTCACCGGCCACGAGCAGCCGGTCATCCGTCCGCCCGAGAGCCCCCAGCTCGACTACGAAGGCGAGATCGTCGTCGTCATCGGTGCCGCTGGACGCCGCATCCCCGTCGCCGACGCCCGCGACCACATCGCCGGCGTGACCCTCGGCAACGAGGGCACGATCCGCGACTGGGTGCGCCACGCGAAGTTCAACGTCACCCAGGGCAAGAACTGGCCGAACACCGGCTCGATCGGGCCGTGGCTGGTGCCGATCGGCGACGTCCCGGCGTTCGACGAACTCCGCATCCAGACCCACGTGAACGGCGAGCTTCGCCAAGACGACAGCCCGGCGACGATGAAGTACTCGATCGAGTACCAGATCCACTACCTGTCGACGTTCTGCGAACTCCAGCCGGGCGACGTGATCTTCACCGGCACGCCGACCGGCGCGGGTGCTCGGTTCGATCCGCCGATCTGGCTCGAGCCGGGCGACGTGGTCGAGGTCTCGGTGGCCGAGATCGGCACCTTGCGCAACCCGGTCGCCGACGAGTTCGACGGCCCGACCGACATCGTCCCACCGGCGAAGCAGTGACGGCCCAGGGCCTCCCGATGCGCCCGTTCTCGGCGTCGCTGCCGATGGCGCTGCTGCTCGCGCGCGAGTCGACGATGCGTCGCTTCCGCCCGCTGCTCGCCGATCACGGCCTGACCGAACAGCAGTGGCGGGTGCTGCGAGCATTGGCGTCGTCGGACGAACCGCTCGAGGTCACCATGCTCGCCTCTCGAACCGCCTTGCTCGCCCCATCGGTGACCCGCATCGTCGCCCGGTTGGCCGATGACGGCCTACTCCATCGGGACGCGGTCCCCGGCGACGCCCGCCGCTCGACGCTGAGCCTCACTCGCGCCGGCCACGAGCTCGTCGCCCGCATCGCCCCGCAGAGCGAAGCCGCCTACGCCGAGATCGAAGCGGCGTTCGGCAGCGACCGTCTCGCTGCCCTCCTCGCCGAACTCGACGCGCTCGCCGTCGCCCTCGACGCCGAAGCCACCGAGGCGGCCTGACGATGTACCAGTCGCCCCGCCAACACACCGAGGACGCGCGGCGAGTCCTGGGCGACGACGTGCTCATGGCGATCCCCGCCACCCGCACGCGCTCATGGGCGACCTTCAACATGGACCGTTGGCACCCGCCGCTCCTCGTCTTCTACGCCGACCGAGTCGACGTGCACTTGGGTCGCTTCGTCCGAACCGGCCCCGGCAACCTGCTCTCGACCACCCCGCTCGGCGAGGTCTCAGCCCAGTACACCGAGCAGGGCCACCCGTCGGTGACCACCAGCGACAACACCTGGCACGTCAGCCCTTGGCACGACGAGGAGCTCCGACGAGTGCTCATCGACCTCGACCACCCCGACGCACCGGAGTCCGCATGACCCTCACGCCTGATCAGATCGCCGCCGAAGCGGCCCTTCTCGACGAGGCGGAACGCACCCGCACCCAGGCGCGCCAGTCGACGTCGGTGTACCCCGACATGACGATGGACGACGCCTACGCCGTGCAGAACGCCTGGCTCGACCTCAAGACCGGCCGGGGCGAATCGGTCGTCGGTCACAAGATCGGACTCACGTCGCGAGCGATGCAGGCGGCGATGAAGATCGACACGCCCGACTCCGGCTTTCTCACCGCCGACATGGTCTTCGAACCGAACTCGACGATCGAAGCCGCCCGCTTCACCGACGTGAAGCTCGAGATCGAACTCGCCTTCGTGTTGGCGACCGACCTCGCGGGTGACGATCTCACGATCGACGACGTCCTTGACGCCACCGACTACGTCGCCCCGTCGATCGAACTGATCGCGGCGCGCACGTACCGGGTCGATCCCGACACCGGCCGGACCCGCACCGTCATCGACACCATCGCCGACAACGCCGCCGACGCCGGCATCGTCTGCGGCGGCCGCCAGGTCGCCCCACGCGAGGTCGACCTGCGCTGGGTCGGCGCGATGGGAAGCCGCAACGGGGTGGTCGAGGAGACCGGCCTCGCGGGCGGTGTGCTCGGCCATCCGGCGAACGGCATCGTGTGGCTCGCCCGTCGCTACGCCGAGCAAGGGCTCACCCTCGAGGCCGGGCAGACGATCCTCGCCGGCTCGTTCACTCGCCCGATCGACATCGCGGCCGGCGACGAGTTCCACTTCGACTACGGCGACCTGGGATCCTTCGGACTGGAGTTCTCATGACCGATCCGGCCGACAGCGGCGATCAGCAACGCAGCTACCACCAGGAGCGCGGCGAAACCCCGCCGCCGCCGGCGGGATGCCCGGTGCACCAGACGTGGAGTCCGCTCAACGACGACTACCTGGCGGAGCCCTACGAGATCGCCAAGCAACTCCAGGCCGACCATCCGACCTTCTACAGCGAGCCGCTCGGTTACCTCGTCGTCACCGAGATGGACGAGATCGATCGAATCTTCACCGACCACGAGACGTTCGCATCGGTCAACGTCCAGGACCCGGTCTTCCCGCTGACGGACGCCACCCTCGAGGTGCTGGGCGCGCCCGACTACAACCCGGTCGCGGTGATGTCGAACCGCCCCGAACCCGACCACGGGCGCATCCGGCAGTACACCCGTCAGGGCTTCTCCAACCGGCGGATCCAGACCCTCGAGCCGTACATCCGGCGCCGTAGCCACGAACTCATCGACGCGATGGTCGATGCGGGTTCGCCGACCGAGTTCGTCGAGGCCTTCGGGTTCCCCCTCCCCGGCGAGACCGTGTTCCGCTTCATCGGCTTCCCCGAAGCCGACGACGAGCGGCTCAAGGTGTGGTGTGCCGAGCGCAAGGGCTTCTCGTGGGGCCAGCCCACCGCCGAGGAACAGACCCGCATCGCGGAGGACATGGTCAGCTACTGGCGCTACTGCCGGGAGTTCGTCGCCGAGAAACGCGACCACCGCGGCGACGACCTGGCCTCGGAATTGATCACCGCCCACGAAGAGAACCCCGACGACATGACCTACCAGGAGGGCGAGTCGGTGATCTACGGCCTGTCGTTCGCCGGCCACGAGGCCGTCACCGCGCTCATCGGCAACACCCTCCAGTGCCTGCTTCCCCGCCGCGACCAGTGGGAC
>CAZEML010000231.1:0-6032 GCA_964513285.1 uncultured Candidatus Nemicrothrix sp.
GCTCCTCGAAGCGCAGGTAGCTGTTGGCGACGGAGTTGATGTTGCCGATGTCGGTCGAGACCATCGCCCGGGCCGGCATCGCCTTCTCGAGCTCGCGCAACACCTGGCGCGGGTGCAGCCAGCTGCCCTCCTCGCCTTCGGCCTCGGCGATCATGTCGAGCGAGAAGTCGTCCTTCTCGTGGGTCCACTCGTCGAGTTCGGCCTCCCAGGAGGCCTTCTCTTCGGCGGTGGTGGCGGCTCGCTCATCGCGGGTCGCGTCGCACGCGAGGGTGCGGCCATCGAGGCGTTCGAGCAGCGCCTCGGCCGCGGCGCCGGCGTCGCCATGGATGCCAACCGAGATCGGCTTCACCAGACCGAGCATCTTGTGGTCGGCGTCGACCTGGATGATCTTGGCGTCGGTCGGCCAGTAGTCCATGTCGTGCTGGGGCAGCGTGCCGAACGGCCCGAGGCGGGTGCCGAGGGCGAGGACCACGTCGGCCTTGGCGATCAGGCGCATGGCGGCCTTCGAGCCCTGGTAGCCGAGCGGGCCCGTCCACTGCGGGTGGCTTGCGGGGAACGAGTCGTTGTGCAGGTAGCTGTTGACCACCGGGCAGCCGAGGCGTTCAGCGAGCGCGACCGCCTGGGGCACCGCGTCGCCCATCACGACGCCACCGCCGCTGAGCAACACCGGGAACTCGGCGTCGGCGAGCATGTCGGCCGCCGCATCGAGACTGGCCTTGCCACCTGCACCGCGGTCGAGGCGCATCGGCTCGGGGATGGCGACGTCGATGTCGCCGTAGAAACGGTCGCGAGGAATGTTGATCTGCGTCGGGCCGATCTCCGACATCGCCCGGTCGAACGCCCGAGCCGTGAGCTCGGCCATGCGGTTCTCGTTGTCGATGTGGGCCTGGAACTTCACGAACTCCTCGAACATCGGGAGCTGGTTGGCCTCCTGGAAACCGCCGAGGCCGATGCCCATCGAGCCGGTCTGCGGGGTGACGATCACGACCGGGCTGTGGGCCCAGAACGCGGCGGCGATGGCGGTGACACAGTTGGAGATGCCGGGGCCGTTCTGACCGATCACGACGCCGTGCCGGCCACTGACGCGGGCATAGCCGTCGGCCATGTGGGCGGCGCCCTGCTCGTGCACGACCGGCACGAGCTCGATGCCGGCCGGCGCGAAGATGTCCATGGCGTCCATGAACGCACTGCCCATGATGCCGAACGTGGTGGTCACGCCGTTGGCGGCCATGGTCTCGACGAAGGCCTCAGACGGAGTCATGCGGGTCATATCGGGTGCTCGTTTCCCCTCAGGGCCGTGGGGCCCAAACGATCGAGGCCAGTGAGAGCCTCTAACAGAACGGTGAGATGCTATCGCGCCACGGACTGCCTGTCAGGCGTGGTTGGCGGCCTCCAGCTGGCGAATTCCGGCGACGAGGAGCTCGACCAGCCCGGTGAACGATTCCTCGAGATCATGCGGGTGCGGATGACCGTCGCCGGACTCCAGATGGGCGAATCCGTGGAAGGCGCTGCGGAGGGCGCGAGCCACGTGGATGCGCTGCGCATCGGACAGATCGAACCCGCCGAGTGAGCGGGCGATGATCGTCACGATCTGCTCGACGGCATCCTCGAGCTCGGCGTCGCCTGCGCACGGATAGCGGTCGGTCGCGGTGTAGAGCCCGGGCGCGTCGCGAACCACGGAGCGCCAGGCCGTGCCGAGCGCCATGACGACCGGCGGACCGGCCACGCCCTGCGCGGCCTCGCTCAAGCGCTCGGCGAGCAGCTCGCGCCCACGGAGGCCGAGGGCCCGGATCAGGTCGTCGTAGCCGTCGACGTGACGGTAGAGGGCGGGCTGACGGACCCCGAGATCGTTGGCGACCCGGGTCAAGGTGACCGCATCGAGCCCTTCCGCGTCAGCGAGTTCGGCCGCCGCATTCACCACCTGCTGCGTGTCCAATGTCGCCCGAGCCATTGGTTAGACCGTATCGCGATCCTGTTAGAACCCACTGAACATCCGTCCAGTCGGGACCGGCCGCGCCGAGCGTTCAGGAGGCCTGAAGAGCGGTGATGACCGCGACGTTCACGATGTCGTCGGCACTGCAGCCACGACTGAGGTCGTGGAGCACGCCGTCGAGCCCCTGGAGCAAGGGCCCGAATGCCTGCGCACCCCCGAGGCGTTCGGTGATCTTGTAGGCGATGTTGCCGCTGTCGAGATCGGGGAACACGAAGACGTTGGCATGCCCGGCAACGAGAGACCCCGGCGCCTTGCTCTCGGCGACGGCCGGCACCCAGGCGGCATCGAACTGCAGCTCACCGTCGACGGCCAGATCGGGAGCCTGCTCCCGAACGAGCGAGGTCGCCTCGATGACCTTGTCGACCCGCGGGTGGGCCGCGCTGCCCTTCGTGGAGAACGAGAGCATCGCGACGGCTGGCTCCTCCCCCGCGAGTTGCGCGAACGTGCCGGCGCTCGAGATCGCGATCGACGCGAGCTGGGCAGCGGTCGGGTCGGGCAACACCCCACAGTCGCCGTAGACGATCGGCCGACCGTCGGGCAGGACGAAGAAGAAGCAGCTGCTGACGGCGGCAACGTCGGGCGCCACCTCGAGCATCCGCAACCCGGCCCGGATCACATCGCCGGTCGGCCGGGTGGCGCCCGCCACCGCACCGGGGGCCCAACCCGTCTTCACGAGCGCGGTCGCGATCACCAGCGGATCGTCGACGTCGAGCGGCCGCCCATGCCACGGACTGTCCTCGCCGACCGCGGCCCGCTCAGCGACGAGCTCCTCCGCAGCAGGATGACCGGCGTCGGCCAACGACCTCAGGTCGCGACCGATCACGATCGCCTCGGCGAGGCCGTCGGCGTTCAGCCGGTCCGCCGCCTCGTGGGCGCGTGGATCGTCGTCGGCGAGCAGTACGCGCTGCGGCGCGGCCGCCGCCCGCGCGTACCAATCGTCGAGGATGCCCATCAGCGGATCGGCGTCAGACCTTGCCGCGCCACGGGATCAGCTTCGACTCGAGATACCGAAGGATGATGTCCATGATCACGCCCAGGGTGGCGATCACGATGATGCCCACGACGATCACGTCGAGGCGGAAGAACGGGCGGGCGGCGAAGATCATCGCGCCGAGTCCCTCCTGAGCACCGACGAGTTCGGCGGCCACCAACGTGCCCCACGAGACGCCGACCGCGACACGGAAGCCGGTGAAGAGCTCGGGCAGCGCGTTGGGCAACAACACCCGGAACAGGACCTGCCGCTTGCTCGCGCCCAGCGAATACGCCGCTCGCACCTTCGGCAGGCTCGCCGCCTGCACTCCGGAGCGCGCGGCGATGATCATGATCCACACGCTGGCGAAGATGAGCAGCCTCACCGCCGTGCCGTCACCGATCCCGAACACGAGGATGAACAGTGGCAACAGCGCCAACGGCGGGATCGGCCGGAACATCTCGACCGGCGTGTCGAAGAACCCTCTCCAGCGCCCCGAGAGTCCCATGGCGAAGCCGATCGGAACCCCGATCAACGAACCCCAGAACATTCCGCGAACCACGCGCCACAGACTGGCCTTCGTGTGACCCCACAGGGTGTTGTCCTTGAAGCCGACGTCGTTGAGTTCGCCGAACGCCTTCCAGGTGTCGCGCATCGACGGGAACTGGAGCGGCGTCAGCAACTGCGAGTACGAACCGACGCACTCGTCGTTTTGGCTGCAGAGCGACAGGCGCTGCTTGTCGGTGATCGAGTCGTAGGTCTCGCCGGCCTCGATGAGGTTGTCGGGCAGCTCGACGAGGTCGCCGTCGAAGCCCCAGGCATAGGTCGACACGAACCAGAAGCCGAGCAGCAGCACCAGCGAGACGAGGCTCCAGAGCGGGATGCTCCGCACCGAGCTCGAGTCGCCGAAGGTGACCGTCTTGCGTTGGTCATTGCCGCCCCCTCGCTGGAAGAGGCCGAAGGGGTTCTTGGCATTGCGGTTGCCGTCCTCGCGCATCCGCATCACGCCCTCGCCCATGGCGCGTCCGGTGTTGTTCATCAGATCGCCCCTTCCGCTCGGCCCATGATCTCCTCTTCCATCTCCCAGATGATGTTGAGGATCTCCTCACTCTTCTGTCGGAACTCGGGCGATCGCTTCAGCTCGCGTGGTTCCATCGTGAGGCCCTGCTCGGCGAAGGGCAGGGAGTAGTCCTTCTCGATGCGCCCGGGACGGGGCGCCATCACGAACAGGCGGTCGCCGAGGTACAGCGCTTCCTCGACGGAGTGGGTGACGAGGATGATCGTCTTCCCCGTCTCCTTCCAGACCTCGAGGACGAGGCTCTGCATCTTCTCCCGGGTCAGGGCATCGAGCGCCCCGAGCGGCTCGTCCATCAAGATGACGTCCGGGTCGTTGGCCAGGCATCGAGCCAGAGCGACCCGCTGCTGCATACCGCCGGACAGTTCGTAGATCTGCTTGTCGCCGAAGCCGCCGAGGCCGACGATCTCGAGCAACTCCTCGGTGCGTGCGCGGATCCGTGCTTCCTCCGCGGCGCCAGGTTTCGGCACGAAGGGCCGCAGCGAGCGAGGGACAAAGCGGCGGTCGAGCTGCTTGTACCACGGCACGGCCATGTGCGGACCAAAGGCGATGTTCTCCTCGACGGTGAGCCACTCGAAGAGGGCGCCCTGCTGGAAGACCATGCCGCGGTTCTTGTCGGGGCCGGTGATCGGCTCGCCGCCGAGCGTCACCGAACCGCCGGTCGGGGCCAGGAAGCCCGCGAGGATGTTGAGCAACGTCGTCTTGCCACAACCCGACGGGCCGAGCAGCGACAAGAGCCGTCCACCGGCGAGGTCGAACGACACATTGCTCAGGGCGTGCACGTTCGTGCCGCCGGGAACGTCGTACACCATGTCGACGCCCGTTACCGATAGATCCTTCACGCTTCTCCCCCTGCGTCCCCGTCGATGTTCTTCCTGCTCATCGAGCAGAAAAGGCAGCGGCGCCGGAGCCGAAGCCCCGGCGCCGCCTACGTTCATGGACTCAGCGCATCATGGCACCGAATCCGGATCGAGATCAGCCCTTGGCTGCCTCGAGGAAGCTGGTGTCGACCGAGCCGGCGAAGTCGCCGATCGCGGGCTCGCCACCGCCGAGCTCGGCGAGGGTCTCGACCTGGCCCTGCATGGCCGCAGCGACGTTGCCGCCGAGCCAGTCAGCACCGAGCTGCTCGTCGATGGTCGGGAAGACGAACCACAGATCGCCACCGAGGAAGTTCGCGACGTCCTCCATGCCGGCAGCCTGAGCGATGGTCGGGTTCCGACCGTCCATGTCGGCGGCCCACGCCTGGTTGAACTCTTCGGTCGCCGCCAGGAAGGCGGTCACGGCGTCGCCGTGATCCTCACCGAAGGAGGTGGGGATCGAGACGATGTCGTAGGTGAAGATCCCGATGTCGGACTCGTGCTCGGCACCGGTCATGATCAGGTTGTTGCCGGCGTCGAGCATGTTGACGATCGAGCCACCGAAGGCGCAACCGACGTCGATCTGGCCCGACTCCATGGCGGCAGCGGTGGTCGCGCCACCCTCGGCCTGGATGATCTCGAGGCTGGCGAGATCAACACCGAGGAAGTCCATCATCGACAGCATCTTGTAGTGGGTGACGTTGCCGAGCGGGGTCATGACGGTCGCGCCGTTCAGCGTCTCCGCGGCGTTGTCGCGGGTGACGCCCAAGTCGCCGCGAGCGACACAGTTGTCGGCCTCGGCGTAGCTCACGGCGATACCGACGAGCTTGAGGTCAGCGCCGCCGTTGATGGCACCGGCGAACGGGGTGAGACCCTGCGAGTAGGCGATGTCGATGTCGCCGGCGATCATCGCCTCAGACATCTCGCCACCGCTGCTGAAGGGGATCCAGTTGATGGTGGCACCCACGGCCTCGCCGAAGCTGCCGTCGGCCTGGCCGTACTGGTTCGGGGTCGGCCACTCGGCGAAGTAGGCGACGTTGATCTCGTCGACGCTCAGCCCGCCGCTGTCGTCGGCCATGTCGTCATCGCCGGAATCCGACGAGTCCGAGCCGGACGCACCCGTTTCGGTGTCGTCGT
>CAZEML010000232.1:0-5977 GCA_964513285.1 uncultured Candidatus Nemicrothrix sp.
GGTGCCGACCGAGGGCCAGCTCGAGGTGCTCGGTCACGAGGTGGTCAACGACCGGTACGTACTCGACCAGCTGCGGCCGCGCATCGGCATGGTGTTCCAGTAGTTCAACCTGTTCCCGCAGCTCACCGTCGAGAACAACGTCGTGCTCGCCCAGCGGGTCGTGCACCGTCGCTCCCCGGAAGAAGCCAAGGCTCGCGCCGCCGAGGCGCTCGAACGGGTCGACATGCTCCGGCACCTGCGCAAGCACCCCGACCAGCTGTCGGGCGGCGAGCAGCAGCGCGTCGCGATCGCCCGCGCCCTCGTCGTCGATCCCGAACTCGTGTTGTTCGACGAGCCGACCGCGTCGGTCGACCCCGAACTCACCAAAGGCATCGTCGACCTGATGACCGACATCGCCCGCGACGGCGTGACGATCGTGGCCGTCACCCACGAGCTCGGGTTCGCCCGAGAGGTCGCCGACCGGATGCTGTACCTCGACGAAGGCCGCATCGTGGAGTCCGGCCACCCCGACGATCTGTTGTGGGAGGCCCGCGACCCGCGGACCCGTCAGTTCATGCAGGCGATCCGTCGCGATTGGGTGCGGTCCGGGCGCGCCGAAGGCTCGCCCTGGGCACCACCGGATTGACGTCGGGCGGTCGCCCTACTCCTCGTCGCTGAGGCCCTCCATGCGGGCGGCGACCACCGCGGAGATGCGGGCGGCGATGTCGGCGTTGCTCGTGGTCATCTCGTCGAAGTCCCACGGCATCATCCAGGCGATGTCGACCCGGGTCTTGGCCGTGACCCGCGCGTTGCGGCGCTCGCCCGACACCAGACCCATCTCGCCGAAGAACTCGCCCGGCCCGATGTCGGCCACGTGCTCGAAGTCGCGGTACACCTCGACCTGGCCTTCGAGCACGACGAAGAAGCGGTACGCGAAGTCGTCCTGCTTGGCGAGGCTCGACCCGGCCAACATCTCCGCGGACTGGAACTTGGCGGCGATCGCCTCCAATTCGTCGTTGGCGATGCCCTGGAAGAGCGGCAGCGATTGCAAGCGTTTGACGTCCACGATGCTCCTTGGTCCGTCGGTGAGTGGCGCAACCGTAGCTCCGACCGGAATCGGCGTCAGCAGAACCTGACCACGCCGCTACCCTGTGACCTTCCGGGGCTGTAGCTCAGTTGGCTAGAGCACCTGCTTTGCAAGCAGGGGGTCAGGGGTTCGATTCCCCTCAGCTCCACGTTTCACGCCTAGCGTCACCGGCGAACGCCGCGACGAGAGGTCAGCACTGTGGTCTTCGATCACCCTGAGTTCAACGCTCACGAGCAGGTCCTCTTCTGCCACGACGACGCTGTCGGGCTTGAGGCGATCATCGCCATCCACAGCACCGCGCTCGGGCCCGCCGCAGGTGGCTGCCGGATGCAGCCCTACGAGTCGCCGGATGCGGCGCTCGCCGACGTCCTCAGACTGTCGGAGGGCATGAGTCTCAAGAACTCGATGGCCGGACTACCGCTCGGAGGCGGCAAGTGCGTGATCATCGGCGATCCGAGCGCGGCAAACAAGCACGACCTCCTCACCGCGTTCGCGCGCCACGTCCAAACCTTGAACGGACGATTCTGGACCGCGATCGATGTCGGAGTCGGCCCGGCAGATGCGGAGATCTTGGCGCAGAGCTGTGACTTCATCTTCGCGAATGCATCTCGCTATCCCGCAGGGTTCGACCCGTCGGCCTACACCGCGCTCGGCGGGTTCCTGAGCATCCAGGCAGCAGCCGCCCACCGTTGGGGTTCGATCGATCTCGCGGGCAGGCGGGTCGCGATCCAGGGTCTGGGCGCAACGGGTGCCCGACTCGCTCGGCATCTGCACGAAGCCGGTGCCGAACTCGTGGTCGCCGATGTCTCCGTCGGCGCCGTCGAGCGTGTCGTGCAAGAGGTGAGAGCTTCGGAGGCAGATCCGGCTGCCATCCATGCCCAACCCGTCGACATCTATGCGCCGTGTGCCCTCGGTGGGATCCTCAACGACAGCACGCTGCCGGAGATTCAGGCCGAGGTGATCTGCGGGCTCGCCAACAACCAGCTCGCGGAACCGCGACACGGCGCAGCCCTTCACGCGGCGGGCATCACCTACGTGCCCGACTATGTCGCGAACGGCGGCGGGATCAGCGCCGCCGGGACGGCGATCTTCTCCGACCCGACACCAGACGAGGCGGAGGCCACGGTCAACCGGCTCTTCGACACGGTGACCACCGTTCTCGACCTCGCAAGAGCGCAAGCGCGACCAACGTCCGAGGTCGCCGACGAGATCGCCCGAGCCCGCATCAACAGCGGCCGCGCCGAAGGAGCCTGAATGCCCGCATACGTCATTTCCATGATGACCGTCACCGACCCCGACGTGTACCGGGAGTACACCGACCGAACACCGCCGACGGTGAAGCGCCACGGCGGCAAGTTCCTCACCCGCGGAGAAGACTTCACCTGCCCCGAAGGCGTCGAGTACACCGGCCGTCTGGTGATTCTCGAGTTTCCGTCCCGGGCTGCGGTCGACGCCTGGTTCGCCGACCCCGACTACAAGGCCGCGATGGCCTTTCGACACGCCTCCTCGACCATGAACTATCTGCTCGTACAGGAGGGCGGGGAGAACACCGAAGACCCCGATCCCAGGCTCTGATGGCTCGCTCTATCGTCGTCAGGGAGTTCGGAGGCCCCGAGGTTCTCGTGGCCGAGGATGTCGACATCGGACACCTCGCCGCCGACGAGATCCTTCTTCGTCAGACCGCGGCTGGCGTGAACTTCCACGACATCTACGTCCGATCGGGCCTCTACGACACGCTTGATCTTCCGGGTACGCCGGGATGCGAGGCCGTCGGCACCGTTCTCCGCGTCGGCTCGGACGTCGATCACATCAGCGTTGGCGATCGCGTTGGGTATGTCACGCCTCGCTACGGCGGGTACGCCGAGGAGCGCCGACTCCCCGCAGCTCTCGCCATTCCGATCCCCGACGAAATCGACGACGACGCAGCGGCGGCGAACCTGCTCCGGGCAATGACCGTCGAGATGCTCACGCGACGAGTCGTGAAGGTCACCGCCGGGATGACCGTCCTCGTTCACGCCGCTGCGGGAGGCGTCGGCCGGCTGCTCTGCTCGGTGGCCGCAGCCGCCGGTGCCCGCGTGATCGGAACCGTTGGCTCGACTGAGAAGGCGGCGATCGCTGCGGCACACGGATGCCACGACACGATCCTTTACCGAGAAGTCGACTTCGTCGAAGCCGTGCATGACTTGGTCGGTCCCACTGCAGTCCACACGGTCTTCGACTCGGTCGGGGCCGACACGTTCGATGGCTCGCTCGAGGTGCTCGCCTACGCAGGTCACCTCGTGAACTTCGGTCAATCATCGGGGCCAGTCGAACCGGTGGCGATGTCGACGCTCGCAACCAAGTCGTTGACGGTGTCGCGGCCCATCATCTTCCACTACCTCAACGACCCTGCCATGTACCAGCAAATGGCAGCCGTCGCGCTCGACTGGTTCGTCACTGGGCAGCTCCACGCCACCGAAGTCACCCGAGTTCCGCTCGAGGAGGCGCCGCGGGCGCACGAGCTTCTCGCATCTCGCGACTGGCGCGGCGGGTCGATCGTTCTGCACTCCGACCGCTGCTGACGAAACCCGCCCGTGCCGCCCCGTCGCGCGGTAGATCGTCGCAGACGAGCGGAAAGCCAATCGGAGAGCCAACACGCACGTTCACCAATGGACAAGCACGGACGTCCGTGAAATCGCAGCCTTGGAACCGCATGGATTCTGCACGCCAACGGACACTCACGGACGGGCCTGTGACGCTTTGCAAGCAGGGGGTCAGGGGTTCGATTCCCCTCAGCTCCACCAGATCTCACCGCCCCCACGGCGGCGTTCACCGAATGATCTGCCCTTGCGAGCAGTGCCTTGGCCGCTCGGTGAACTCGGGCAGCAGAACGCTGACCGGCGCTCGGATAGGGTCCGGGGATGGCCGGGGGAACGCTGAGTCGATTGGCCGCCACGGTCGTCGCTTTGTCGCTGGCAGCCGGGGCATGCAGTGGCGGAAGCAAAGACTCGCCGGTGGCCGCGCCGAACGAGATCCAAGCCGGGATGCTCATCGACAGCATCGTCGCCGGCATCGGCTTTCGAACCGAGACCCTCTCCGGCGTGACAACCGCAGCGGGCCGGTATCCGTATCGACCTGGCGAGACGGTGGTGTTCTTCGTCGGCGACACCGAATTTCCCCCGGTACCGGCCGGATCGGTCATCACGCCTCAGACGTTCCTCGATGCGTACCCGGACCCCGCCGTCGCCACCAACGTCATGCGGTACCTGCAGTCACTCGATGATGACCGCGACCCGAAGTCCGGCATCCGCATACCGCCCGACGCGTTCGGATCAAGCGACCCGCTGGACTTCACGCTCGACGAGCGCGCATTCGAAGCGCAGGTCAAGGAAGTCAACGGTGCGTTCTTTGAACTCGTGTCGACGACAGATGCGGTGGCGCACTGGCGGGACACCCTCGGCGACAGCGATCCGGCGGATATCGACGGCGACCAGATTCCCAACGTCGAGGACAACTGTCCGTTCCGGCCCAACCCCGATCAGGCCAACGGCGACGGTGACCCCCTCGGCGACGCATGCGATGAGTGCCCGACGGACGCTCCGCCCGGCTCCCAGCGGCTCGGCACGGACGGCTGCGTTCTCTCGCTCGACGGCCTGACGGCAGTGCTCGACAGTGTCGGCGCCGGCGCCCCCCGGTGGTTCGACCGGGACGGCGACGGCGCGTTGGACATCGGGGACAACTGTCCCACCATCCCGAACCCCGATCAGGCCGACAGCGACGGGAACGACATCGGCGACGCATGCGAATCCGCCGGCCCCCAGGACCCGCGAACGACCACACCGACGCCGGAAGGCGATGCGGTCGCACCGGCCGATCCCGACGCAGCAGTACCGGACCTGCCGTCGGAGCCCGCGGCCGACGAAGTCAGCTCACCTGAACCCGACCCGCTGATCGACGAGCCACCACCGCCGGAACCGGTGACCCCCGACGAACCCGAGCCCGCACCGCCGGAACCGGTCGCCCCCGCCGAGCCGGAGGCCCCGGCCGAGCCCGAACCCGCAGCACCCGAACCGACCACCACGACCGGGGCCCCGGCGACGACCCAAGCTCCCACTACCACCGAAGCAGCGGCGACCAGCACGACGACCACTTCGTCCACGACGACCGTGGTCGCGAACCGCCCGCCGACGGCGGTGGGCGACTTCGTCGACATGTTCATCAACTCCCAGCGGAACGCCTTCGTGGTGAGGAACGACACCGACCCCGACGGCGACGTGCTCACGATCGTGGCCGTCACCCAACCCGCCCGAGGACGCGTGTTCTTCCAGCCTGACCCGGCGTTCACCTTCCAGACCGACCCCACGCTCTGGGTCGTCATACGCGACATGGACGGCGACCCGAACGTCGTCGAGACCTCGTTCACCTACACGATCGAAGACCCGTCCGGCGAACGCAGCACCGCGACGGTCACCCTCACCTTCCGAGAGCCCCGCTGAGCCTTTCGGCGACTACTTCGGCTTGGTAACGATCCAGCCCCGCCGTCGGACCTCGAGCACGAGCGATTTGGTCGGCGCAGCACGGACAGCACGCTCCATCTCGGCCCGGGCTTCGTCGGTCATCCCCTTCGGCTTCGCCTCCGGTGGCTGGGCTGGCGCGGGCTCCGGAACCGGTTCGGACTCGGCGACATCCTCGGTCTCGGCCCGCTGATCTGCCTCGTACTCGGCCTGCTGGAGCTGATCGATCAGCTCGGCGGCCTCGTCGGCGGTGAACCGACCCGCCGCCTGGCGCTGGTTGAACCCCATCGGGCCCCGGGCGTCCTTGAAGTCGGCGTGCCCGGCGTTCTGGAGGAGCTCGAGCAGCTCGGCCACCTGCCGATGTGATGCGGCTGGCCCCGCACTCTGCCCGAACGCCATGGCTGCAGTGTTGCACGGT
>CAZEML010000233.1:0-5975 GCA_964513285.1 uncultured Candidatus Nemicrothrix sp.
AAAGCGAGCGCCAGCCGACCGGCAGCCTCGGCCCGAGTCGGACCATGGGAAACCACCTTGGCGAGCATCGGGTCGAAGTCGACCCCGACCACGCTCCCCTGCTCGACGCCGCTGTCCCAGCGCACGACCGGTTCGGTGGCGGGTCGGTAGGCCGACAAGGTGCCGGTGGCCGGGAGGAAGCCGTTGTCGGGGTCCTCGGCGTACAGCCGGACCTCGATCGCCGAGCCGTTCCAGGCGACATCGTCTTGGCCGTACCCGAGCTCGGCACCGCCGGCGATGCGCAGCTGCTCGCGAACCAGGTCGATCCCGGTGACCTCTTCGGTCACCGGATGCTCGGCCTGCAGGCGGGTGTTGACCTCGAGGAAGAAGAACTCGCGGGTCGCGTCGTCGACCAGGAACTCGACGGTGCCGGCCGACTCGTAGCCCATGTGGCGGGCCAGCGACAGGGCCGCCTCCCCCATCGCCGTCCGCATCTCGGCGTCGACGACCGGCGATGGCGATTCTTCGACGATCTTCTGGTGGCGACGCTGGATCGAACACTCCCGTTCGCCGAGATGGACGACGTTGCCATGCCCGTCACCCAGGATCTGGATCTCGACGTGGCGGCTCGATGCCACATAGCGCTCCAGGAAGACGGTGTCGTCGCCGAACCCGCTGAGCGCCTCGCGCTGGGCGGACTGCACCGCCTCCCCCAGCTCGGCGGGCGACTCGACGATCCGCATGCCCTTTCCGCCACCGCCGGCGGAGGCTTTGACGAGCAACGGGTACCCGACGGCGGTCTCGATCGATGCCGCATCCGCGACGGGATCCTCCGATGAAGGCAACGTCGGCACACCCGCGTCGATCGCCACCCGCTTGGCCGCGATCTTGTCGCCCATCGACTCGATGACGTCGGGCGAGGGACCGACCCAACGGATGCCGGCAGCGCTCACCGCACGAGCGAACGCCGCGTTCTCCGACAAGAAGCCGTAGCCGGGATGGATCGCCTGGGCGCCGGCCGCCTGCGCGGCGGCGAGCACGGCATCGGCGTCGAGGTAGGACGTCGGGAGGCGGACCGCCTCATCGGCCTCCTGAACGAACGGGGCGTCGGCGTCGGCATCGACGAAGACGGCGATGCAACGCATCCCCATCGACCGGGCGGTGCGGAACACCCGGCGGGCGATCTCGCCGCGGTTGGCGACGAGCACAGAGGTCAGCGGAGCACTCACAGCCGGAACACCCCGTAGCTCTCGGCGCCCTCGATCGGGCGGTTGCGCACGACGCTCAGACACATCCCCAACACATCTCGGGTGTCGCGGGGGTCGATGATGCCGTCGTCGCTGATGGCACCGGTCGCAGCCAGCGCCAACGAACTCTTGTCATGGGCGGCTTCGTGAGCGGCGACGATCTTGGCGTCGAGTTCTTCGTCGAACTCCTCGCCCTTGCGAGCGGCTTGGCCTCGACGGACCTCAGACATCACACCGGCGATCTGCTTGGGTCCCATCACCGCGACCTTCGCCGTCGGCCACAGGAACGTGAACCGATTCCCGAACGCCCGGCCCGACATGCCGTAGGTGCCCGCGCCGTAGGACGAACCGACGATCACGGTCAGGTGCGGCACCGTCGAGTTGGTGACCGCGTTGATCATCTGCGAGCCCTTCTTGATGATGCCGTCCGCTTCGAAGTCCTTGCCGACCATGAAGCCGGTGATGTTCTGCAAGAAGACGAGCGGCACGTCGATCTGGTTGCAGAGCTGGATGAAGTGCGCACCCTTCTGCGCCGAGTCGGGGTAGATCACGCCGTTGTTGCCGAGGATGCCGACCGGGTAGCCGTGGATCGAGCCCCACCCACACACCATCGAGGTGCCGTAGCGGGGCTTGAACTCCTCGAACCGGCTGCCATCGACGACTCGGCCGATCACTTCCCGAACGTCGAGGGGTTTGCCGAGATCGCGACCGACCAACCCGAGCAGCTCTTCCGGGTCGAGGGTCGGCGGATCCGCGGTGAGGGTCGGGGCATGGTCGGGCTTGCGCCAGTTGAGATGCGAGACGACCTCGCGGCACATCCGGATCGCGTCCATCTCGTCCTCGGCCAGGTACTCGGCCAACCCCGAGACCTCGGCGTGCTTCTGCGCGCCACCGATCGTCTCGGAGTCGGCGATCTCGCCGGTCGCCATCTTCACCAGCGGTGGGCCGGCCAGGAACGCGTACGTCTGTTCCTTGATGAAGATGTTGTAGTCGCTCAGCCCCGGTTGATAGGCGCCTCCGGCGGTCGATGACCCGAACGTCACACAGACGGTCGGGATCCGCATCTTCGACAACTCGATCATCTCGTAGAAGAAGCGGCCGGTCTCCGCGAAGTGAGCGGGGACGACGGCGGAACCGGTCGCGGGGTTGTCGTCGTCGCGCTCACTGTTCGAGTCGCCGCCGGGCGGGCGAAGGTCACCGCCCGCCGACTCGACGAAGCTGATGTAGGGGATGCGGTTGTCGCGGGCGATCTCGAGGGCCCGCATCCACTTCTTGGATGCGTAGGGCGTGAGCGCACCTGCCGCCACGGTCGGGTCGTTGCCCATGATCACGCACTCGGTCCCGGCGATGATGCCGATGCCGGCGACCATGCCGCCGCCGAGCTGGTAGCGGCTGCCGTAGCCGGCGAGCGGGGTGATCTCCAGGAACGGGGTGTCGGGGTCGAGCACCGCAGCGATGCGCTCGCGGATCGGCAGCTTGCCTCGGCCCCGGTGCCGGGCCATCGCCTTCTCACCGCCGCCCGCCGCGGCCTGTTCGAGGAGCTCGTCGTGGGTCTCGAGCAGCTCGCCCATGTCCTCACGATTCTGGAGGTAGAGGTCGCTTCCGGTGTCGAGCGCCGATCGCATCGCGGGCGCCAGCAACGTTCGATTCATGGGCTGAACGTAGCCGGTAAGAAGGAGTGTCGCCAATTACCCTCGGGTCGATCCGGTCTATTCCGGCGCCAGGGCCCGCCGATACTGGAAGGTGCTATGGGCGGTCATGACGGCGGGTCAGCCTCCAACGATCTCGAATCGGCACTCACGAGCGCCCTCGACGCGCCCGCGCTCGGGGTCTTCTGCACCGATCCCCGCTCGCTGCCCTGCGACACCCCGATCGAGCTGCAAGAGCTCGGCGTCCCACCCCACCCCAGCCGCGAGGCGTTGGATCTGCTGAGCACGGCCGATGTCGGCGACACCCTTCGCGCGCTGCGCCAGGCGGGTCGAGAAGGGGTCGGCCAAGTCGACGTGACCAACGCCGACGGCCACATCGCCCGCGTGACCGTGGTCGATCTCCGCGACCGCTCCGGCGTCCACGTCTGGGTAGTCGCCGAACTCGCGAGCGACGAGATCGAACACCGCCAGGGCGCACCGCGCGGCGTGCGCTCCTTCAGCGCCCGCCGCAACCGCCTGGCCGAGTTCATGAGCGTGGACGACGGGATCACCGATCTCCTCGGCTGGCAACCGGCCGAGATCCTGGGTCGCACCGCGCTCGACTTCCTCCACCCCGGCGACATCGAGCGATCGATCGATGCCTGGGTCGACGTCATCGAGCGAGCCGCGGTGAGCCACAACCGATGTCGATGGCGCCGCAAGGACGGCTCGTGGCGTTGGGTCGAGGTGTTCAACGAGGTCGTCGACGACGACACGATCGTCAGCCGCGTCGTCGACGTCCAAGCCGAGATGGACGCCCTGGCCGAGGCGCGACTCGGCCAGGAGGGGTTCGCGACGCTCACCGAGGCGCTCCCGATCGGGGTCGCCCAGATCGACGTCGAAGGGCGGCTGGTCTACGCCAACGACGCATTGATCGAGCTCAACGAACGCCTCAACGGCGGCGCCGACCTCACCGACTTCGTCGCCGCGACCTGCCACAACCCGGTCGTCGAAGCGGCGATCGCCGCCGCGCTCAACGGCCAGAGCGCCGACTCCTTGGTGACCCTCGACGCCGGGTCGAAGACCTACTCGATCCAGCTCCGAGCCCGACCGCTGACCGTCGATGGAGAGCCGGCCGGCGCCATGGCGACGTTCGACGACATCTCCGAAGCCAAGGCGCTCGAGCGCGAGCTGCACGTCAGAGCCACGATCGACCCCCTCACCGGCGTGGCGAACCGGGCATCGACCCTCGACCGGCTCGACTCCACCGTCACCCTCACCGAAGCGGGGTCGACGCGGTCGGCCGTTCTCTTCATCGACCTCGACCACTTCAAACACGTCAACGACAGCATGGGGCACGGCGCCGGCGACGAACTCCTCCTCGCGATCGCCGGCCGCATCCGCGGGTCGGTCCGCGACGTCGACTTCGTGGGCCGAATGGGCGGTGATGAGTTCCTGGTGATCTGCCCGGCGATCGACACCGAGGACGAAGCCCACCGTCTCGCCACCCGGGTCCAACAGGCGATGATCGATCCGTTCGCCATCGGCGGTCGGTCGGTCCACACCAGCCTGAGCATCGGCGTCGCCCTGAGCGAGCCCGGCCTCTCCACAACCGAACTCCTTGCCGCCGCCGACGCCGCCGCCTACGAGGCGAAGGCGATGGGCCGCAACGCGGTCCACATGTTCGACCAAGCGATGCGGCATCGCTCGGCGGAACGCCTGGAGCTCACCGGCGAACTCCAGGACGCGCTCGACCACCCAGGTGAGATCGGTGCCTACTTCCAGCCGGTCGTCGACCTGGGGACCACCGAGATCACCGCCTTCGAGGCGTTGGCTCGATGGCACCACCCGTCCCGCGGCTTGCTCTCCGCCGGTGCGTTCATCGACGTCGCCGAGGACATCGGCCTCGAGGTGCCGATCGGCTGGCAGATCCTCGAAGACGCCGCCGCGTTCGCCCGCGACTGCCTGCCGTTCGCCTCGGACCGAGGCCAGATCGGGGTCAACGTCAACATGTCCGTCCGGCAGCTCAACGATGCCAACGTGGTCGACCGGGTCGCCGACGTGATCGAGCGAGCGGGCGCCGATCCCTCCCAGCTCTGCATCGAGGTGACCGAACGCACGCTGGTGGCCGACATCGACGCCGGCAGCAAGACCCTCTCCGCCCTTCGCGGCCTGGGCCTCAAGACCGCCATCGACGACTTCGGTACCGGCCACTCGTCGCTGAGCTACCTGCGAACCCTCCCCTTCGACACGATCAAGATCGACATGTCGTTCACCCAGACCCTGCTCGAGGGCGACGACAGCATGGCGATCGTCGGCGGCATCATCCGCATGGGTCAGGCGATGGGGCGCGAGATCATCGCCGAGGGCATCGAGAGCCGCGAACAGATGGCGGCCCTGCACGGGCTTCGGTGCCCGCTCGGTCAGGGCTATCTGTTCGCACCGGCCCTCGAGCCCGGCGCGGCGATCGACCTGCTCCGGTCCGGGGTCGCCAACCGTGCGGATGTGGCCCGATGAGCCCGCACCTTCGAGCCCACGAGCTGGATCTCCCGCTGCGCCAGACCACGGTGACCGACATGCTTGCGCTCCTCGACGACCCGGCGGTCGACATCCGCACCGTCGGCCAGCGCATCGCCACCGAACCGGTGCTCGCCGCGCGCTTGCTGACGCTCGCGAACTCGCCGTTCTACGGCCGCCGCAACGAGGTTCTCGACCTGCCCTCCGCGGTGATGACCGTCGGTCAGACCTCGGTGCGAGCTCTCGTGCTCGCCCTCGCGGTGGACGCCATCCTCAGCGACGACCTCGGCCTCGGCGACCACTGGTGGGACGACTGTCTCCGGATCGGGGCCACCGCAGCCGCCCTCGCATCTCACCTGGGCGCCGACTCCGGCACCGCGTTCTGCGCCGGGCTGCTGGCCGACATCGGCCAGATGGCGATCGCGGTCTCGTCGCCTGCAGCGTGGGGCGCCTTGCGGGCAGCCGCGACGACCTCGAACGATGAGATGCACACCGCAGCCGAATTGGCGGCGGAGGTCGAGCAGTTCGGAATCGACCACGCCGCCCTAGGGGCCCGCATCCTCTCCGATCTCGGCCTTCCGGCGGCGCTGACCGACGCGGTCGC
>CAZEML010000234.1:0-5908 GCA_964513285.1 uncultured Candidatus Nemicrothrix sp.
AGCAGCTTGGCCGACTCCGCATCGGTCCGGGCGATCACCAGGGTCGGCACGCCCATCACGTCGGCCGCCAGGCGCGCCGCGTTCAAGTTACGCAGATGCTGCGGGGTCGGGATCAGGACCTTGCCGCCCATGTGGCCACACTTCTTGGCCGAGCTGAGCTGGTCTTCCCAGTGCACGCCGGCGGCGCCGGACTCGATCATGCCCTTCATGAGCTCGTAGGCGTTGAGGGGGCCACCGAAGCCGGCTTCGGCGTCGGCGACGATCGGCAGCATGTAGTCGACGTCGGGGTTGCCGTCGGTCTCGCTCCACTCGATCTGATCCGCACGGCGAAGGGCGTTGTTGATGCGGGCCACGACCGACGGGACGGAGTTGGCGGGGTACAGCGACTGGTCGGGGTAGACCTGACCGGCGAGGTTGGCGTCGCCGGCGACCTGCCAACCGGACAGGTAGATGGCGGGCAGACCGGCCTTGGCGTACTGGATCGCCTGGCCACCGGTCATGGTGCCGAGGGCATGGACGTAGTCCATGTCGTTGATCTGCTCCCAGAGCTTCTCGGCACCGTTGCGGGCCATCGTGTACTCGGGGGTCACGGAGCCACGAAGACGCACCACATCAGCGGCGGTGTAATCGCGGGTCACGGCCTTCCAGCGCGGGTTCTCAGCCCAGTCCTTTTCGAGGGCTGCGACCTGTTCGTCGAAGGTGCGGGTCATCTCGGGGGTCTCCTTGGTTTCGTTTCGGTGGAGGTCAGGGCCGCTCAGGCAATGCCGGCGGCTTCGATCGGGAAGAAGGGGATGAGCTCGGGACGCGAGCTCCAGTCGCGGACGAGGGCGGCGGCTCGGTCGAACCGGCCGTCGGCCCACGCGGTCTCGCCGAGTGCTTCACGCAGGAGCGCGGTCTCATCGGCGAACAGGTGATCCAGGAGGTCGTCGTCGACGACCACACCGTTGGTGAGTTCGACGCCATGGCGCCGCCACTGCCAGACGAGGCTGCGGCTGAGTTCGGCCATGGCGGTGTCTTCGAGGTGGTCGTCGATCGCGACGGCACCGACCCCGCCGAGCCACTCGCCGAGGTAGTGGACGGCCGTGCGAATCGCCGCCCGGAGCCCGTCCTCGGTGCGCTGGCCCTGGCTGGTGCGCAGCGTGAGGAGGTCGCCGGCGGTGATGTAGACGTCGTCGCGCTGCACCTCGAGCTGGTTGGCCCGGTAGCTGAGCACCCGGTCGAACTCGTGGGTCGCGATGTCGATGATCGAGGCCTGCGCGAGGCGGGTGCCGTCGAAGCCGTCGCCGGCCTCTCGGCGCTTGTCGACGGTGACCTTGCGGACCTGCGGCGCGGTGCGGCCCGGGTCGAGGTCGTCGGGGATCACGCCCGACATGCCGCCGATGGCGTGGGCGCCGCGACGATGGCAGGTCGACACGAGCAGCTCGGTGAACGCCCGGATGAACGGGGTCGTCGGGCCGAGTGCGGCGACGTCGGGGAGGATCATCTCCGCGTCGTCGGGGAACACCTTGATCAGGTTGAAGAGGTAGTCCCAGTTGCCGGCGTGCAGGCCGGTGATGTGGTCGCGCAGTTCGAACAGGATCTCGTCCATCGCGAACGCGGCGCGGATCGTCTCGATCAACGCGCTGACCCGGATCGATCCGGATGCGAGTCCGAGCTGCTCCTCGGTCCAGGTGAGGACCTCGCTCCACAGGCGAGCGTCGGCCTGGCCTTCGAGCTTGGGGAGATAGAAGTACGGACCGCTGCCGTTGGCGAGGGCGGCCTCGGCGTTGTTGGCGACACAGACACCGAAGTCGAACAGGGCGGCGGCGATCGGCTCGCCGTCGACCAGGAACGACGTCTCGTCGAGATGCCAGCCGCGGGTGCGGATCATCAAGGTCGCGGCATCATCGCCCGGGCCGCGGACGTCGTCCTCGAACTCGGCGGTGAGCGTGCCCGCGTACGCGTGGCGGAGGTTGCGCTGGCCGTCGATGACGACATCCCAGTTGGGGACGATCGTGTCCTCGAAGTCGGCCATGTAGACCTGGGCGCCGGAATTGAGCCCCTCGACCAGGGCGTGGCGCGAGACGAGGCCGACCAGTTCGGTGCGCCGGTTGACGAGGTCTCGGGGCGCAGGGGCGACGTGCCAGTCGTTGGAACGGATGTAGGCGGTCTCGGGGTTGAACGTCGGGCGCTCGGCCGCCGCATCGGTGCGGGCGTGCAGGGCGAGCAGCTGGTCGCGGGCGGCGGCGAAGCGGTCGTGCAGCCCGACGAGCAGGGTCAAGACGTCGTCGCTCAACACCTCGCTCGCTGCGGGGTGATCGGGGTGTTGCACCCGGGCACGAAGGTCGACCGCCGTGTTCATCGACCCCGAGATTGGCCCGCAAAAGGCCCAACAACAACGGGTCTTTCTGCCCATTCGCGGCGACCTGTTTGCGTTTTCCGAAAAATCTGTCAAAGTTCGCACTCATGGCTGAGGACTTCGATCTACTCGTGCTCGGACATCGGATCCGTCACGCCCGCCGCACGAAAGGGGCGACGCTGGCGGAGGTCTCCGACGCCGTCGGGCGGCCCGTGCCGTACCTCTCCCAGCTCGAGAACGGCAAGGTCGAGCCCAAGCTCGGGCTGCTCAACGAGTTGGCCGATGCGCTCGACACGTCGACCAGCGCCCTGCTCGAACACACCGCACCCGACCGGCGCGCCCATCTCGAGATCGAACTCGAGCGAGCCCAACGCGACCCGGCCTACCAGGCCCTCGGGCTCGGCCACCTCAAGCCGTCGGCGAAGGTGCCCGACGAGGCGCTCGAACACCTGGTGGCGTTGTGGGAGACCGTCCGTGACCGCGAGGTCCCGACGGGGGAGCAGCGGACGCCGGATCTCGCCGAACGGGCCCGCGCCGCCAACAACGCCCTGCGCGGCGAGATGCGGGAACGCAACAACTACTTCGCGGAGATCGAAGCGGTCGCCGCACGCGGCCTCGCTGCGGCCGGGTACAACGGCAGCGGCCCGATCTCGGAGCGAGTGCTGACCGAACTCGCCAAATGGTGCGGGTTCACCGTCGAACGGGTCAGCCACATCCCCCGGTCGGCGCGCAGCATCACCGACCGGCGCGACAAGATCATCTTCATCCCCGATCGCGGCGGGCTGAAGGTCCGCCAGGCCCGCAGCGTGGTGCTCCAGACGCTCGGGCACTTCGCCCTCGACCACTCCGACACCCGCGACTTCGGCGACTACCTCCGCCAGCGCATCGAGTCGAACTACTTCGCCGCCGCCGTCCTCGCGCCCGAAGCGCCAGCGGTCGAGTTCCTCCGGGAGGCCGACGGCGCCGAGGACATCTCGGTCGAGGACCTCAAGGAGGTCTTCTACATCTCCTATGAGATGGCGGCCCACCGGTTCACCAACCTCGCCACCGAACACCTCGACATCCCGTGTCACTTCCTCCGCACCGACAGCGAAGGCGTGATCGACAAGGCCTACGAGAACGACGGTGTCGCGTTTCCGGTCGCGATCGACGGCGGCTTCGAGGGCGAGCGGGTGCCGCGCCAGTGGGGCAGTCGGCAGGCGTGGAACGCGACCGGCAGCTTCCTGCTCCACTCCCAGTACACGGTCATGGACGCCGGCGAGTACTTCGAGACCACCTACATCGAGACCGAGACCGACCGGCACCCGTACGCCATTTCGTTCGGCACGCCGGCCTCGTACGCGCACCGGTTCCGCGGCAGCAACACCCTTCGCCGGGAGTACGCCCGGGAGCGAGAGATCGAGCCCGACCCGCTCCTCGTCGAGCAGTGGTCCGACCATGCGTGGCCGTCGGCGGCCGAACGGAGCCATGTGTTGTCGGCGTTGCCGCCGTCACAGCGCGAGTTCAGCCCGTTCCCCGGGATCGACCTGATCGACGTCTACCGCTTCCTCGAACGCCAGCGCCGGTCCCGCCGCAACTGACCGGCGGGGTCCGACCGTGCCGGCTCAGCGGCGCAGCACGATGACGTGGTCGATCGCAGCCACCGCGGCATGGACGAGGTCGCGCCGGTCGCCGTCGAGCGCGAGCACGAGGACGTCGGGGCTCACCGACCGGATGTCGCCGCGCAGCTGATCGCTCCCGACCGCGACGATGCACTCGGGTCGCTCCGGCGCGAGCTCCATCAAGGCGTCGCCGAAGGCGAGCACCATGTTGACGGTGCGGTCGCCGGTCGGGAGGTCGTCGCCGGGTGAGGGCCGCACCAATGCGATCGCGCTGGTCGGCACGATCGCGTCGCCGAGCCGCTGATCCCGGAGGACGCCGAAGTCGGCCCCGACCGCGACGATGGGTCCCGAGAGTCGGTGGCCGGCCTCGGTGGTGACCGTGACAGGGCGGTTGCGTTCGGCGAGATCGACGAGCACGCCGATGAGGCTGGCCTCCTCGGCCGCCTGCCGCTCGAGCCAGCGCTGGCGCGCCCGGGCGCGCGCGGCCTCGTCGACCTGTCCTTCGGCGATCCACGAATGCAGCGCCCCGAGGGGGTCGCCGGCACTCAGCTGAACGGGCTCTCGGGGCGGGCGCGGGTTGGGCTCCACGTCGGCGGACCCTAGCGCCTCGGCGTTTTTGGGGTCGGTGCCCGAAGTCGCTGTCGTCGAGGGGAGGTGGACCGATACGCTCGCGTGCACACGATGACTGACGCCACCATCACCATCCGGGTCCCCGGCAACCACCTCATGGGTGCGTTGCTCGGCGAGCACGACCGGCACCTGCGCCGCATCGAGGAAGCCCTGCCTGACGCCGACATCACCGTGCGCGGCAACGAGGTGCACCTCGGCGGGCCCGGGGCGTCGGTCGCCGCGACCGTTTTCGAGGAGTTGGTCGTGTTGGCCGAGCGCGGCCAGCGGGTGGACGAACGCACCCTTGAGCGCACGATCGACATGGTCCGCGCCGACGAGAAGCCGTCGGCGGTGTTCACCCACGAGATCCTGCGGGCTGACAAGGGCAAGGTCATCCGCCCGAAGTCCGCGGGGCAGAAGGCGTACGTCGAGGCGATCGCGGACAACGTCGTCACGTTCGGCATCGGCCCCGCCGGCACCGGCAAGTCGTGGCTCGCGGTCGCGATGGCGGTCCGAGCTCTCCAGCAAGGCGAGGTCGACCGCATCATCCTCACCCGCCCTGCCGTCGAGGCCGGCGAACGGCTCGGCTTCCTGCCCGGCGACATGATGGCCAAGGTCGACCCGTATCTCCGGCCGCTGTACGACGCCCTCCACGACATGGTCGGCAACGACGGCATGGAGCGGCTGCTCGACCGGGGCATCGTCGAGGTCGCGCCGCTCGCGTTCATGCGCGGCCGCACCCTCAACGCGTCGTTCATCATCCTCGACGAGGCGCAGAACACCACGCCCGAGCAGATGAAGATGTTCCTGACCCGTATCGGCTTCGGTTCCAAGGCCGTCGTCACCGGCGACATCACCCAGGTCGATGTGCAAGGCGGGCGGTCCGGTCTCGGTAATCTCGAAGGCGTGCTCGGACACATCGACGGCATCGCCTTCGCCCGACTCGGCGGCCGCGACGTCGTGCGCCACCGCATCGTGCAAGACATCGTCGACGCCTACGAGAAGGCGACCTCCAACTCCGGCCAGGCCGGCAACGGCTCGTGAGCGAGCCTGCGTCTACCACCACGCCGGTCGTCGTCGCGGTCGACGAACAAGCGGCGATCGAGGTCGATCTCGACCGCTGGTCCGCGCTGGCGACCGCATCGTTCATCGATCGAGGGGTCGCGGCCGGTGAGTGCAACCTCCTGTTCGTCGACGAGCCGACGATCCAGGAGCTCAACCTCGAGCATCGGGGCAAGGACCGTCCGACCGACGTCTTGTCCTTCCCGCTCGACGGTGCCGATGCCGACCATCCCGACGATCTCATCGGCGACATCGTGATCTGCCCGACGGTCGCCGCAGCCAACGCGCCCGAACACGC
>CAZEML010000235.1:0-5863 GCA_964513285.1 uncultured Candidatus Nemicrothrix sp.
ACCGAGTGGTTCGAGGTCGAGTCTCAGCCCTTCCTCGTGATGTGGTGGATCCCGGCCGGGCATCGTCCGACCCCGGCTGAGGGCGTCGAACGGCTCGAACATCTGCGGGCCAACGGGCCGTCGCCGTACGCCTTCTCGTTTCGCGACAACTACGAGCCGCCCGAGTCGTGAGCACCCTCGATCGCGTCCTGACGTTCACGCACGACACGACGTTGGTCGACCTGCCCGACGAGGCGGTGCGGCACGGGCGCCGGTTCCTGCTCGACCTGCTCGGCGTCGCGATCGCCGGCTCCCAGACCGAGCTGAGCCGCATCATCCGCGACCACGCGGTCGATCACTTCGGGGCCGGCCGGGTCGGTGCACCGGTGCTCTTCGACGGGCGGGTCGTCTCCCCTGCGGGTGCGGCGCTGGCGGGCGGTATGACGATCGATTCGATCGATGCCCACGACGGTCACCGCCTCACCAAGGGCCACACCGGCTGTGGCCTGTTGCCCTCGCTCCTGGCCTTCCACCAGGCCGAGGGGTTGGACGACGGCGATGACTTCCTCGCCGCGCTGATCGTCGGGTACGAGGTCGGCACCCGAGCCGGCATCGCGCTGCACGCGACCGCGCCCGACTACCACACCTCGGGCGCGTGGATCGCGCTCGGCGCGGCGCTGGTCGGGGCCCGGGCGCTCGGGCTCGACGCCACTCGCTCAGCGGAGGCGATCGGCATCGCCGAGTACCACGGCCCCCGATCGCAGATGATGCGAGTGATCGATCACCCGACGATGCTCAAGGACGGCTCCGGTTGGGGGGCGATGGCCGGTACCTCGGCGGCCTACCTCGCGGCCGATGGCTTCACGGGTGCCCCGGCGATCACCGTCACCGGTGAGGACGCGGCGGCTTCGTGGGAGGATCTCGGCTCGCACTGGATCATCGCCGAGCAGTACCTGAAGGAGTTTCCGGTCTGTCGGTGGGCGCAACCGGCGGTCGAGGCGACCCGTGTGCTCATGGCGGATCACGGTGTGAGCCCCGGTGACATCGAGGACGTCGAGGTCTTCACGTTCCACGAGGGGGCGCGGCTCGCGGTCCGGCACCCGGCCACGACCGAGCAGGCGCAATACGCCCTCCCGTTCCCGGTCGCGGCGACGATCGTGCACGGCGAGGTCAGCCCGGCGACGGTCACCGACCGACTCGACGACCCCGAGATCGCCCGGTTCGCGGCGGCCCTCACCGTCACCGAGGACGACACCCACAACGCCGCCTTCCCCGCGCGACGGTTCGCCCGGGTGGCGTTCACGTTGCGGGACGGTCGGCGCATCGAGTCCGCCGATCACGAGGCTCCCGGGGATCCCCACACGCCGCTCGCCGATGACGATGTCGTCGCCAAGTTCCATGCCTATGCCGATCCGGTGATCGGCGAGGGGCGGGCGCTCGCGATCCGAACCGCGGTCGAGTCGCTCGGCACCGGCGTGCCGTTGCGCACGCTGACCGAGCTGCTCGGACCGAGCTAGTCGATGATGTTGGCGTAGACCCAGTCGTTGTACGAGGTGCCCTCGGGCAGCACGTGCTGGGCCGCTTGATCGGTCGGCGCCTGGCGCCATTCCGGCGCGGTTCCGCCGGCGTACAGTTCGCGCAGGAACGTGCGGCGGCGCTGGCTCTCCTCGACGAGGGGGCCGAGCGTTTCGACGTCCCAGCGGTCGTGGACGATGGTGTGGAGCTCGGCCTGTGCCTCCGCATGGGCGGCGTCGCCCGCCAGGTTGGTCAACTCGTGCGGGTCGGTCGACAGGTCGAACAGCTGCTCGGGGTCACACCCGCTCCACACGTACTTCAGGTCACCCTGCTTGGCCATGAGGATCGGGGCGGTCGCCCCTTCGGACAGGTTCTCGCCGAACACGAGATCGACATCGCTGGTGAGCAGCGATGAGCCGGCGATCGGACCGACGACGTCCACACCGCCCGCCAGCTCCACGAACGTCGGCAGCAGGTCGACCAGGGAGACGTTGCGGCCGCTGCGGCCGGCGTCGATCCCGGCCCCTGCCACCATCAACGGGATCCGCGACGACGGCTCGAAGAACGAGCGCTTGTACCAGAGCCCCCGTTCGCCCATGAAGTCGCCGTGGTCGGTCGAGAACACGATGACGGTGTTGTCCTCGACCCCCGCTTCGCGAACGGTGTCGAGAACCGAGCCGACGATGTCGTCGACGTAGCTGATCGACCCGTAGTAACCGTGGCGAGCGGTGCGGATCTGCTCGTCGGACGGCACGAAGTGCTCGAGCCCGGTCTGCTGCAGCAAGCGCAGGCTGTACGGATCCTGGTCGTCGAGTCGAGACACGACCGGCATGTCGATCTCGTCGTGGTCGTACCGAGCCCAGTGTTCGTGGTCGCACTGGTAGGGGTCGTGCGGGTGAGTGAACGACAGGGTCAGGTGCCACGGCTGGCCGTCGTCGATCCCGACGCCGCGACCGAGGTCGAAGAGCTTGCGCCGGGCGCGATGCAGGACCTCTTCGTCGTAGTCGATCTGGACGTTGCGGGTGACCGGCCCGGCGAGGGTGAACGAGCGGGAGTCGTTGCCGTGGTCCTCGCTGGTGTCGGTCCAGTCGCCCGTCCACTGGAAGCTCGCCGGGTAGATGTCGATCGTGAGCCGTTCGTCGAAACCGTGGAGCTGATCGGCGCCCACGAAGTGCATCTTGCCGACGAGTGCGGTGTGGTAGCCGGCGGCCTTCAGATAGTGGGCGTAGGTCGGGTACGAGCTGGGGAACTCGGCGCCGTTGTCGTAGGCACCGACTTCGGACGCGAGACGGCCCGCCAGCATCGAGAAGCGGCTGGGCGCGCACAGGGCGAAGTTCGTGTACGCCGAATCGAAGACGAGCGACCGGTCCGCGAGCGCGTCGAGGTTGGGGGTGCGGGCGATCGGATTGCCGTAGGCGGGCAGGAACGACGCAGCGAGTTGGTCGACCTGGATGAAGAGGATGTTCGGCTGGGACACAGCGGTGATCATGGCCTGTCTCGGTCGGTCGCGCATCCGCGCAGGCGCCCGTCGCCGTAGCAGGTGACATCCCATCCCCTGCATCGGAGGCGCTCATGCGCATTGGAAAGACCCTGGCGGCGGTCGCGGCCGCCGCGACCCTCGCCACGACCGTGGCAGTACCGGCCGGAGCCCAGGACCCCGGCACGATCGTCGACATCGTGATCGCCGAGTCCGGCGACACCGGCTTCGACCGTCGAGGAGGTGACTACGACATCCTCCGCGAAGCACTGATCGCCACCGACCTCGCCGGGGCGGTCGCCACCACCGACGGCATCACGGTCTTCGCGCCGAACGACCGGGCCTTCATCCGGCTCGCTCGCGATCTCGGCTACCACGGCTGGAGCGAGTCGGGCGCCTTCGCGTTCATCGCCGAGGCGACCGGGTACGTGTCCGCGTCCGAACCGGGTCTGCTCGACGACGTGCTGCTGTACCACGTCGCGCCGAGCCTGGTCGGCTCTGGCGACCTGGCCAACGGTCCGATCGTGACGCTCCAGGGCGGCGAGATCACCCCTGACGGCACCACGCTCGGCGACCTCGACCCGAACGCCCGTGACCCGAAGGTGCGCCGCCCGTTCGACATCGAGGCGTCGAACGGCATCATCCACACGATCAACCGGGTGCTGCGTCCGCTCGACCTGCCGCCGGAGGTTCCGGCTTCCGCGGTCGACGTCGTGATCGCCGCCTCGGGCGACTCCGGCTTCGACCACCGCTGGAACGACTACGACCTGCTGCGCGAGGCACTCGTCGCCGCGGGTCTCGTCGACACCCTCGCGGGCCTCGACGACGTGACCGTGTTCGCCCCGACCGACTTCGCCTTCCTGCGGTTGGCGTGGGACCTCGGCTACCACGGCTGGAGCGAGGCCGGCGCGTTCGCCTTCATCGCCGAGGCGACCGGGTACGTGTCCGCCGATGATCCGGGTCTGCTCGACGACGTGCTGCTGTACCACGTCGGCCTCGGTGCCGGGACCGTCAATGACCTGCAGGGCGAGGTCGTGACCGCCGGAGGCGGCTCGGTGACCGTCGACGGCCGCAAGGTCGTCGATGCTGATCCCGACGACCGCGATGCGCGGATCTCTCGGCCGCGCGATGTCGCGACCGGTCAGGGCTTCGTCCAGACGGTCAACCGGGTGCTGCGCCCGATCGATCTCTAGTCGTCACCTGCTGATCAGACGTTCACCACTCGAGGCGGTGGACCGAGGCTCCCTCGGTCGCCGCCTCGAGGAACGTTTTGGCCTCTTCGAGCACGAACCGTTGACGCGCTGCGTCTCCGGGCGCGCCGAGGGGTCGGCCGAGCGGCTGTGGGGTGAGGACGAGTCGAGGGATCGACATCGGGATCATGCGACCGGCGAAGGTCTCCGACGCGATCATCACCGTCGGAATGCCGGCGGCTTCGAGCAGGCGTGCGACGTGTCCCACGGACACGTGGCAGACCGGTCAAAGGGGGACGAGGAACGCGGCTTCGATCCCGTCGGCCCGGAACTGCTCGACCCACTCGGGTCCGGTCTTCTTGGTCAGCCGCACCTGGGAACAGGCGCCGACGAAGGAGAACGCACCGGCGTACTCGCCGACCGTGCCGTCGGCGGCCCAGGCGTCCATGTGGTCGATGGGGAGACCCACGTTGTGGTCGACTTGGGCCCCTTCGATCGGGTAGCCGCCGTGGCGGACCCGCAACTGATCGCCGGTCGTGCCGGGTGGGATCGCCGACAGCGAGGGCGCCTCCTTGAGAAAGTCCTGGATTCGTTCGACCGCTTCGTCCTGGGTCATGTCGGTCACGCCGAACGGTTCGGGGTCGTCGCCGTCGAGGAAGTGGCCGCTCGACGTGACGAGCGCGACCTTGCGTTCGGCGAGCGGTGTCGAGAGCGGCGTGAACGGGGCGTCGTCGTAGCTGAACTGGCCGGGCTTGTCGTAGGCCTTGACCTGCCAGTCCTTGAGGAACACCGCCATGTCCCGGGCCCGGTCGTCGGTTCCGTCGGCGACGGTCACCGCCTGACGGATCAGTTCCTCGAAGAAGGTGGCGGCGTCCGCCTCGTCGAGGGCGGCCAGGAACTTGGCGTCGAGGTTGGTGCGGGTGCTGTAGGAGAAGGAGTTCTTGAACTCCTCGAACGTCTCCTGCGGGGTCTCGTCGTCGCTCATGGGGCCATCATGGCTCGCCGGCGCCGCCGACGGCGTACCCAATGGTCGCGTTCCCGACACCAGCGTGCTCCGGTCGTGCCTCAGTGGCGGGTGTCGCACCGTAGTGGAACACCGTCCGGATTCCGGTGGGCGCCGTTCCACTACGGTGCGACACCCCTCACCCCAGCGCGAAGCGCAGCCGTGCGATGAACCATGCGGTGCTTGGTCGTGCGGGCGAGGTCACCGACCGCATAGCGGCCGTGTCCCGTGCGAACGACCCGTCCGCGTCGAACCTCGGCGCGGAAGGCGTCGGGGATGGTGCGGCTGGCCCGGCCGTCGACTCGGAAGCCGTCGGCCTCGAGATCAGCGCGAAGTTCGGCGACCGTCGCCGAACCGCCGCGCTCGATGAGCAGAGTGACGAGGTAGCGCCGCAGATCGAGGGTGTGGAGGATCATCGCCCGAGCCTGCCCGGGCGGTATGACACACCTAGGCGTAGGAACGCTTGGCGACCTCTTCGAGCATGACTTCGGTGGCGCCCCCGCCGATCGGCAGGATGCGGGCGTCGCGGTACATGCGCTCGATGGCGGACTCCCGCATGTAGCCCATGCCGCCGTGGAACTGCACACAGTCGTACATGACCTGATTGACGACCTCGCAGCCCCAGGCCTTCACGCCCGACATGGCCTTGACGTTGTCCTGGCCGGCGTCGTGCATCCAGGCGGCGCGGTACATCGAGGC
>CAZEML010000236.1:0-5820 GCA_964513285.1 uncultured Candidatus Nemicrothrix sp.
GCTCGTCGATCCGAACGAGACCAACGCGCCCTCGCTGCGGCCGATCCAGTTGCGCTGCATCGTCTTGATCGAGTCGGACCAGTCGAGCAGGTCGAGGTCGTCGATCAGGCGATCGGCGTAGGCGGTGATGCGCATCATCCACTGCTTCAGCGGACGCTTGAACACCGGGAAGTTGCCCCGGTCGCTGCGGCCGTCGGCGGTGACCTCTTCGTTGGCCAGCACCGTGCCCAGGCCCGGGCACCAGTTGACCGGCGCTTCGGACACGTAGGCCAGGCGGTGGTCGTGCAACACGCTGCGCTGCTCGCTGAGCGACAGCTCAGACCACGGGCGACCGTCGGGGGTGGCGCGCTCACCGGACGCGAACTGGTCCTCCAGCTCACTGATCGGACGGGCCTTGCCGGCTTCTTCGTCGAACCAGGCGTTGAAGATCTGGCTGAAGATCCACTGGGTCCAGCGGTAGTAGGCCTCGTCGGTGGTGGCGATCGAACGGCGCTTGTCGTGACCCAGGCCCAGCCGATCGAGCTGCCGGGTCATGTTGGCGATGTTGTTCTCGGTGTTGATGCGCGGGTGCTCGCCGGTCTGGCGGGCGTGCTCCTCGGCGGGCAGACCGAACGCGTCGAAGCCCATCGTGTGCAGCACGTTGAAGCCCGACATGCGCTTGAAGCGGGCGTAGACGTCGGTGGCGATGTAGCCCAGCGGGTGACCGACGTGGAGTCCCGAGCCCGACGGGTACGGGAACATGTCCATGATGAACAGCTTCGGGCGGGCCGCGACCCCCTGCGGGTCGTCGGACAGGAGGCCGGCGGGGTTGGGCGCGTGATGGGTGCCGTCGGCCAGCCACTGGGCCTGCCAACGGGTCTCGAGCTCGTCCGCCGTTTCGGCGTCGTAGCGGTGCTGCGGCATGTCGTCGGCCATGAGCCAAGAGGGTACCGGCGAGGCCTCGACGGTCGGTGGTGTTTCTGGCCCCGATGAGGGCCGCGGGCCTACTCGCGCGTGCCGACCGGAGGCCGGTTCGAGCCGCCGGCCGGCGACCGGAGCACGAAGACCTCGCCCGAGGTGACGTCCTCGAGCTCGACGATGTCGTCGGTGATCGACGTGACGTCGACGACGTCTTGGCAGTCTCCTGACCCGGCCCGAGCGCTGATCTCGACCACCAACCGGTCCTCGGCGAGGCCGGTGCTCGTCACCTCCGCCTCGCTGTCGCAGCGATCGATCAACACCTCGACCCGATCACCAGGGCCCAGCCGGGCATCGATGATCGCCACCGGCTCGGTCGACTCGTTCTGCGCGTCGTACGCGGCGAGGCCCGTCGCCGCGGCCAGCGCGGCGATCGCGATCATCACTCGCTGCGAACGCGTCAACTCCATGGCACGAGTCTGGCAGCGAGCGGCGGGCTTCGGGCAGGGGCCGCCCGATCAGGCGATGCGGCGGACCGGCGCCTCGTCGAGGCCGCCGGCCGCGGTCACCGGACCACGCATCAACATGTCCATGTCGACCGATCCGGCCGGCTCGGGCCGAGCGAAGAGGTACCCCTGCATGAGGTCCACGCCGAGCGAGTCGAGCGCCTGGGCCTGCTCGAGCGTCTCGACGCCCTCGGCGACCACCCGATGACCGAGGGCCTCGGCCATCAGCATGATGCCGTCGATGATCGCCATGTCGACATGCCCTTCGGGGATGCCGATGATGAAGGAACGGTCGATCTTGATCGCGTCGATCATGTCGAGCTTCTTCACCCACGCGAGCGACGAACGACCGGTGCCGAAGTCGTCGATGACGAGCGAGACGCCCAGGGCGGCGAGATCACGCAGCTGGGTCAGGGAGTCGTCGAGCCGTTCGATCATGACGTCCTCGGTGATCTCGAGCGTCACCTTCGAGGGGTCGATGCCGGTCCACTCGATCGCGGAGGCCACCTGCTGCGGGAAGCTGCGATCGAGGAGCTGACGTTCCGCGACGTTGACGCCGACCGAGACCTCGACGGAGTCGGGAAGCGCGTGCCTCCACTCCATCTTCTGAGCGAGTGTCTCGCGCAGCACGGTCTCACCGAGCCGGCTCATCATGCCGGAGTCCTCGACGACCGGCAGGAACCGATCCGGGCCGATCAGACCGAACTCGGGGTGCTCCCACCGCACGAGTGCTTCGAACGACGACAGCTTGTTGTTCTTCCACGAGACGATCGGCTGGTAGAAGACCTTGAACTGGTCGCGTGCGAGGGCCTTCAGGAGCTCTCGTTCGATCCCCATGCGTTCGACGACGGCCTGACGATGATGTTCGTCGAAGACTCGGACACCGGACCGCTCGTTCTTGGCGGCGTACATCGCGGTGTCGGCATCGCGTAGCAGCTCCGAGGCGGTGCGGGTGTCGCCGCGACCAGCGGTCGTGACGCCGATGCTGCAGCCCATCAACAGCTCCGAGCCGTCGATCTGGATCGGATCGGCGAAGGAGTTGCGGATCGTCTCCGCCACCCGCCGGACCGTGTCGTGCTCGGTCAGGCCGCGGGTGATGATGACGAACTCGTCGCCGCCGAAACGACCGACGACGTCACCGGTGCGACACGCCGCCTGGAGACGGGCGCCGACCACCTTGAGCAGCTCATCCCCGACGCCGTGCCCCATCGAGTCGTTGACCGCCTTGAAGCGATCGAGATCCATGAAGATCACGCCCATGATCGTGTGCTTGTCGTTCGCCTCGCGGACCGCGCTGGCGATCTCGGTCATGATCGACGACCGGTTGGGCAGGCCGGTGAGCTCGTCGAGGTGAGCGAGCTGACGAGCATGGGTCAGCTCGTCCTCCGCGAAGTAGCCGCGCAGCCCCTGCACCAGTGCGCCCGCGTGCATCGTGAGCGTGACGCTCAACCCCACGCCGAGCACGAACGGCGGGGAGGCGCCGAAATCGTTGCCGATGAGCACGGCGACGAAGGTGACGGCGACGCCGATGAGCGATCGGGTCAGTCGGGGGCCCATCGTGGTCGCCGGGGCCGTGCGGCCTCGGGCGACGTCACGATTTCCGCGCATCCGCAAGAGCGCCCGATTGACCTGCATATGCCTTCATCGGCACAAAATCGCCCCGGCTAAGGGCAGCCGCACAGGCAGGTTCCAATGGCCTAGACGGCCAGGTCGATCGTCCCGGAGGGAAACCGAACTCAGTTCAGGTCAGACGAGCCGGCGACCCCGGCGTCCCGGTCAGCCCCCATCGGAGGGCCGGCCGTCTTGAGGCGATCGAGCACCTCGTCGAACTGGCTGAGGAGGTCTTCCTCGCGCGATGCCTGCTCGATCGAACCCGCCGCCGACTGGATGAGCGCCTCGGCTTCGGCGAGACGACGGCGGCTGGCAGCCTCACGGGCGGCAAGCGACTCGACGAAGCGACGGGCCTCGGCCCGGATCGCCGCCGACCGCTGCTCGGCCTCGGCTCGGGCCGACGCGACGCGCTGATCAGCGTCCTGTCGGGCCTTCTGACGCAGCGACTCCGCCTCGTCCTGGGCGTTGGCGAGCGCCGCCGCAGCGGAGTTCCGCTCGGACTGAGCCGCCACCATCTTCTCGGACTGCACGGCAGCCGCCGCCTCGTTGGTGCGCTCGGCTCCGGCCAACGCCTCACGGCGGGTGCGATCGACGTAGGCCTCGGACTCCGCGCGGACACGACGCTCGTGCTCGTCGGCGTTGTCGAGGGAGTTCTGGGCGTAGCTCTCGGCGCGAGCGATCACACCGCTGGCCTCGGCGTCGGCTCGGCTGCGCTGCCGATCGGCATAGGCATCGGCCTCGGCGCGGGTCTCAGCGACGAGCCGGTCGGCCCGCTCGCGTTCGGCCTGAACGGCTTCCTCGGCGCGGCCCTTGGCTTCGTCGATCTGCTGCTCGGCCTGCTGACGCACCCGGGCCAGGTTGGCTTCCTCGGCGGCCCGGCGAGCCTCCAGTTCGGCCTCGGCCGCGGCGAGGGCATCGCGCACCTCGACTTCGGCCTGGGCCCGCAACCGCACCGCGCTGGCGTGGGCACGAGCCATGAGGGCCGCCACCTCGCTGGCGGCGTTCTGGAAGCCGTCCTCGACGAGGGTCAGACCATCAGGGCTCGGCTCGGGAAGATCGTCCATCTCGAACCATGGCTCCGGGCCTTCGAGCAACGACGCCGGCAACTCGATGCGCGACTCGGGCGCCGCGGCGACCGGCTCGGGCTCAGCGGCGACCGGCTCGGGCTCCGGGGCAATGGCCACCGGCTCCGGCTGCGGCTCAGCGACGAGGGGCTCGGGCTCCGGCTCGGCCACGACGGGCTCAGGCTCGGCCATGACCGGCTCGGGTTCCATCTCGGCGCTGGTCTCGAGTGCGCCGAGTGCGAAGTCGTCCTCGGACGGCGGCTCGATCCCGGCGGGCTCGGCAGCCGGCGCCTCGGCCGGCTCGGCCACGGCTGCGGGCGTGTCGAACACCGCATCGAGCTCCGCGCCGAAGCCTTCGTCGACCGGCTCGGGCGCGGGCATCGCGGCCTCCTCGGCGTCGAGCTGCTCGAGGATCTCCGAATGCTCGCCGGCGAGCATGTTGAGGTAGGTGTCGACCTCGCCCGGATCGAAGCCCCGGCGGGCGGTGTTGAACGTCTTGCGGCGCATCTCGAGGACGTCGAGGGTGCGCAGGTTGGTGGCGACGTGGGCCAGGTACTCCGACACTTCGGCGCGGTCGTAGCCACGGCGAACAACCGAGAAGGTCTTCTGGCGGATCTGGTCGGGCTTTTCCATCATGGTCGTGTCCCCCCAGCGATCAGGCGTCGGTCGCTCGGTTGAGCAAGTCGTCGATTCGGGCGGCGAGGCCATCGTCTGGCGCCGAGGACACCGAGGTGCGCTCGACGACCTCGGCCAGCACCCGACGCGCTTCGAGCAGGCGGGTGTGGGTCTCGGACTCGACCTCGGTGAGCGTGGCCACGAGGTCGCGGGCCTGCTCCATCACTTCCTGCGACTTCGCGATCGCGGAGTCATGGGCGTCGACGATGATCTGCTCGGAGTCCTCGATCGACTCCTCTCGGATGCGATCGGCGGTGCGGCGAGCCTCAGCGAGGGTGTCGGCGGCCTGCTGGCGCAGCTCGGCGGTCTCCTCACGCAACTCCGCCGCGCCCTTCTCGGCGGCCTCGAGCGTGCGGCGCTCCTCGGTGGTCGCCTCGGAGCGGACTCTCGCGGCGAACGCATCGGCGTCGGCGCGAACCTTGCGGCTCTGATCGTCGGCCGCCTCGATGGTGGAGCGCGCCTGCAGGTCGGCGTCGGAGACGAGACGGTCGGCCTCGACATCGGCGGTGGCCTGACGCTGCTCGACGTAGCGGTCGGCTTCGGCCTTGGTGTCGGCGAGGTACCGGCCGGCTCGCTGGCGAGCCTGATCGCTGTAGCTCTTGGCGTCGCGCAGCGACGCCTGCATGTGCTCCTCGGCCTGACCGCGCAGGATGTGGAGCTGATGGGTCTCGCGGTCGCGGCGGGTGCGCATCTCCTGATCGGTGGCCTCGATCGCCTGGCGAACCTTGGCCTCGGCCTCGGCGCGCATGCGCAACACGAGGGCGTGCGACTGGCGCATCAGGGTGGTGATGTCGGCCGCGGCGCTCTGGAACGCCTGCTCGTCGATGTCGAGCGGACCGGCGGCCGCATCGGCGTAGACGCCGACGTCGCCGAGATCAACCCGGTCATAGGACGGCAGCGGCGGAAGGGCCGGCGCCGTGGGCTCGGGGTCATACGACGCGACGGGCTCATACGCCGGAGCCGGGGTCGGCTCGGGCTGCGGCGGGGCCGCGGGAGCGGGGGCAGGAGCCGGGGTCGACGCGACCGGCTCCGGCGCGGTCGGGGCGGGCTCAGCGACGGGCTCAGGG
>CAZEML010000237.1:0-5764 GCA_964513285.1 uncultured Candidatus Nemicrothrix sp.
GCCACGGTGGTCCACGAACGCGACCGTCGCCGCGATCTGGGCGTCGTGACGATCCTCGGCGGCACCCGCGCGGACGCGGTGCGGGTCGCGCTGGCGGAGCTGGCACCCACCTATGGCGCGGCCGCCCTCCTCGGCGTGTCCGCCGGCGTCTTCGCGGCGCGGGTGCTCGGTCCGAACCTGTCCTTCGAGGCGTTCTCGGACGGCGCAGTGGCAGCGGGCGTGGTCGTGGAATGATCCGCGCTCGCGGGCGTGGTGCTCGCGGTCGCCCTCGCACTCGGACTCGTCCTCGTGGTCGCCGCTCGGGCGATCCGACGTCTCGACCATGCGAAGATCCTTCGGGAAGGGAATCGGTAGATGGCCTCATCCACTCGCTACGACACCCTCGAGCAGAACGCTCGGACGGCCGAGTCGCCGGTGTTCGGCGGCGACGCCGTCATCGTCTGCGACAACCTCGTCAAGATCTACCAACAAGAGGACATCGAGGTCATCGCCCTCCAAGGCCTCGACCTCGTCGTCCAACAGGGCGAGTTCGTCGCGATCGTCGGGGCGTCGGGCAGCGGCAAGTCGACCCTGCTCGGGGTGCTCGCCGGTCTCGTGAGCCCGACCGCCGGAGCCGCGCGGGTCGCCGGCCACGACCTGCTCGCCCTCACGGTCGGCGACCGGACCCGCTTCCGCCGGCACGAGGTCGGGTTCGTGTGGCAGCAGACCGCCAAGAACCTCGTCCCGTACCTGACGGCGGAGGAGAACGTGGCGCTGCCGATGCGGTTGAGCGGGAGACCTCGGCGCGCCCGGCGGGTCTTCGCCCGCGACCTGCTCGATCGGGTCGGGCTCAGCGACCGGTACGACCATCGTCCGTCGCAGTTGTCGGGCGGTGAACAGCAACGGGTCGCGATCGCCACCGCGCTCGCGAACGAACCCCGGGTGATCTTCGCCGACGAGCCCACCGGCGAGCTCGACACCGAGACCGCGGCCGAGGTCGTGGCGGTGCTCCGCGAGGTCAACCGGGAGCGCGGCGTGACCGTCGTCGTGGTGACCCACGATCATGAACTCGCCGCCCAGACCGATCGCACGGTGTTGATCCGCGACGGACGCACCAGCACCGAGACGGTTCGTCGGTCGAGGCTCGGTGCGGACGGTGCGGAGCAGGTCGTCGCCGAAGAGTTCGCGGTGCTCGACCGCGCCGGACGTCTGCAGCTCCCGGCCGAGTACCTCGACGCGCTGGGGATGGAGGAACGGGTCCGGTTGACCCTCGAATCCGATCGGGTGAACGTGTGGCCCGATCACTCCGAGACGGTCGGTGAAGCCGACACATGGGCCCCGCCCCAAGGGGAGGTGTCGCCGTGAGCCCGGTGCTGGAGGCGGATGGCCTCTCGAAACACTTCGTGACGCCGGCCGGCGACGTCCCCGCGGTGCGCGAGGTCGATCTCTCGGTCGAACCGGGGTCGTTCGCGGTGGTGATGGGCCGATCCGGAAGCGGCAAGACGACGCTGTTGAACATGCTCGGTGGACTCGAACGGCCCAGTGCCGGTGTCGTGCGGGTCGACGGTGTCGACCTCGGCGAACTCGATGAACCCGACCTGGCCGCGACCCGGCGATCCGAGATCGGTTTCATCTTCCAGGCGTTCGGCCTGCTCCCGACCCTCACCGCCGCGGAGAACGTCGAGCTCCCGATGCGGCTCGGACGGATCGATCCCGACGAGCGCATGGAGCGGGCCGCGACCCTGCTCGAACTCGTCGGTCTCGGTCATCGACTCGGCCACCGGCCGGGCGAACTCTCCGGTGGTGAGCAGCAGCGCGTCGCCATCGCTCGAGCGCTCGCCAACCGGCCCCGGCTGCTGTTGGCCGACGAACCGACCGGCCAGCTCGATTCGCGGACCGGTGCGGAGATCGTGGAGGTGCTGGCCGCGCTGGTCGAGAGTCACGGGGTCGCCGCGTTCGTCGCGACCCACGATCCGGTGCCGCTCGCCCATGCCGACCAGGTCTATTCGCTCGTCGACGGCCGGCTCGCTCCGGCCCGCGACTGATCGACCGCGGCGGTTCAGCGCCCCCGCATCGTGCGGTAGCGGGTGATCAAGGCGTTGGTCGACGCGTCGTGGGCGAGGTCGGGGGCCTCGCCGGTCAGTTCGGGGGTGATGGCGACGGCCAAGACCTTGCCGAGTTCGACCCCCCATTGATCGAAGCTGTTGACCCCCCAGACCGTTCCCTGCACGAACACCTGGTGTTCGTAGAGCGCGATGAGTTGGCCGAGCACCGACGGCGTGAGCCGGGGCGCCATGATCGTCGTCGACGGCCGATTGCCGGGGAAGGTCCGGTGGGGCACGCGCGCCGGATCGGGCTCGGTCGCTGCGACCTCTTCGGCGGTCTTGCCGAACGCCAGGGCTTCGGTCTGGGCGAAGCAGTTGGCGACGAGGAGGTCGTGGTGGGCGTCGAGGCCGGCCATCGCCGCGTCACCGTGGTCGGGTTCGGCGAAGACGATGAAGTCGGCCGGGATCACGGTCGACCCCTGATGGAGGAGCTGGTGGAACGAGTGCTGACCGTTGGTGCCCGGCTCGCCCCAGATCACCGGCCCGGTCTCGTAGGTGACGGCGTCGCCGTTCATCCGGACCCGCTTGCCGTTGCTCTCCATGTCGAGCTGTTGGAGGTACGCGGCGAAGCGGTGCAGGTAGCGCGAGTAGGGGAGGACGGCCCGGCTGCCGAGCCCACAGAAGGTCCGGTACCAGACCTCGATCAGGCCGAGCAGCACGGGAACGTTCCGGTCGAGCGGCGTCTCGGCCATGTGCTCGTCGACGGCGCGGAATCCGGCGAGCATCTCGGCGAACCGGTCGGGCCCGATCGCGAGCATCAGTGACAGCCCGATCGCAGAGTCCATCGAGTAGCGGCCGCCGACCCAGTCCCAGAAGCCGAACATGTTGTCGGTGTCGATGCCGAACGCCGCGACCTCGTCGGCGTTGGTCGACACGGCGACGAAGTGGCGCGCCACCGCGTCGTCGCCCAACGCCGACGTGAGCCAGGCCCGAGCGGAACGGGCGTTGGTCAGCGTCTCTTGGGTCGTGAAGGTCTTGGAGGAGATCACGAACATCGTCGTCGCCGGGTCGAGCTCGCGGACCGCCGCGTAGAGGTCGCTGCCGTCGACGTTGGAGACGAACCGGCAGCGGATGCGTTCGTGCCGGTACGCCGCGAGGGCCTCGTAGGCCATCACGGGACCGAGGTCGGACCCGCCGATGCCGATGTTGATCACCGTCTCGATCGGCTCGCCGGTCGCGCCGACCCATTCGCCGGATCGGACCCGATCGGCGAACGCGCCCATCTGGTCGAGGACCTCGTGGACGTCGGGGACGACGTCTCGGCCGTCGACCTCGATGGTGGTGTCGCGCGGCGCCCGCAGAGCAGTGTGGAGCACGGCCCGGTCCTCGGTGGTGTTGATGTGGTCGCCGCGGATCATCGCGGCGTAGCGGTCCGCCACCCCGGTTGCCTCGGCGAGGGCGATCAGGTCGGCCATGACCGCCTCGTCGACCCGGTGTTTGGAGAGGTCGACGACGAGGTCGCCGACCGGCAGGGTCATGCGCTCGACCCGTGCCGCGTCATCGGCGAAGAGGCCCCGGAGGGTCAGCTGGTCAAAGGTCTGGCTGCGCCCCTCAAGGGCCCGCCAGGCATCGGTCGTCGAGGGATCCACGACCCCATGTTCGCGGCTCATCGAGTGCTGGCCAATGACCCTTTGAGGGGGGCCAAAAGCCTCATGTGGAGGAGGAGAGGCCGAACCTACGATCTGGCTCGCGATGCGTTCCTTCCGTCAGTCGATGCGCCTCACCGGCTTCGGCCTGGCCGCCCTGTTGGGGGCGTTCATCGTGCTGTCCGACGGCGCGGCGCAGCCGGCGACCGAGATCGGTGCCGCGAGTGTCACCGTCAGCGGCGACAGCCCCCGAGTGGTCGAGAACGTCGTGTACCGCCAAGACGTCACCCGGCTGGGCGACGTCCTCGTCGTCGACGGCGAGCCCACCGGCCCGATCACCGATCCGACGGTGGCGGCGGTGTGGGAGATCGTCGACTCGACGTGGCCGGCGAGCCTGCGCGACACGCTGCGCCAACTCTCGGTGATCGAAGAGGACCAGCGGGGCCTGGTCGGCGTCGTGCACCCCTCCGCCGCCGGTGGCTGGATCCTCAGCCTCGACGCGGCCGACCTGAACGACCCGGCGCTGCTTCGCGAGACCATCGTCCACGAACTCGCCCACGTCGTGACCCTCGGGCCCGACGTCTTCACCTTCGGCGACGGTTCGTGCGACGGCGAGGCGATCAGCCTCGGCTGCGCCCACGAGGGCACCGTGCTGGCCGAGTTCGTCAGCGAGTTCTGGCCCGACCGTGAGGCCGGCCCGGTCGGCGAGTACGTGAACGCCTATGCCGGCACTGCCCCGCACGAGGATCTCGCCGACACCTTCACCAGCATGGTGTGGGGCTGGACCCCCGCGGGTGAGGTGATCGACGCCAAGGTCGAACTGATCGGCGCGGACCCCGGACTCGTCGCCCTGGCGATCGAGGTCCGCGAGCTGCTCGACGCCGCCTGATCGGCGCGCTCAGCCGGCGCTGTCGAGATGGGCGGCCATCGCCGCCAGGCCCTCGTCGAGTCCCCGCCGTCCGTAGCCGAGCCGGAACCGGTCGGTGATGCTGTCGCCGAGTTCGGTGCGGTAGATCGTCGACGGCAACAACAACACTCCGGCCTCCTCGACCAGGCGACGACAGAAGGTCTCGACCCCGTCAGCGCCGAGGTAGCGGGGGAACCCCATGCACGAACCGTCCGGCCGGTCCCAGGCGAAGCGGTCGGCGTGAGCGGCGAAGAAGGCGTCCCACTTCGGGAGGTTCTCGTCGACGATCGCGCAGTTGCGGGCGACGATGCGGTCTCGGTTCTCGAGCGCGATCACCGCGAGGTGTTCGCTCGGGCCCGAGTTGCAGATCGAGAGATAGTGCTTGAGCCGCTCCATGCGCGACAGCACCTCGGTGTCCTGGGCGGCGATCCACCCGATGCGCAGACCGGGAAGGCCCCATGCCTTGGAGACCACGTTGATCGACAGGCCGCGCTCGTAGACGTCGGCGATGAACGGGAGGTGTTCGGTGCCGGTCGGGCCGAGCCCGTTGAAGATCTCGTCGTGGAGGATGTAGATGCCGTGATGACGGCACAGCTCGATCAGCGCGTCGTACCGCTCGCGGGGGAGGATCGCGCCGGTCGGGTTGTGGGGGAAGTTGATCGTCAGCAGCTTCGTGTTGGGTCGGATCGCGGCGGCGACCCGATCGACGTCGAGCGACCAACCGTCGTCGGGATCGAGCGGCACGCCGGTCGCCTCACAGATCGCCAGCGGCAGCGTCTCGTGGCTCTGGTAGTTCGGGGTGACGACGACGGCGTGGCTGTCGGCATCGAGGACGACGTTGTTGGCGGCGAAGATCGCCTCGCTGGCTCCCGCGAAGCAGAGGACCTGCCGTGCGTCGATCGACTCGTAGATCGACGCGGCGGCGGCGCGTACGGCCGGACCGCCCCAGGTCTCGGTGTAGCCCAGCCACAGCTCGTCGAACGCGGCGCGCTGTTCGTCGGTGGCCATCGCCAACAGGCCCGACATCGCCATCGACTCGGCGTCGGACGCGGTCAGATGGTGGGTCGCGTTGAATTCCCAGCGCGCGAAGTGGGTCTCGAGCCGGAAGTCGGGCAGCTGCATGGGGGCAGCCTACGACGGTCGGTTGTGGCCGCTCCGGGGAGCTGCGGTCTCGCCTCACCAGCTGC
>CAZEML010000238.1:0-5739 GCA_964513285.1 uncultured Candidatus Nemicrothrix sp.
CATCGCCGAGGAGGGCGTCACGATCACGCCGTCGATCACCACCGACGCCAAGGTCATTCCGTCGCTCACGAGCCAACGTCTCGACGAAGGGCTCGAGTCGGCCGAGGCGTTCCGCCGGACGGTCGCCACGTTCGAGGGTTCGGTCGCGATCGGTGCGTGCACCGCCGCCGCCCCCGACAAGCTCCAGCTCGCGCTGCGCGGCTCGGGGCAGGCCCTGTACGTCGGGCTTGCGGAGGACGCGTTCATCGTCGCGAGCGAGCCGTACGGGGTGGTCGAGGAGACCGCCGACTATGTCCGTATGGACGGCGAGACGCCGGGCAATCCGGAGAACCCGAACGCCAGCCGCGGCCAGATCATCGAGCTCGACGGCGACCAAGCCGGCCTCGTCGAGGGGATGCTGCGCCGCAGCTACGACGGCACCGACCTGCCCGTCACCGATGCCGACGTCGCCGTCGCCCAGATCACGACCCGCGACATCGACCGGGGCGATCACCCCCACTATCTGATGAAGGAGATCGGCGAGTCGCCGACCTCGTTCCGCAAGACGCTCCGCGGCAAGATCGTCGAGACCGACGCCGGCCCGCGCGTGTCGCTGGGGCCGTCCGTCATCCCGCAAGAGATCCGAGAGGCGATCCGGGATCGCACGATCACCCGGGTGTTGGCGATCGGCCAGGGCACCGCCGCGGTCGCGGGCCAGGCGATGGCCGCCGGCCTCGACGCGATCACGCCGAACGGTGAGATCGAGGTCGAAGCGATCCTGGCCACCGAGCTGTCCGGGTTCCGCCTGCGTCCCGACATGAGCGACACCCTGATCATCGCGGTGAGCCAGTCCGGAACCACGACCGACACCAACCGCACGGTCGACATCGTGCGCAACCGCGGTGCGAAGGTCATCGCCATCGTCAACCGACGGGGGAGCGACCTCACCGACCGCGCCGACGGCGTGCTCTACACCTCCGATGGTCGCGACGTCGAGATGTCGGTCGCGTCGACGAAGGCGTTCTACTCCCAGATCGCCGCCGGCCTGTTGCTGTCGATCGCTATCACCGACGAGCTTCGCGGCGACGACATGGCCGAGGACCGTGCCGCGCTCCTGCGCGGTATCACCGAACTCCCGGCCGCGATGGAGCAGGTGCTCGGTCGCCGCGACGTCATCGGTGCCGCGGCCCGCCAGTTCACGCCGAGTCGTCGCTACTGGGCGATGGTCGGCAACGGCCCCAACCGGATCGCGGCCCAGGAGGTGCGGGTCAAGCTGAGCGAGCTCTGCTACAAGTCGATCGCGGCTGACAGCACCGAGGACAAGAAGCACATCGACCTGTCCTCCGAACCTCTGATCTTCGTGTGCGCCGCCGGCCTGACCGGTTCGACCGCCGACGATGTCGCCAAGGAGGTCGCGATCTTCCGGGCTCACAAGGCCGCGCCGATCGTGGTGGCCGACGAGGATCAGAGCCGCTTCTCCGCCGCCCTGGCCGTGTTGCCGGTGCCAGCGGTCGATCCTCGACTCGGTTTCATCCTGTCGACGATGGTCGGCCACCTGTTCGGCTATGAGGCCGCGCTCGCCATCGACGCGCAGGCGATGCCGATGCGTGAGGCCCGCAGCGCGATCGAACAGGCCGCCGCCCATCCCGACATGAACGGCGAGCAGGCGCTCGCGCACGTCGAGCCGGTGCTCGAACGCACCGCTGCCGCCTTCTTCGACGAGCTGCGGACCGGTGAGTTCAACGGGCACCTCGAGGCGTCCACCGCCGCGAAGATCGCCTCGCTGCTGCGCTTCGCCCTCGGCTCGACCCCGCTCGAGGCGTACCAGATCGAATACGGCAAGGTCGGCACGCCGGCCGTCGTCCTCGACGATCTCGCGGCGGCCCTGACCCTCGGCATCGAGGAGCTGACCCGTCCGATCGACGCCATCAAGCACCAGGCCAAGACGGTGACGGTCGGGATCTCCCGCTCCGACGAGACCTTGCTCGACGCCGACCTCAGCCAGGCCGTGCTCGACGCCGGCGCCCCACGCGACCGGCTCTCCTACGCATCGTTGCGGACCCTCGCGGACCTCGACCCGGCGGTCGACGAGGTGCTCGGTCACACCCGGTACCGGATCGAAGGCATGGACGACGAGGACGAGGTCGATCCGACGGCCGTTGTGGTCGACCGAGGCGGGATCTCCCAGGGCATCCCGTCCCGTACCGATCGGAACCCCGTCCTGCGAGGCACAAAGCATCAGGTCGCGCTGGAGCGGCGGGTGTTCGTGGCACGAGGCCGCAGTGACGATCGCACCGTGGTCATCGTCCCCGAGCTGAAGGACAACGTGACAACTGGGCTCACCCTGTTGCAGGTCAAGCTCGCCGATGGCCTGTCGGCCGGTGCCGCTCGCGGTGTGTTGCAGGGCTATCGCAACCGGTACTCCGCGGTACGCGACGCCGTCCTCGAGACCGAGCCGACGTTCCGTGAGGATCTCCTCGCCGATCAACCGGTCGCCGACCTCCTCACGCTGCCGATCAACGATCTCGCCGATCGCTGGCGCATCTCCTAGACCACCGCCGTCGCCGACACGGGCCGATGCGGCGGCCGGTAGGGTCGCGGCCGTGATCGGCATCGGCACCGACCTGGTCGACATCGACCGCTTCCGCGAGGTCCTCACGCGGACGCCGGGCATGCGTGCTCGCCTGTTCTGCGCGGCGGAGCTCGCCTACGCCGACCAATCCGCCGACCCCGCCCGACCGCTCGCGGCGCGGTTCGCGGCCAAGGAGGCGACGCTGAAGTCGCTGAAGTCGGGACTCGGCGCGATGCGGTTCACCGAGATCGAGGTCGTGCGCTTCGAGGACGGACATCCCGAACTCGTCCTGCACGGCGACGCGGCGACGTTCGCCGCTGCGAAGGGCGCCCATCGATTCGAGGTGACCTTGAGCCACACCGACACCCTCGCCCAGGCGGTGGTCGTCGCGTTGGCGTCGTGATCCGGATCGTCACCCCTGAGGAGATGGCGGCCATCGATGCCGCTGCTCCCGAGCCCCTCGATGTGTTGATGCGCCGGGCTGCGTCTGCGGTGGCCCGCGCGGCGGTGTCGATGATGGGCGGTACCTACGGACGGCGGGTCGTGGTCGTCGCCGGACCCGGCAACAACGGCGCCGACGGCCGGGTGGCGGCCGAGATCCTCAACCGGCGAGGCGTCCGTACGTCGGTCATCGCGCCGGATGCCGCGGAGGTGCCGGCCGGTGCCGACCTGGTGATCGACGCGGCGTACGGGACCGGACTCCGGCGCCCCTTCGACTTTCCTTCCGGCGGTGCGACGACGCCGACGCTCGCGGTGGACATCCCGTCCGGGGTCGACGGCCTGACCGGTGCGATCTGCGGCTCGCCGCGCTCCGCGGATCGGACCGTCACCTTCGCCGCAGTCAAGCCCGGGCTCATCCTCGAGCCGGGTCGATCGTTCTGTGGCGCGGTCGAGGTCGTCGACATCGGCCTCGACGTCGGGAGGGCAGCGGCCGACCTCGTCGAATGCGCCGACGTCAGCCGCTGGCTGCCGCGGCGGCCGCCCCAGGCCCACAAGTGGCATCACGCGGTACGAGTCATCGGGGGTTCCGAGCCGATGACCGGGGCCCCTCGGCTGGCGGCTCGGGCCGCGCAGCGGACCGGCGCGGGCTACGTGCAGGTCGCGATCCCGGGCCGGGCGGGTGTCGACGACCCGATCGAGGCCGTCGGCCACCCGCTTCCGCCGACCGGCTGGGGTGTCGCGGCGTCCGCTGACGTCGACCGGCTGGGCGCGGTCCTCCTCGGTCCCGGCCTCGGTGCGGGCCACGAGTCCGACATCGCTGCGGTGCTGGAGATCGACCGTCCGCTCGTCGTCGACGGTGATGCCCTGCAGGTGGCGTTCTTGCCGGCGCTCGCCGAGCGACGGGCACCCACGATCCTGACCCCGCATGGCGGTGAGTTCGCCCGCTTGACCGAGGCCTCGGCGGGCGACCCGATCGAGGCCGTACGCACGCTCGCGAGCCGAGCCCGCGCGGTCGTGGTCCACAAGGGCCCGACCACCGTCGTCGCCGCGCCCGACGGCGCGGTCCTCGTGGGCGCCAACGGTGGCCCCGCCCTGGCGACCGCCGGCACCGGCGACGTCCTCGCCGGTGCCATCGCGGCCCTGCTCGCGCAGGGCGTGGCACCCCTCCGGGCTGCGGCGGCCGCGGCCTGGGTCCACGCGGAGGCCGGTCGGGACGTGGCCGGCCTCGTCGCCTCGGATCTTCCCGACCGGATGGCCGCCCTGCTGGCCGAGCTCTGATGGCGCGGGTTCTGCTTGTCGAGCCGTTCCTCGGCGGCAGCCACGAGGCCTGGGCTTCGGGGTGGATGGATCACTCGCGCCACACGATCGTGCGCCTCGGCCACGAGGGGCAGCACTGGCGCTGGCGGATGCGAGGTGGGGCGGTGACCATGGCCCGAGCGCTCGAGCAGCAGGCGGCCGAGATCGGTGCCGTCGACGTCGTCGTGGCCTCCAACATGCTCGACCTCGCCGGATTCCTGGGGCTCGCCCGCCGCCGCATCGGCGAGGCCCGCGTCGCCCAGTACTTCCACGAGAACCAGCTGTCGTACCCTCGCCAGCCCGGTGAGGCGCTCGACGCCGGGCTCGCCTGGATGCAGTGGCGGGGTGCGGTCGCCGCCGACGAGCTCTGGTGGAACAGCGCGTTTCACCGTGACGCGTTCCTCGCCGGCCTGGACGACCTGCTCGCCGGCGTGCCCGATCACGATCACGGTCCCGAGCGAGACGCGGTGGCGGCTCGCTCCTGGGTCGCCCCGCCCGGCATCCAGCTCGATGCGCTGCGCGGCGCGAACCGACCCGATGGCGCACGACCGCTGATCGTCTCGAATCAACGTTGGCACCACGACAAGGACGTCGGTGCCGTGGTCCGGGCGGTGCGCCGTCTGGTCGAGGCGGGACTCGATGTCGAGCTGGCGGTCGTCGGCGATTCGACCGGCGGCGAGGCCGCCCAGATCGACCCGTTGCTCGACGACCTCGGCGAACGCGTGGTCGCGCGTGGGCTGCTCGAACGGGACGCCTACGTCGAACTGCTCCGGCGAGCCGACGTGGTGGTGTCGGCGGCCCGAGGTGAGAACTTCGGGATCGCGGTGGTGGAGGCCATCGCTGCCGGCGCCTGGCCGGTCCTACCGCGTGCGCTCTCCTATCCCGAGATCGTTCCGGAGGCGTTTCACGCCGACTGCCTGTACGACGACGGCGGGTTGGGCCGCCGGCTCGCCGCGACCGTCGAGGCGGTGGTCGCCGGAACCCACGCCCCGGCCGGGCTCGCCGACGCGATGGCCGTCCACGCCTGGCCATCGGCCGCGGGCCGTCTCGACGATCGGATCGATCACCTGCTCGGCGTCTAGCGTCATGGTCATGGACCTCGTCGAGGGCGTCACGATCGGACACTGGACCGACCAGATCGCACGAACCGGTTGCACCGTGGTGCGGTTCGCACCGGCGGCCGTCGCCTCTGGCGAGATCCGCGGTGGTGCGCCGGCAAGCCGTGAGTTCGGGCTCCTCGACCCGCAACGAACCGTCGAACGGGTCGATGCGATCGTGCTCTCGGGCGGGTCGGCGTTCGGCTTGAACGCCGCTGCCGGGGTGGTCGAGGCGCTCGCCGAGGACGGGGTCGGCTACGAGACCCGCCACGGCGCGGTTCCGATCGTGATCGGCCTGTCGCTCTTCGATCTCGGCGTGGGCGACGCCTCGGCGCGGCCGGGACCCGCCGAAGG
>CAZEML010000239.1:0-5690 GCA_964513285.1 uncultured Candidatus Nemicrothrix sp.
AGGAACGAATGGCTGCGCTGCAGTCCCTCATCACCGATCTCGACGCCCAGCTGGCGGCGCTCCCGAGCGGTGACCGCGCCGAGCTGGCGTCGGCCGCCGCCACGTGCCGCCTCGCCCTCGCCGACGGCACCGTCGCCGACCCTGAAGCGGCTGCCCTGGCCGAAGCCTGGCTCTCGTTGCACCAGCGCCTCGAAGGCCTCGAGTCGCGGGTGGAGTCCACCGGAGGCGGAACCGAAGCCGTTGCCGCCCGACTCGACGAGGCCCGCGCCGCGGCACGAGCTGCAGAAGATGCTGCGGTTCCCCGCACCATCGCCGAGGACGAACTCAGCCACCTCGAGTCGCTGCACGAGCGCCTCGTCGAGCTCGAGGGCAAGACCGGACGAGCGATGCGGCGCGGCGCGGCGAAGCGCGACTTCGACAACGCGCAGGCCGAGCTCATCAGTGCCCTCGAGGCCATCGGGTACCCGTCATGGGCCGCGTTCCGCATGGGCAACGGGATGGCCTCGGTTCGCCCGGATCTCCTGCACGCCTACGAGGTCGCTCGCACCGATCTCGAAGCCGCCGAACTCGAGTGGGCCGAACTGATGGCCCGACTCGAGCGTGACACCGACCTCCAGTCGGTTCTCAACGCCATCGAGGCCGCGCTCGAGCACGCGGTGCGCCTCCTTGGTCAGGACCCCTACGAGCTCGGTGAGAGCGACGACCCCGAGATCCTCGCCGACGCCCTCCGCGGCCGCATGATCGATTCGCGGTCGGTGCGAGTCGACCACGACGCCTCGTTCGCCCGCCTGCGCTCGGCCCTCCACCAGTCGGGTGCCCCCGGCGTCGAGCAGTTGTCCGGCGACGTCGGCCTGCTCGGCCTCGCGGAGACCTGGCTTCGGGTGTTGGCCGCCGCCGACGCGGCAGCGGTCCGAGCGTTGCGCGACCGCGAGCGGGCAAGCACCGAACTGCACGAACTCACCCAGCTGGGGTCGGGAACCCGGGTCGACCGGCTCGACGCTCAGCGCGACGAGGTGCGCCGGGTCGAGGACGAGGTCGCGGTCCTGCGGGCTCGCCTCTTCGAGATCACCAACATCCAGCTCGAGCTCCACATGCTCGCCGCCACCGAACTCGCTCTCGCCGAGCAGCACGACACCAAGGCCGTGCTCCTGCAGCAGGCGATCGACGCCGAGCAGGCGGCCGGCGCCGCCGCCCTCGCAGCCAACGCTCCCGCCGCAGGCATCGCCGATGTCGCGGCTCGGATCCCGCGCGGCAACGCTGGACCGGTTCCGCTGGTGGTGCTGATGGGCGACGCGCCCGCCGACGTGCTCGAGCCGGTCGTCGGCCTGCCCGACGACGTCCAGATCATCGTGGTCGGTGGCGATTCGACGACCGAAGCGATGGTCCAACACCTCGGTGGGACATGTACGAAAGGGGCCGAGGGTCCGGCCTTCGCCTGAGTAGCCTCGGGGGCATGGAATTCCGCCGGATCACCGGACTCCCCCCGTACGTCTTCACCATCATCGACAGCCTCAAGATCGAGGCCCGACGCGCCGGCGAGGACGTCATCGACCTCGGTTTCGGCAACCCCGACCTGCCGTCGCCCGACATCGCCGTCGAGAAGCTGGTCGAAGCCGCCCAGAACCCTCGCAACCATCGGTACTCGTCGAGCCGGGGTCTCCCCAAGCTGCGCGAAGCCTTCGCCGACCTCTACAAGCGTCGCTTCGACGTCGATCTCGACCCCGACACCGAGGTGATCAACACCATCGGGGCCAAGGAAGGCGTCTCCCACCTGATGTGGGTGTTGTGCCAGTCCGGTGACTCCGTACTGGTCCCGGCGCCGTCGTACCCGATCCACATCTTCGCCCCGATCTTCTCGGGGGCGAACATCCGCGAGATGCCGCTCACCAGCGACCAGGACACCTTCTTCGAGACGATGAAGGAGCGGTTCACCTACTCGTGGCCGCGGCCGCGGGCGATCCTGCTCTCGTTCCCGCACAACCCCACGACGATGTGCGTCGACGCCGAGTTCATGCAGCGGGTCGTCGACTTCGCACGCGAGCAGGAAGTCATCGTCGTGCACGACTTCGCCTACGCCGACCTCGGTTTCGACGGCTACTCGCCACCGTCGATCCTGCAGGCCGAAGGCGCCAAGGAGGTCGCGGTCGAGCTCTACTCGATGACCAAGTCGTTCTCGATGGCCGGCTGGCGAGTGGCGTTCATGGCCGGCAACGCCGACGTCGTCGCCGCCCTCGCCAAGATGAAGTCCTACCTCGACTACGGCACGTTCCAGCCGATCCAGATCGCCGCGACCGTCACCATGAACGAGGCCCCGGACTACCCGAAGGAAGCCTGCGCGATCTACGAAGCCCGCCGCAACGCCCTCATCGACGGGCTCGGTCGCATCGGCTGGCACATCGAACCGCCCCAGGGGACCATGTTCACCTGGGGCGGATCGACGGGCTCGGTCGCATCGGCTGGCACATCGAACCGCCCCAGGGGACCATGTTCACCTGGGCTCCGATCCCGCCGGAGTACTCCGACATGGGGTCGGTCGAGTTCGCGTCGATGCTCGTCAAGGAAGCCAACGTGGCGCTCTCGCCCGGTGTCGGCTTCGGGCCCGGTGGCGAAGGCAACATCCGGTTCGCGCTGATCGAGAACGAACAGCGCATCAACCAGGCCATCCGCAACCTGCGCGGCGCCCTCACCCGCCTCGACGGCTGACGCGCCATCGTCGCTGCGAGTTCGCGACACCGGTGGTGTCGCTCATGCGCAGGTTCATCGCTGCGAGTTCGCGACACCGGTGGTGTCGCTCATGCGCAGGTTCATCGCTGCGAGTTCGCGACACCGGTGGTGTCGCTCATGCGCAGGTTCGTCGCGAGGTCAGCCCTCCAGCTCCCAGTCGCGTGACCGTTCGACGGCGCGCTGCCACTGGGCATAGGACGCATCGACCGCCGACCGGTCCGCGGTCGGCGAGAACTCGCCGTCGGCCGCCCAGTTCGCGGTGACATCGGCGGGGGAGTCCCACACGCCCTCGGCCAGCCCGGCCAGATAGGCGGAGCCCAGCGCCGTCGTCTCCGCGACCTTCGACCGGATCACCGGCACGCCGAGCTGATCGGCCTGGAACTGCAACAGGAAATCCATCACCGAAGCGCCGCCGTCGACTCGGAGGTCACGGACACCGGTGCCCGACGACGCAGCCATCGCATCGACGACGTCGCGGGTCTGGTACGCCATCGACTCGACCGTCGCCCGCACGATCTCGGCCCGCCCGGTGCCACGGGTGATCCCGACGATCGTGCCGCGCGCACGAGGGTCCCAGTACGGCGAGCCCAACCCCGCGAGCGCGGGGACGAAGACCACGCCGCCGGTGTCGGTGATCGACTCGGCGAGCGGACCGGTCTCGGCGGCGTCGTCGATGATGTTGAGTCCGTCGCGCAGCCACTGGATCGCCGCGCCGGTCACGAAGATCGCCCCCTCGTAGGCGTAGGTGGTCTTCCACTCGCCGCCGTCGTCGAGGGTCCAGGCGACCGTCGTGAGCAGCCCCTCGACGGGTTCGGGGCACGTCGAGCCGACGTTCATCAAGACGAACGAACCGGTTCCGTAGGTGTTCTTCGCCTGCCCGGGCTCGAAACAGGCCTGGCCGAACAGGGCGGCTTGCTGGTCGCCGGCGATGCCGCTGACGGGGATGCCGCCCGGCACCGGCAGGTTGGCGGTCGTGACCCCGAAGCGACCCGATGACGGCCGGACCTCGGGCAGCGCCGACATCGGAACGTTGAGCAGCGCGCACATCTCATCGCTCCACGCCATGTTCTGGATGTCGTAGAGCAGGGTGCGGCTCGCGTTGGTCGTGTCGGTGATGTGCACCCCGCCGGTGAGCTTCCAGACGAGCCACGAGTCGATCGTGCCGAACGCCAGGTGCTCGTCGGCCTCGACCCCGCCTTCGGTCAGCAGCCACTCGACCTTGGTGCCTGAGAAGTACGGATCGAGGACGAGCCCCGTCGTCTGGCGCACCATGTCGAGGTGGCCGGCCTCCTGCAGCGCCTCACAGCGCGCCGCGGTGCGTCGGTCCTGCCACACGATCGCCTTGTGGCGAGGCACGCCGGTGCGCTTGTCCCACAACACGACCGTCTCGCGCTGATCGGTGATGCCGATCGCGGCGATGGGTTGATCGATGGTCGCGGTGAGCTCCGCCAGGGTGGCCACGACCGCTTGCCAGATCTCCTCGGCGTCGTGCTCGACCCAGCCGGGCTGAGGAAAGTGCTGAGTGAACTCGCGGTAGGCGAAGCCGAGTGGCGTACCCGACTCGTCGACGGCGAAGGAACGGACGCCGGTGGTGCCGGCGTCGATGCTGATCACGATTCCCATACCTGCGGACCATACCCCTCCGCGGCTGCTCCGGCGGCGGTAGCGTCGACACCGTGACCTCCCCCAAGATCGAGACGATCGGTGTCCTCACGAGCGGCGGCGACTGCCCCGGCCTGAATGCCGTCATCCGTGGTGTCGTCCGCAAGGCCGAGCGCGAGTTCGGGTGGCGCACGCTGGGTTTCCACAACGGCTACATGGGGCTCATCGAGGACTCCGCCGAAGAGCTCACCGTCGAAGGATGTCGCGGCATCCTGCCCCGTGGCGGCACGATCATCGGCACGAGCCGCTTCACCCCGTTCATGTTCGACGACGGTGTCGAGCGGGTGCGGGCGACGATGGAACGTCACGGCGTCGGCGCCCTGGTCGTGATCGGTGGCGAAGGCAGCTTGTCCTGCGCCCATGAGCTCGCCCAGACCGGCCTGCCGGTGGTCGGCGTGCCGAAGACCATCGACAACGACATCGGCCTCACCGAACGCACCTTCGGCTTCGACACCGCGGTGCAGATCGCCACGGACGCGATCGACCGGTTGCACACCACCGCGGAATCCCACAACCGGGTCATGGTGGTCGAGGTGATGGGTCGCCACGTGGGCCACATCGCCACCTGGGCCGGGATGGCCGGCGGCGCGACGATGACGCTCATCCCCGAAGAACCGTTCGACATCGCCGAGGTGTGTGAGGCGCTCAAACGCCGCCACGACCGTGGCAAGTACGCGTCGATCGTGGTCGTCGCTGAAGGGGCCCGGCCTGCGCCCGGCACCCTCGACATCGCCGAGCCCGAGGTCGACCAGTACGGCCACAAGCGGCTCGGCGGCATCTGCAACGTCGTCGCCAACGAGATCGAGGCGCGGACCGGCTTCGAGACGCGGGTGACCGTGTTGGGTCACGTCCAGCGCGGCGGCACCCCGACGTCGTTCGATCGAGCCCTCTCGAGCTGGTACGGCGTCGAGGCCGCCAACGCGATCGCCGACGGCGATTTCGGTTCGATGGTCGCGTTCCAGGGCGGTTCGATGGTGCGGGTCCCCCTCGCCGACGCCATCGCCGAGCTGAAGTACGCCAGCCCGGAGCTCCGGGCTGCGGCGCGAGCCTTCTTCGCCTGACCGACTCGCTCAGGCGTCACCGTCGCCGTCGTTCGCGCCCGGGTCGACGTCGGCGGGATCTGGCGTCGTCGTCGTGGGCGGGGCGGTGGTCGGCGGCGGTACGAAGTCCGGGTCGTAGCTCTCGAAGTCCGAACGTCGCAACAGGTCGCGGCTGTCGCCCTCTTCGGTCGGCAGCACCTGGGTCTGGCCGTCGATCCGGATCCGGACCGACGAAATCGGTTCGACCTCGGGGAAGCCGGTCGC
>CAZEML010000240.1:0-5658 GCA_964513285.1 uncultured Candidatus Nemicrothrix sp.
GCCCCCATGTGGGACGAGGCCCGCGACACCTACATCCAGTGGGATCCCGATCTCGAGGAGTGGATGGAGTGGTCCGAGGCCCAGGGCCGCTGGGTGCCGATCAGCCGCTGACCCTCGTCCGCTGACCGCCTCCGAGCGGCGAAGGGCGTCGGCTCAGAACTGGGTCTGGTCGAGCACGGCGACGGCTCGGAGTCGTCGCTCGAGATGGTGCTCCATGAGCGACGTCGCGAGGAGGTCGACCTCGCCGGTCGCGGGGCCGACAGGCTCGGCGAGCACACCGCCGAGCCCTCCACCGAGTGCCCGCCGCATCAAGTCGAGCGCCTGCGGCGAGACGGGCCGACCGCGACGGCAGTCGTGGCACAGCACGCCGCCCTCGTCGAGGTCGAACGCTTCGAGTCGATCCTCGGATCCACACGACACACATTCGTCGAGCGCCGGCATGACGCCTTCGTGAGCCAGCAGCTTCAAGAAGAAGGCGGCGACGACCAGCGCCGAGTCGTTCTGGTCGAGGGTGCGCAGCGCCCGGACCAACATGACGTGGAGCTCTCGATCGGGCTCGCGATCCTGCGCGACCTGGTCGACCGCTTCCAACATCGCCTGCGCTCGTGCGAACCGGTCGGGGTCGTCGCGCAACGACACGAACCGGTCGACCGTCTCGACCTGGGTGATCGTGTCGAGGTCGCCCTTGCCCCGGTACAGCTGCACGGCGACATGGCTGAGCGGCTCGAGCCGGGCCCCGAACTTCGACTTGGTCCGGCGCACCCCCTTCGCCACGCCACGGACCTTGCCGTGGTCGTGGGTGTGGAGGCTGACGATGCGGTCGGCCTCCCCCAGCTTCCACGTCCGCAAGACGACGGCGTGATCGCGGTAGAGGGCCATCTCAGCCGGCGCTGTCGACCCCGCCGAACCGGCGGTCCCGCTTCTGGTACTCGAGGATGGCGGCCAGCAGCGCGTCGCGCCGGAACTCCGGCCAGGGCGTGTCGGTGAAGAGCAGCTCGCTGTAGGCCAGCTCCCAGAGCAGGAAGTTGGAGATGCGGTACTCGCCCGAGGTGCGGATGACCAGGTCGGGGTCGGGCATCTCCGGGTCGTAGAGCTCGCGGGCGATCGTCTTCTCGGTGATCTTGTTCGCCGGGGTGCCGTCTTCGACGATGCGACGGACCGCATCGACGATCTCGGCGCGGCCGCCGTAGTTGAAGGCGATCGTGAAGGTGAGGCCGGTGTTGTTCTTGGTCAGCTCCGCCGACTCGTTCATCCGCTTGATCAGTCGCTTGGGTACCCGCCAGTCGCGGCGGCCGACGAAGCGGATGCGGATGTTGCGCTCGTGGAGCTCCTGTTGGCGGCGCAGCAGGATCTCTTCGTTGAAGTTGATGAGGAACCGGACCTCGTCTTTGGGACGTTTCCAGTTCTCGGTCGAGAAGGCGTAGACGGTCAGCCACTCCACCCCGATGTCGTCACAGGCGTCGACCACCTCGAAGAGACTGTGCTCGCCGGCCTTGTGACCCTCGGTGCGCGGGAGTCCCTGCGACTGGGCCCAGCGGCCGTTGCCGTCCATCACACACGCCACGTGACGAGGGATCAGGGCCGGATCGAGGGACTCGATGTTCACCCCGGCAACCTACCCCGGCGCGTCGGGGGGAACGCGTTCCCTTAGGGTGCTCGCCGGAGCTGTTTCGTGACCTCTTCTTCGCTCTCTGAGTCTTCCTTCGCTGATCTCACCGCCGACGCGCTCGAGCAGGTCACCGCAGCCTTGCCAGCGGGTGGCGAACGACGCGACGGCCAAGTCGACATGGCCCGCGCGGTCGCCGATGCCATCGCCGACGACGGCCACGCCGTGATCCAGGCCGGAACCGGCACCGGCAAGTCGTTGGCGTATCTCGTACCGACGGTGCTGTCGGAGAAGCCGACGGTGATCGCCACCGCCACCAAGGCGTTGCAGGACCAGCTGGCCGGCAAGGACCTCCCCTTCCTCGGTCAGCATCTCGACGCGCCGTTCCGCTTCGCCGTGTTGAAGGGGCGCTCGAACTATCTGTGCCTGCAACGACTCGACGAACTCGAGGCCGACGACCGTCTCGACCTCGATCTCGACGACGACGACGATGACGACGCTTCGACCGCCGGCATCGACTCCGACACCCTCGACGAGTTGCGGGCGTTCGCCGCGACCTCCGCCACCGGCGACCGGGCCGAACTCGAGACGGTGTCGGATCGGGTCTGGCGAATGGTGTCGGTCGGACGCGACGAGTGCCCGGGTGCGGGTCGCTGTCCCCGGGGCGACGACTGCCTCGCGGAGAAGGCGAGGCGCAAGGCGGCGGAGGCCGACGTCCTCGTCGTCAACCTGCACCTCTATGCGCTCGCGATCATGGTCGAGACCATCCTCCCCGAGCACGACCTGGTGGTGATCGACGAGGCCCACCAGCTCGAGGACATCGTCGCGGAAGCGGCCGGTCGCCACATCAGTCCCGCCCGCGTCCAGATGGCCTCGCGCAACGCGGCGTCGGTACTCGTCGAGAACGATCCGAGCCAACGGGCCGAGGAAGCCGCGGCTGCGCTCCACGTCGCCCTCGAACCCCTGGTCGGCGAGCGACTGCTCGAGGGGCCCGACGACGAACTCGGCCGGGCCCTCGACGACGTTCGCGGCGCGGCGGAACGCCTGCTCGATGCGTTGCGGGCAGTGCCCGACAGCGCACCGGCCGACACCAAGGCCAAGGCGATCCGGGCCCGCCAGGTCGCGACCGGGTTGATCGACGACATCGACGCGGTGAGGTGGCCGACCGACGGCGAGGTGATGTGGGTCGACGGGCCGACGTCGAACCCCGGGCTCCGGTCGACGCCGATCGCGGTCGGCGAGCTCCTCGCCGAACAGCTGTGGGAGCGGCGGGCCGCCGTGCTCACCTCTGCGACCCTGCCCGACAACGCGACCAGCCAGCTCGGCCTACCCGACCAGACCGTGAACCTCGATGTCGGCAGCCCGTTCGACTACGAGTCCAACGCGTTGCTGTACTGCCCGGTGCACCTCCCCGACCCGCGCAACGACGGCTTCCGGGCCGCCCAGCACGATGAGATCGAGGCACTGATGGCCGCCGCCGGGGGCCGAACTCTCGCGCTGTTCACCTCGTTCTCGGCGATGCGTGAGGCGGTCGAACGGCTCGACGGTCGCCTTCCTTGGCCGATCCTGATGCAGGGCGATGGTGCGAAGAACGCCCTGCTTCGGCAGTTCATCGAGGACGAGGAGACGTCGCTGTTCGCGACGATGTCGTTCTGGCAGGGCGTCGATGCCCCCGGGTCGACGTGCCGGCTGGTCGTGGTCGACCGGCTGCCGTTCCCTCGCCCCAACGACCCGGTGTTGCAGGCCCGCCGTGACCGGGCGGGCAAGGCCGCCTTCCGCGAGATCGACCTTCCTCGGGCCGCCACCCTCCTCGCTCAGGGAGCGGGCCGACTGATCCGGACCAGCACCGATCAGGGGGTCGTCGCGGTGCTCGATCCGCGCCTGGCCACGGCCCGGAGCTACCGCTGGGACCTCGTGTCCGCGCTGCCGCCGATGCGACGAACCCGCGAGCGCGACGACGCGACCCGGTACCTGCAAGAACTGCGCGACGGCTAAGGTCATCAAGCGCGGGAAAACTGATGCCGATCGAGGATCATGGCCCGACGCCGCCCCCACCCAGCTCGCCGTACCCGACGGCTCTTCGGCGCGGCCTGCCTGATCGCCTATCTGGTGCTCGGTGCGGTGATCGCCGTCTCGCAGCGGTCATCGGAATCCGACACGGTGATCGCCGCGTCACCGCCTCCTGACACCGCTGCAGCCGATCGGTCGACCACGACGACCACCGCCGCGCTCGACGCCGCCCGCTTCGCCCCCGCCCCGTCCGACGCGCCGACGACCACGACGACGGTCATCCCGCGCCCTGCTGCGCCACCCACCACCAACGTGCCGGTGGCTCCAGTCCGGGTCGCCCCGACGACCACGGCGGCACCGGTCGTGCAGTCGCCGACGACGACGGCCGCACCGGCGACCACGACCACCGCGCCCGCGCCGACCACCACCGCGGCTCCCACGACGACCGCGCCTCCGGCGACCACCGTGCCCCCGAGTACGACCCTGCCGCTGACCGGGAGCTGAGTGCTCGTCGAGCGCCTCGGCACGGCGATGGGCACCGAGGTGCACCTCGCGGCCACCGACGTCGATCCACGCGCCCTCGATGCGGCGTTCGACCGGATTCTCGACCGGGAGCGCCGATGGACCCGCTTCTCGGACGATTCCGAGCTCTCGGCCCTGAACCGCAGTGACGGCATGCCCTGTGTCGTGGCCCCCGACACCGCCGAACTCCTCGCCGCCGCGATCGACGGCTGGCGCCAGACCGGTGGACGGTTCGACCCGACCGTGCACGACGCCGTCGTCGCAGCCGGCTACGACCGGACCTTCGCCGACGGGCCCGGCCAGGGCGGACCGACTCGCCCGGCCCCGGGTCTCGACGACGTGCAGGTCGACACGAGCACCGGCGTCGTCACCCTGCCGGCCGGCGTGCACCTCGACCTCGGCGGCATCGGCAAGGGGTTCGCAGCCGACCGCGCGACCGCCGAACTCGTCGCCGCGGGTGCGAGTCAGGCGGCGGTGTCGATCGGTGGCGATGTCCGTGCGGTGGGTGCGCCCGACACCGGCTGGCCGATTCGCGCCGACCTCGGCGACGAACCGATCGCCTGGCTCGCCGACGGTGGCTTCTGCCTGAGCACGACCGCGAAGCGTCGCTGGCGCCTCGACGGCACCGAACGCCATCACCTCATCGATCCCGCCACCGGCCACCCGTCGGCCGGCGGGGTCCGCGACGCGGCGGTCGCGGCAGCCGATGCCACCACCGCAGAGATCCAGGCGACCGCGGCGATCATCGCCGGCTGGCCGGCTGCGCTCGACGATCTTCGCACCCTCGGCCTCGACGGGTTCCTGGTGCTCGACAGTGGCGAGATCCACGAGTTCGGCAGCTGGGCCCGGAACCCTTCTATTCTCCCGTCACCTGCCGACAGGAGCCGCCGTGAGTGATCAAGTCTGGTGGTACGCGACCCGCGCCGCGGGTCTGATGACCTGGTCGACCGCGGTGGCCTCGGTCATCGTCGGCCTGCTGTTGTCGACGCGGGCGGTCAAGTCGCGCACGGGTCCGTGGATGCTCGACCTCCACCGCTTCCTCGGTGGCATCTCGGTGCTCTTCCTCGTCGTGCACGTCGGGACCCTCTATCTCGACTCCTTCGTCGAGTTCGGACCCCGCGAGCTGTTCATCCCGGGCGAATCGACCTGGAACACCGAGGCCGCGGCGTGGGGCATCATCGCCATGTACGCCCTCGTGCTGGTCGAGCTGACCTCGCTGCTGCGCAAGCACCTCAGCCAGAGCGTGTGGCGCACGTTCCACATGCTCTCGGTGGTCACCGCCGTCGCCGGCACCTACCACGCCATCCTCGGTGGCAGCGACGTCGACAACCCGCTGACCTGGGTCGTCGCCGGCGCCGGATCAGCCATCGTGATCGCCCTCGTCGCGTTGCGCCTCAAGGGCTCGGATCAGCCGACGTCGCCGCGGACCGCCAAGGCCAACGACCGCGAAGCGCTCCTGCAGGAGATGCGGGACCGGCTCGAGCCGCTCCCGGTGTCCGCCGATGTGCCCCAGGCCGAGC
>CAZEML010000241.1:0-5629 GCA_964513285.1 uncultured Candidatus Nemicrothrix sp.
CAACGTCCTGGTGGCCGCGTTCGTCGGGCTCGCCGTCGGCCGCGTCGTCTCGTCGGAGGCGTCGTCATGACCGAACTCGTCGCCTTCGGCATCGTCGGGCTCGGCACCTACCTCTTTCGCGTCTCGGGGCTGATCCGACGACAGGCGGCGACGGAGCCCTCGCCGACGCTTCGCCTGATCGCGCCGGTCGTCTTGGCGGCGATCGTCGCGGATCAGCTCCTCGTCTCGGACCGATCGATCGACCTGCGTCCCGAGTGGCTGATCGCGGCAGCGGTATCGGCTGTGGTGTCGTGGCGGACGCGGTCGGCGGCGCTGACGATGGCGGTCGGCCTGGTCGCAGTGTGGATCATCGACGCCGTGGTCTGACGCGCCGCTACGCCGACAAGCGTTTCGCGAAGCTGAGCTCGTGGCCATCGGGGTCGCGGATGTGGAAGTACCGCTCGCCCCAGGGAGCGTCCGACGGCGCGAACTCGGGAGCGTGACCGGCGGCGATCGCCGTCGCGTGGATGTCGTCGGGTTCCTCGACGTGGAAGATCACCCGTCCCCATCCCAGACCGGGCCGATCGCCGGTGTGTTGGAGATTGACGAAGTTGGTGCCGATCGACAGCGACGTGAACGCACTCTCGGCGCCGCCGTAGACGATCTCGAAGCCGAGGTCGGTGTAGAACCCGACCGAGGCCGCCATGTCGGTGACCATCAGGGTGAGCGCGTTGATCTCCCGGCTCACCTCACCGACCCATCGCCGCGAACGCGCCGCCGTCCAGCAGCGCCTTGCGCGCGGGCTTCAACAGATCGATCAGCCGTTGGGTGCGATCGGGCCCCACCGCATCGACGAGGGGGAGCGACGCGACGTCGGTGCGACGTTCGATCTCGGCTCGGAAGGCCTCGCCCATCTCGGTGAACGACTCGTCGTCGTTCAGGAGGCCTCGTCCGATCAGCCGCTGGACCCCGGCGGCCCAGGCTTCGTCGGGCCAGCGGCGGGTGGCCACCAGCGCCGCCCGCGGCACCTTGCCGGTCGCAGCGTGGAGCGCCAGAGCTTCGACGGGGTCGACCGGTGCGCTGACCAGCGCGGCGACATGGGCGTCGCCTCGCCACTCTCGCAGCACCGTGATCCGCTGCCACAGCCGCTCCCATGCGTCGTCGGGCTCGGGCGTCGCCCGGTTGCCGGCGGCGAGGGGGCGTCCGGCATCGCCGACCCCGGCGATCATGGCCCCGGCGATCTCGGTCGCCTCGGCGATCTCGGCGTCGGTGATCGCGGGTTCGACGCCCCGCAGCACCCTGCCTGCCGCGCGGATCCGTACGGACTGGATCGCGGCCGGGTCGGCGATCGCCCACGCCGCCGGGATCACGGGCGTCACGAGCTCGGGATTGAAGTTGAAGAAGGTCGCCACGACGACTTCGGCGGGTACTGCGCCGAGCGCTGCCGCGCGGCTGGCGAAGTAGTGGTGGGTCGCCGGGAGCCCGAGGGCGTCGTACTCCTCGCTCGCCTCGGGGGCGAAGTAGATGAAGCCGTGGACCAGATTGGTCATCGAGCCGAGGCGGGCGGACAGTTCGACGAGATCGGACATCGCGCCAGAGTACGACCGCCTCGACGAGACGGGCACACCGGTCCGGTGCCGTCCTACGATCCGGCTGCGATGCGGTTCATCTACCAGTACCCCGACACCCACGGTCCAGACGGCTCGATGCTCGACGCAGGTGACCTCGGGGAGATGGCTGCTGCCGCGGACGCCGCCGGGTTCGACGGGTTCGCCCTGACCGAACATCCGGCCCCGAGCGCCCGGTGGCTGGCCGCCGGCGGTCACCAGACCGTCGACCCCTTCGTCGCGCTCGGCTACGCCGCGGCCCGAACCGAACGCATCACGCTGATGACCTACCTCACGGTCGTGCCGTACCGGAACCCACTGCTGCTGGCGAAGGCGGCGGCGACCCTCGACCTCGTCTCGGGCGGACGGTTCGTCCTCGGCGTCGGCACCGGCTACCTCAAGGGTGAGTTCCGGGCGCTCGGAATGGACTTCGACACCCGGAACCAGGCGTTCGATGAAGCGCTCGACGTGATGGCGCTGCACTGGTCGGGCGAGGCGTTCGACTACGAGGGCCAATCGTTCTCCGCACGGGGGGTGCAGGCTCGCCCGGCACCGTCCGGCCCGATCCCGATCTGGATCGGCGGGAACTCCGCGCTCACCCGACGGCGGGTGGCGAGTCGCGCACAGGGCTGGATGCCGATGCTCGGATCCGACGAGCTGTTGGCGACCACCCGCACCCCGGGTGTCGGGGGCCTCGACGGGCTGGCCGACCTGATCGCCGAGGTGAAGGCCGACGCCGCCGGCCGGGCCGACGAGCTCGAGTTCGTGCTGGCGTACCACGATGCCGACCTCGGTCGCGCCCCGACCGCGGACGCCGACCGCCACCGGGCCACCTTCGAGGCGTACGCAAACGCCGGCATCACGCAGACGGTGTTGCTGGCTCCGCGGCTCGACCCGTCGGCGGGGCGTGAGTGGATCGCGGCGGTCGCCGAGGAGTTCGTCGCATGATCCATCGGTTCGCCCCGCACGCCGACCCCGCCGAGGTCGCTGCCTTCCTGGGTGAGCACGGGTACGCGATCGTCGAGAACGTCGTCGACGACGCGGCGATGGACCGTCTCGCGGCGGAGTCGATCCCCTACGTCGAGGCGTCGGCGGTGGGCCGCGACGTCTACGACGGCACCTTCACCCGGCGCACCGGCGCGCTCGTCGCCCGGTGTCCCACCGCCCGTGAGTTGGTGATGCACCCGACCGTGCTCGACACGGTCGGCCACTTCCTCGGCCACGCGACGACCTACCAACTGCACCTGACCCAGATCATCACGATCGAGCCGGGCGAGACGAAGCAGAAGCCGCATCGCGATCAGATGGCGTTCGACTTCTTCCCGTTCCCGGCCGACTACCACGTGCAGTGCAACACGATGTGGGCGCTCACCGACTTCACGGCCGCCAACGGTGCCACCCACATCGCGCCGGGCACGAGCGCGATGGACGACACCGCGGCGGCGTCGATCGAAGAGATCCAAGCCGAGATGCCGCGGGGCTCGGTGCTCTTCTACGACGGCAAGGTCCTCCACGGCGGAGGCGCGAACACCAGCGACGCGGCGCGCCAGGGGGTGAACATCACCTACGCGGTCGGTTGGGTCCGCCAAGAGGAGAACCAGTTCCTCGCCTGTCCCCCCGAGATCGCCCGCACCCTCGACGACGACCTGCTCAAGCTGATGGGCTACCAGCAGGGTGCGTTCGCGTTGGGCTACGTCGGCGACCAGCAGGATCCGCTCGCGGCGCTCCGCGGCACCGATGAGAAGGTGCGGGTCGTGAGCGACTTCTCCGAGTCCAACGAGTCGTTCGCCGACTTCGTGGACGACCTCGGCGAATGAGCCATCCGAGCGAACGCCTCTTCACCCGTTGGCCCGACACCGAGGGTTACTGCACGCCGCTGTCGGCGGAGGCCGGCTCGTCGATCGGGTTGCGCGCCGCGAGCCGCAGCGGCCGGTTCATGGTCGACGTCCGGCGCTGGGGCAGCGATGAGCCGGCGTGGACGGGCGAGGCCGAGGCCGTCGACCACGCCGTCCCCGACCAGGCGTGGGCGGAGGGATGTGGCTGGCCGGTCGCCGTCGAGATCCCCACCGACCCCTCCTGGGCATCGGGCATGTACGAGGTGACGATGCGGGCGGCGGGCGTCGACGGTGCGCAGTCGACGAGCCAGGCCTTCTTCGCGTTGCGGCCCCCGCCCGGCGCGACGGCGAACGCCGTGCTGCATCTCGCGACCAACACCTACAACGCCTACAACCAGTGGGGCGGGAAGTGCTGCTACTCGGGAGCGACCCACGTCTCGTTCGAACGTCCGCTCGAGCGGGGCTACCTCCGCCGCCCGGTCGATCCATCCGGGTTCGATGGACGCATCACCGACATCGACGGTGATCCGACCCACCAACGGCTGGTCGACTACTGGCACGCCCACGACATCCCGAGCTGGACGAATTCGGGCGGATGGTGGAACTGGGAGCGGCGCTTCGTCGAGTGGGCGGATCGGTCCGGATTCACGTTCGACGTCGTGATCGACGCCGACCTCGAACTCGACGGCCTGCTCGACCCGTACGACACCTTGCTCACCGTCGGCCACAACGAGTACTGGACTCGCGGGATGCGCGACGCGGCCGACGCGTTCGTCGAGCGGGGTGGCCGGTGGGCGATCTTCTCCGGCAACACGGCGTTCTGGCAGGTGCGCTACGACCGCCCGGGGCAGATGACCGCGTACAAGGGGCGAGCGCACCGTGACGACCCGGTCGCCCGTACCGATCGCCACGCCGAGCTCACCACGGTGTGGTCCGACCCGTCGATCGCCCACCCCGAGACGAGCACCACCGGGTTGACCTTCAGCCGCGGTGGCTACCACCGGGTGGGAGGGGCGGTCCCCGACGGTCGCGGCGCGTACGAGATCCATGCCCCCGACCATTGGGCGTTCGAGGGCGTCATCCTCGAGCCGGGGGAGCAACTCGGCGAGGGGTCGTTCGCGGTCGGCTACGAGGTCGACGGCTGTGCGCTCGAGTGGGTCGACGCCCGGCCTGTCCCCACCCACGAGGACGGCGCGCCGCAGAGCCTGCAGGTGCTCGCGACCGCACCCGCCCGCCTCATGTCGATCACCGACGACGTGTGCGAGCCGCCGCCGCTGTTGTGGAACGACGTGAGCCCACCCGGGGAGCTCGAGGAGATGGCCCTCGTACTCTTCGGCGACATGTCCGCCGAGAGCGTGGGCCGGATCGCGCAGGGCCACGCGGTCATGGCGAGCTTCGCCAAGGGGGCCGGCGAGGTCTTCAACGTCGGTTCTGCGGACTGGGCGTACGGGATCGATCACGACGCGAACATCCAGCGGGTGACGGCGAACGTGCTTCGCCGATTCGGTGTCTGATCTCGACCGAGGACGCCGCCTCGTCCCTGACCGCTGACGATCAGGCGTCGACCATGTACGCCGACAGTGCCTCGACCATCTCGGGGCTGAAGCGGGCGGGGCGCCCGCGTTCGTCGATCATCGCGGCTCGGAGGTCCTGGCTGCAGATGAGCTCGTCGCCGCGCAGGATCCGTTGCCGCCACGTCGAGGTGACCCGCTTGAAGTCGAGGACTTCGGTCTCGATCGTCAACTCGTCGAGCTCTTCGGCGCTGGCGTGGAACTTCGTGGTGATCTCCGACACGACGATCGACTGCCCGTTCTCGCGCATGCTCGCCAGCGAGTACCCGGCCTCCGCCAACAGCTCGACCCGCGCCGACTCGAAGTAGCTCACGTACACCGAGTGGTTGACGTGGTTGTAGGGGTCGAGTTCGTAGAAACGGACTCGGATCGTCGTGCGATGAGGCTCGGCCACGCCGTGAACCTAGTGGAGCGACGCGAAACGGCCGACCCTCCGGTCACCACCGGGGGTCGGCCGTCCTTCGGTCGCTGACGATCCGTCGATTAGCCGCCGGGCGGCGGCGGCAGGACCGCCTCGAGTTCCTCGACCGTCACGCCCAGCGCCTCGGCCGCCGCGGCGAGATCCGAGCCCGGGCCCGGAAGGAGGGCGAGCAGCTCCTCCTCGGTGACGCCCAGCGCCTCGGCGGCTTCGCTGAAG
>CAZEML010000242.1:0-5520 GCA_964513285.1 uncultured Candidatus Nemicrothrix sp.
GCATCTACGACACGATGCAGTACATCGGCCCGCCCGTCTCGACGATCTGTGTCGGGCAGGCGGCATCGGCGGGCGCGGTCCTGCTCGCGGCGGGCGAACCCGGCCGGCGCTTGATCCTCCCGAACGCTCGGGTGCTGATCCACCAGCCGCACGGTGGTGCGCAGGGGCAAGCGACCGACATGGCGATCCAGATGGAGGAGATGGCCTACAGCCGGCGGCGAATCGAGGAGTTGCTGGCGCAGCACACCGGCCAGCCGATCGAGAAGGTCTCGGGCGACATCGAGCGCGACTACATCGTGCGAGGTGAGGATGCCGTCGAGTACGGCCTGGTCGATGCGATCGTCACCCACCGGGAGCTGGTCGCCAAGCCCGAGGCGCTGGCTCCCGGCTACTGACGGTTCGACGCGGTCTCAGCGGGTGGCGCCGGCGGCATCCAGCCGGTCGATCTCGGCATCGTCGAGTCCGAGCCACTCGCTGAGGACCCGTCGGGTGTCCGCACCGAGACACGGGGCCGGGCCCGCGGTCCGCAGCGGGGTGCGCGAGAAGCGGGTCGGGTTGGCGATGTGGTGTTCCTGGCCGGCGGCCGGGTGCTCGATCTCGTCGAACGCAGCTCGCCCGAGGAGGTGCGGGTCCGACAGGTGCTCGAGCGGACCCATGACCGGCATCGCCGACACCCCGACCGCCTGCAGCGCGGCGGCGAGCTCGTTCTTGTCCTGTGAGCTCGTCCACTCCCGCATCCGCGCGTCGACCTCGTCGACCCGGGCGATGCGGTCGTTGGCATTCGCCAAGCCGGGTTCGATCTCCCAGCCGGCGACCCGCTCGAGTGCAGCCCACGCCGTGTCGTCGATGACCGCGATCGCGATCCAGTCGTCGTCGCCCGCACACGGATACACGCCGTGTGGGCTCTGGGACGGGTGCCGGTTGCCGAGGTTGACTGGGTCGACGCCGGACTCGATCGCGGCGAGGTAGTGCTCGCCCAGCAGGTACACCCCGGCCTCGGCCTGCGACAGCTCGAGGAACTGGCCCTCGCCCGTGCGTTCTCGATGGTCGAGTGCGGCCAGTACGGCGGTGGCGAGCAGTTTGCCGGCGATGTGATCGGGGTGGTTGAGCGCGGTGCCGGACGGGTACGGCCCGTCGGGGTGGCTCCACAACAGATGGATCCCGGCGAAGGCCGCGTTGAGCGGACCGTAGGCCTTCTTGTCGCCCATCGGGCCGCCCCGGCCGTAGCCCTGCGACGCCACATAGATCAGCTCGGGCTTCTCGGCCCGCAGGTCGTCGTGGTCGAGACCGAGTTTGGCCATCATCCCGCCGCGGTTGTTCTCGGCGACGATGTCGGCCGACAGGCAGAGCTCACGGGCGAGGCGTCGCCCCTCGGGGTTGGTGAGATCGAGGGTCACGCCGGCGCGGCCGCGGGCTTCGGCGTTGAACCCGAACGCCTTGTTCGGGTCGCCGAGCCCCATGAACCGAAGGTTGTCCATCTTGTCGGCCGATTCGACCTTCACGACCTCCGCGCCCAGCTCGCTGAGCATCCAGAGACACTCGGGCACCACGGCGGCGACCCCGAACTCCACGATCCGTACGCCGTCGAGCGGGAGCGTCGCCGGTGCGTCGCTCGGGGTGGGGAACGCCCGTCGCTCGGCCTCCGGCGCCGGACCGAGCGGGGGTGACGGCGTGGCGGAGAGATTCCACACCGAGTGGGCGATCCCGTCGGTGAACGGCTGTCGGGCGTCGGTCTGGGGATGGGCGACGTACTCGAGCGGGGTCTGGACCATGCCGAGGGGAATCCCGAGCGGCTCGGCCGCGGCGTATAGCTCGGCTCGGGTGCGGTCGGCGAACTGGCGAGCCGCCACCTCACGGATCAGCGGCGTGTTCATGCCGCGATGGGCGAGCTGCTTCCATTCCGGCCCGGCGAGTTCCTCGGGCGTGCCGAGCAGTTCGACGAAGAGATCCCAGTCTCGACCCGACGCCAGCACGGTCCGGACGTAGCCATCCGCACACGGCAGCACGTAGTAGAGGCCATCGGCTCCCCGCGTTCCCTCGACGGGGAGGAACGGGTTGACGTCGAGATAGTCGGGAACGATCACCGTCCACGGGACGAGGCCGCCGAGCGCGGCCTCCTGCGCGCTGACCTCGATCCGCTGACCATGGCCGGTGCGCGATCGTTCGAGCACCGCGGCCACCGCGCCGAGCGCACCGTGGACCGATGCGCAGTCGTGGGCGAGGTAGCCCGGGATCGATGTCGGCGGGAGGTGCGGGAAGCCCGCCGCGTGCAGTCCCCCGGAGGCGGCGAGGGCGGGGAGCGGCTCGAGGTGCCAGTGCGCACGTTCACCCGTGAGGCCGAGATCGGTCAGCGCGACATGGATGAGGTGAGGGTGCGTCGCGGCGAGTGCATCTCGGTCGAGCCCAGCCGTCGGCCCGTGGTTCTCGACATAGATGTCGACATCGCCGAGGTCGACCGGATCGCCGTCGGCCAGCCGCTTCCGGGCGTTGCGGAAGCGGTCGCGGGCAGACCCGTCGTCGTCGACGTGCCGGACCCGCACCACGTCGGCGCCGAGATCGGCGAGCAGGCGAGCACACAGCGCTCCCCGCAGGTCGGTGTCGTCGAGCACACGGATGCCGGCGAGCGGCGCAGGACCGGTCATGGCTCGATCATCGCGTGGCTTCGATGGTCGAGGCGATCTGGCTACGCTCTGGGGCATGGCAGCTCCGTCTCGTGTGCCCACCGATCCGACCCAGTCCAAGCACTACCAGTCGCCACCGCGTCGTGGTGACTCGTGGCGGGCCGAGCGCCCGGGCGAGACCATCGGGGCCCCGCATCCGACCGGTCGTGCCCTCGGAAACCAGGGTCCGGATCAGGGCTATGTCCTGAAGCTCACCGGTGCCTTCAAGGACGACCTCGTGCTCACGGCCGGCGAGCACGCCGCCGACGCACTGGAGGGCGCGGTGGCCGTTGGCCTTCGCCGCGCGTCGCTCTTCGGTCGGGCCCCGGTGCGCGACGACGTCGAGCTCGGCCTGCTCGCCTACGGCTTCCTGGGCGAGGCGCCCGACGAGCTCGTCGCGCTGCGCAAGGAGCTGTTCGCCGAGGTGCACCACACGACGGTGCACTACTTCGCGGCGCGCGAGATCGCCGATCGGGTCGACGAGGGGTGGCTGCGTCAGCCCACCGCCTCGGCTCGGGTCGCCGTGCAGAACGACTGGCAGGCCGCGATCACCGACGGCTGAGGCGACATCTGCGGGGTCGGCGTGCCCCGGTAGCCTCGCCTTCGTGAGTGCTCCCCGCGTCCGTTTCGCTCCCGCCCCGACCGGTTTCCTGCACGTCGGCAGTGCTCGGTCGGCGCTGTTCAACTGGCTGTACGCCCGCAACACCGGCGGTACCTTCGTCCTCCGGGTCGAAGACACCAATGCGGAGAAGACCACCCAGGAGTTCATCGACGCCATCACCGAGCCGCTGACCTGGCTCGGTCTCGACTGGGACGAGGGGCCGTACTTCCAGTCCGAGCGCGTCGATCAGCACGTGGCCGCGGTGCAGCAGCTGCTCGACTCCGGGCACGCCTACTACTGCGACCTCAGCGCCGAGCAGATCGAGGCGCTCAACGAAGAGGCTGGCCTCAAGGGCGGCTACCACGGGTGGTCCCGCGACCGCGAGGTCGAGGACGGGCCAGGTGTCGTCGTTCGTTTCCGGGCGCCCGACGAGGGCATGACGGTCATCGACGACGTCATCCGGGGTCGGGTCGAGGTCGCGCACGAGACGATCGAGGACTTCGTGATCCGCCGCGGCGACGGCAGTCCGGTCTTCTTGATCGCGAACGCGGTCGACGATCACGACATGGGCATCACCCACGTGATCCGCGGCGAGGACCTCCTCAACACCGCGCCGAAGGTGATGCTCCTCTGGGACGCGTTGGGCTACGGCGAGAAGCCGACCTACGCCCACCTTCCGCTGCTCGTGAACGAGCAGGGCAAGAAGCTCTCGAAGCGACGCGACTCCGTGTCGCTGGCCTCCTTCCGCGACGAGGGCTACCTCCCTGCCGCGCTGTTGAACGCGCTCGCCCTGCTCGGCTGGGGCCCGCCCGACGAGGTCGAGGTACGCCCGATCGGCGAGATCGTCGACCTGTTCTCGCTCGAGACGGTCAACAAGTCGGCCGCGATGCTCGACCTCCGGAAGCTCGGGCACATCAACGGCGAGTACATCAAGGCGCTGTCGCCCGCCGAGTTCGTCGCGGCGACCGAGCCGTGGTTGTCCGGCGAGGGCGTGGGTTGGGAAGCCGATGCCTTCGACTCGGCCGTGGTCGAAGCTCTCGCGCCGGAGGTGCAGCAGCGGATCTCCACCCTCGACGAGGCGGCCGGCTGGCTGACCTGGCTGTTCGCCCGCCCGGCCGAATACGACGAGAAGTCCTGGACCAAGGCGATGGTGAAGGGCCGGGCCGCGGATCGGGTACTCGACGACGTCATCGCCGCCCTCAGCGACGATCCGTTCGACGACGCCGAGCGCATCGAAGCGGCGGTGATGGGCGTCGGCAACGCGCTCACCGAGGAACTCGACGCCCGCGTGATGTCGCAGGCACCCGTCCGGGTCGCCCTGACCGGTGGGGGAGCGGGTATCCCGCTCTGGCAGGCGATGACCCTGCTCGGCCGCGACGAATGTCTCGCCCGGCTCCGAGCCGCCCGGGAGCGGCTCGACTGACATGGACGCTCGACTGCGGCGCGTCGTCGACCGAATCTGGTCACGTCGAACCGCGGTCATCGTCGTCGCTCTCGGCGGGCTCTACGTCGCCGTCAACTTCGTGCAGGTTCTCGTCGCCTCCGGAGCCGATGACCGTGAAGCCGCCGACGCGATCGTCGTGCTCGGCGCGGCCCAGTACGACGGCGAGCCGTCACCGGTGCTGGCAGGCCGGCTCGATCACGCCGAGCAGCTGTGGCGCGACGGCCTGGCCCCGATCGTCGTCACGACCGGCTCGAACCTGCCCGGCGATCGGTTCACCGAGGGGTTCGCCGGCTACCGCTACCTGCGCGACGCTGGCATCCCCGACGAGGCGTTGCTCGTCATCACCGACGGGGCGTCCTCGTGGGAGCAGCTCGCGGCGACCGCTCGCCAGCTTCGGCTGCTCGACCTCGACTCGGTGATCCTCGTGTCGGACCCGTACCACGCGCTCCGGCTCACCCAGATCGCCGACGAGGTCGGGCTGGATGCGACGGTCTCGTCGACCGACGGGAGCTCCTCGATCCGTCAGCTCCTCCGGGAGACCGCGGCGGTGAGCCTGGGGCGGATCCTGGGCTACCGGCGGGTCGACAACTGGCTCGGAAGTGTCGGCTGAGAGCAGTGTCGGCCGAAGCTGATCCCGCTACCCTTCTCCAGGCCTTCGGGCACATCCTTCGGGGATGGTGTAATTGGTAACACATCTGGTTCTGGTCCAGACATTGGGGGTTCAAGTCCTCCTCCCCGAGCCAACCAAACGGCGCCCACCGGGCGCCGTTTGTGGTTTTCGCCCGCTGACCGGCCGGGCCGATCCTCATCGTTTG
>CAZEML010000243.1:0-5322 GCA_964513285.1 uncultured Candidatus Nemicrothrix sp.
CAAGATGGTCGAAGAGGGCGTCGACCCGGCCTACGCCTCGAAGCTCATCCAGTACGGCTGGGAGACGGTGACCGAGGCGCTCAAGTACGGCGGCGTCACCAACATGATGGATCGCCTGTCGAACCCGGCGAAGATCCGCGCCTTCGAGCTCTCCGAAGAGATGAAGGACATCATGCGTCCGCTCTACCAGAAGCACCAGGACGACATCATGACCGGCGCCTTCTCCTCCGGGATGATGGCCGACTGGGCCGACGACGACGCCAAGCTGCTCGGCTGGCGCGCCGACACCGCCGAGACCGCGTTCGAGAAGACCGAAGCGGGCGACATGGAGATCTCCGAGCAGGAGTACTTCGACAACGGCATCCTCATGGTCGCCATGGTGAAGGCCGGCGTGGAGCTCGCCTTCGAGACGATGACCGCCGCCGGCATCATCGCCGAGTCGGCGTACTACGAGTCGCTGCACGAGACGCCGCTGATCGCCAACACGATCGCTCGCAAGAAGCTCTACGAGATGAACGCCACCATCTCCGACACCGCCGAGTACGGCTGCTACCTGTACAACCACGCGTGTGTGCCGCTGCTCGCCGACTTCATGACCGGCATCACCGCCGCCGACATCGGCCGTGGCCTCGCGGTGGCCGACACGGGTGTCGACAACGCCCGCCTCATCGAGGTCAACGAGGCGATCCGCAGCCACCCGGTCGAGGCCATCGGCAGCGTGCTCCGCGGCCACATGGCCGACATGAAGCGCATCGTCTGATCGCGCTCGCATGATCCGCCTGGACGCGCTGTCGGTCGACTTCGACGAGCGCTTTCAGCTCCACGACGTCGACTGGACGATCCAGCCGGGTCAGCACTGGCTGGTCACCGGCGCCAACGGTTCCGGCAAGTCGGCTCTCGCGGCCGTGCTCGCCGGCGATGGCGATCACCTGTCGGGAACCCTCTCGGGGGTTCCCGATCGAGTCGCGCTCGTGTCGTACGAGCGGCAGGCCGAGCTGATCGCGGCCGAGCGGCGTAAGGACGACGCTGACATCCTCGACGTGATCTCGGAGGGCACGCCGGTCGCCGAGATCATCGAGGACGGCTGCGAGGACCTCGAGCTGGCCCAGACCCTGGTCGACACGCTGGGCCTGCGGTCGCTGATGGGGCGTTCCTTCCGCAAGCTCTCGACCGGCGAGACCCGCAAGGTCATGCTCATCCGGGCGCTCACCAGCCGGGCGGACCTGCTCGTGCTCGACGAACCCTTCGACGGACTCGATCACGATTCGCTGACCTGGCTTCAGGGCCACCTGAGTGAGCTCGCCGGGACGACGCCGATGGTGATCGTGCTCAACCGCTTCGATGAGTGCCCCGACTTCATCACCCACGTCGCCTACGTCGACGACGGCCACCTGTCGCTGTGTGTCGAGCGTGCGGACGAGCAGGCCTACGCCGAGCTCTACCAACTGCTCCACCTCAAGACGAGCGACCTCGAGATCCCCGCGGCCGACCCGGCCGCCCAACTCCCGGCGCTCGATCCCGAGGTGCCGCTCGTCCGACTCACGGGTGCGACCGTCCGCTACTCCGAGAACCTGGTCTTCGAGGGCCTCGACTGGACGATCGAACCGAACCAGAGCTGGCAGCTGAGCGGGCCCAACGGCAGCGGCAAGACCTGTCTCCTGCAGCTGATCACCGGCGATCACCCGCAGTGCTACGTCAACGACATCAACGTCTTCGGGTATCAGCGCGGCACCGGCGAGAGCATCTGGGAGATCAAGCAGTTCATCGGCTACGTCTCGACCGCCCTCCAGTGGGAGTACACGGTGAGCACCGGGCTGCGGAACGTCATCATCTCCGGCTTCTACGACAGCATCGGGCTGTACACGAAGAGCAGCGACACCGAGAAGGCGATCGCCGACGAGTGGCTCGCGCTCCTCGGCATGTCAGACCGAGCCGACGAGCCCTTCAACCGGCTGTCGTATGGCGATCAGCGCCTGGTGCTCATCGCCCGGGCGATGGTGAAGCACCCGCCGCTGCTGATCCTCGACGAACCCTGCCTCGGCCTCGACGACATGAACCGCCAGCTCGTGCTCGCCCTCGTCGAACGCATCTGTCGGGGCAGCGAGACGACCGTGCTCTACGTCAACCACCGCGAACAAGACCGCGTCCGCGGCATCGACAACCACCTGGCGTTGACCGGCCATACGGGCAACTGAACGACCGGCGGTAGCACCCATACGTGCCGATACCGAGCGGACGGCGGAGCCCCGCAAGAGCGACGCCCGTGCCAGGGCCTGCGGAGCGCTGCGTCGAGGAGAAGTCCAGGAGGCGGGCTCATGCCGCGACGCAGGGGTGGACCTGCGTTGGGTTCGCTGGTCCACCCCTGGTCTTCAGTCCCGGCGGGCGTGGGCTCTAGTCGCGAGTCCAGCCGCCTTCGCTGTTCGACGAAACGGAGATGGGCCCTCCGTCGGGAGTCCGCTCCAGGTCGGCGAGCGGCTCGGCATGTGGGAGCTGAGAGTCCTGCTCGGGCTCGTCTCCGTGGGTATCGCCGGGCAGGCCGACGGTTCTCGCTGGGAAAGTCACGAGTCCGTCAGCGTCTACGGTCCCGACGAGGCCGCCGTCCTCGAGCACGCCCCATAGGCCGGGCTCGTAGTCAAAGGGCGATGGCTCGTAGAGCAGCACGGCGAGCGCCGGCTCAGCGAGGAGTTCCTCGCGGAGTGACTCGAGTTTGAATCGGCCGGGGAAGGACAGTCCGAAGGTGACCTCTTCGTGAGGCGCCGGGACGAGTCCGTCTGTGATGACCCGGTCAGCTTTGACCGTGACGTGGACCGTGTTGACCATGGCCGATGGGTCGTTGAAGGGCAGGACATGGCGATACTCGGTGTTGGTCTCTTCGTCGACGGTCCAGTTGAGGCCGACGCCTTCTTCGACTCGTACGACGGGTCCCGCTACGAAGAGGTCTGCCACAGCGTGAGGCTCAGCGCCATCGATGGAGAACAGCCGATTCGGCATGGCCTCCGCGACCGTCTGATAGATCGGCTCGGCTCGGTCGAAGCCTTCGTTGGAGTCGCGGATGAGTTCCCATACAGAGAGCTCGATGTCGTCCCCGCCTTCTGCTGCTGAGCACGAGGAGGCGACCAGTGCCGCCGCGGAGGCAAGGAGAACGAGTAGCCGGATGCGGTAGGTGATCATGTGTCGCTCCTAGTAGTTGCTGTCGAGGTGGTTTTCGTCATGGCTCGAGAAGAATGTGTTCCATGTCGAACCGGTGACCATGCAGCTTCCTGATCGATGGGTGAGGCCGAGTGCGTGGCCGGTTTCGTGGCATGCCACCTTCCGGCGGGCGTTCGTGGACGCGGACCCCCAGTAGCTCGTGTCGAACCGGATGTCGTTCCGGTCGCACTTCGACCCGCTGAGCGTCTCGCAGCTCGAGTTGCCCCAGACATATGCTGTTCCAGCGTCGCTGGGGTCGTCCGGGTGCCAGTCCTTGCCGCACCAGGTGCTGAAGTCGGCATCGTAGTAGACGATGTCGGTCCCGCTGCCTGCTGACGACTCCTCTGGCTTCACCACGATGTCGGTGGGGGCTACCTCGTTGTTCAGGGCGTGGGCCACGGCGCTGTACATGTAGGACGTAAGGCTCGACCGGTAGTAGTAGAGGTCCTTGTTGTCGGTCATGTTCACGCCGCCGGAGCATCCTGTGTTGCCCGACGCGCCGGACCAGTTGGCCGCTGCGGGGGCGCTGACGGCGGCGAGTGTCGCGGCGAATAGCGCGGCGATCATCAACGCCGCCCATGTCCCTCGGCGACGACGCTTGGACTCATGTGTAGGCGTGCTCGGCGCAGGCCTGTTCTTGATAGCGGTGTTCATCGATTGGAATCCTTTCGTTTCGAGACACCGGGTTCATCCGCGACCGCCGCCGCCCGCCTCCCGATCAAGACGTCCGTTGAACGCCTCTTGTTGATCATCCGACCGCCGCGATGGCACTTCAACGCCACGTCACGTGCTTTTGGCACCACGCTCGCCATCCTGGCGGGACTGTCGGGCCCAGATCCCCGAGATCCAACGGGCGGCGGCTCACCGGTCAAGTCCACTAGCCCCCAACGGCCTGCGGCGACGCTTGCATGGAGTCGACTCGGGAGTCCTAGGCCTTCACAGAGCTGTCGAAACCTGCGTTGGGCTTGTCGGCGCGAAAGACCCGCAGTCCGGCCTGCGGCTTCGATGCTGGGGGTTGCCGCGAGCCCGAGAAACGTCCGCTCCTCGTCGGTCAGGACCCGCGGACTCAGCATCGAGTTGGCTGGCGATCCTGGCCGCGTGAGCTCGCGGCACGACCGTGCTACTGCCAGTCGCCGCAGCAACGACCGCCACGACGGCAGGTATCGGCTGCGCCTCCGAGAAGAGCACGACTCCCGCAGCTCCCTGCCGGATGAGAGCGCGGGTCTGGGCTGGATCGACGGACTCCGCAACGGCAATCAGAGCGATCGCGGAGTAGTCAGCATCGCGGCAGAGGTCCTCGATACCGTCGGGAGTGGACGCCAGTGCGCTTGCACCCATCGGTAGCCCGGACCTCGTGTCCCAGCCAGTGGCTCTAAGTCCGAGCGCAGTCAGCCCGTCCAGAAGCGGACGGCCAACGTCTGAGTGGAGCTCGTCGTGGATGAGAATGGTCAGCACCTGAACCCGCCGAGGATCTGATCACCGCCTGCAGCAGAGGACGATACCAGCCCACGGGCAGCGCGCTCAGTCACCACCGGTACCGGTCAACGCCCTCGTCGACCCGCCCACCACCGGCACTAACCGAGCGGGTCGCCGGCCTCCGCCAAGGTGCGGCCGACGAACGCCCGGTGTTTAGCGGCTTGCGCCGGCGACGAAAGTTGAGACGATGTAGGTGGGGTGGCGGTCGAGGGATCCTCGGCCGCGGTCGTAGCGCATGGTTGTTCTCGGGTCGGCGTGGGAGGCGGCTTCTTGGACGTCTCTGAGAGGCACGCCTGCGTCGAGGGCGGCGGTGATGAAGGAGTGTCGCAGCGAGTGCGGGGAGATGCGTTTGTCGATCCCGGCCCGTTTGGCGAGGCGCCGAACGATACGGGCGGAGGCGTGGCGGTCGAGGCGTCGGGTGCCGTCGTGGTTCAAGAAGATCGGCCCGGTCTCTCGTTCGCCGATGTAGAGATCGAGCGCCCGCGCCGTTCGCGGCGACAACGGGATGGTCGCGGTCTTGTTGCCTTTGCGGTGAATGAACAGGGTGCGGTGGCCTCGGTTGACGTCGAGGTTGTCGATGTCAGCACCGAGCGCCTCAGAGATCCGCAGCCCGTTCAACGCCAACAGGCACGCCAACGCGTGGTCTCGACCGCCGGA
>CAZEML010000244.1:0-5308 GCA_964513285.1 uncultured Candidatus Nemicrothrix sp.
CCGAGCCGGCCGACGAGCCTCCATCGCGGCGGGCAACGAGGTGAACACGACCAGTTCCAGCCCGGCGAGCACGCCGACGATCGCCACGAACCCGACCCCGCCGGCCGGCTGTCCGTCCATCACCTCCAGGGGTGATCGACCGGTCGCGGCGACGAAGGCACACGCGGCGAGTACGACGTTGCCGACGACGTGCCACCACGACGGCGGGGCATCGACGCGACCGAAACACCCACACGAGCCGGCGCCGAGCCGCATCGCCCGCAGCACCGTCAGTGCGAACCCGGCGTACAACAGGCCGACCAGCAACGCGATCGCCGCGAGCTCCGCCACCAGCGCCGCGACGCCGAGTCCGATCTCGGCCACACCCAGCAAGACCGTGAGGCGGACGCCGTCGATCGGCCCGACCGCGGGCGCGCCCAGCTCGTCGAGCAGTGCCGCCGTCGTCGCGGGTCGGGCCAGCTTGACGGCGCCGGCGATCACGAGCAGAACGGCCGCCGAGGCGTAGATCGCGATCGCAGCGTCCATGTGGCGATCACCCTAACCAAGGCGCCTCGGGCGGCCGCCTTCGGCGGCTACTGCCAGGGGTTGCCCGAGAGGTACTTCCAGCCGGCGTCGGGGAGGATCACGACCGCGGTCCCGCCGTGCTTGGAGAGCTCCTGTTGGGCGGCGTCGATCACCGCGCCCGACGAGGTGCCGACGAAGTGACCTTCCTGGTTCATCGTCTCCTGCACCTTCGCCTCCGCGGCGGTGCGGGTGATGACGTAGCGGTCCTTGACCAGCCCGAAGTCGGCGACCGGGGGCTGGAACGGATCCTCCTGGTTGCGCATCCCGCCGATCGTGTCGGCGAGATCCTCCTCGACCGAGTGCACCGCGATGTCGGGGTAGTGGGTGCGCAGGCCACGGCTGTTGCCGGTGATCGTGCCGCCGGTGCCGTAGGCGCACAGGAAGTGGTCCGGAGGCGCTTCGAGCGGCCAGTCGCGCACGATCTCGAGGGAGGTGCCGAACTCATGGGCGGCGGGATTGGCCTCGTTGCCGTACTGATAACACATGTGCCCCTCGCCCTGCGCGACGAGTCCACGGGCATGGGCGATCGCGTCGTTGGGCCCGCCCTCGACATCGATCAGATCCGCGCCGTACGCCCGCAACAGCTGACGGCGTTCCTCCGACGCGTTCGTCGGCAGGCAGATCGAGATCGAGTGCCCTTCGAGGAGGGCCACGCGAGCGAGCCCGATCCCCGTGTTGCCCGAGGTCGCCTCGATGAGCGGCATCCCGTCGCGGAGCTTCCCGAGCCGCTTGTCCTCGTGGAACATGTGCCAGGCCGGCCGGTCCTTCACCGAACCGGTCGGGTTGTGCCATTCGAGCTTCGCGAACAGTCGGGTACCGGCCGGGGCCATGGCGCGGAGTTCGACGAGCGGGGTGTTGCCGGGCTTCATGGTTCCTCGAGCGCAATCGGGGGACGTCGGGTTCCTAAACCCTACTTACCAGATCGGTTATTCCCAGAATCGGGTCATGACGAATCGGGGGATGACGAATCGGCGGACGACCACACCGGTACCGTGGCGGCATGGCTGGCGAGCGCCCCGACTTCTACGACCTGATCGCGCAGAACCGACGGCGCACCTGGGTGCTGATGATCTGCTTCTTCGTCCTCCTCGCCCTGGTCGGCGTGGCCGTGAGCATCGCCCTCGGCGGCGGGCTCGTCGCCATCGTCTTCGCCGTGATCATCTCCTTCGGCATCGCCTTCAGCTCGTACTGGTCCTCCGCCTCGCTCGCCATCAGCTCGACCCGAGCCCAGCCGGCACCTCGCGAGGAGTTCGGCCGGCTCCACAACCTCGTCGAAGAGGTCTCGATCGCCGCCGGCATCCCCAAGCCGAAGGTCTACGTCGTGCACGACCCGTCGCCGAACGCCTTCGCGACCGGCCGCAACGTCGACAACGCCGCCGTCGCCGTCACCACCGGGCTGATGGACAAGATGAACCGGGCCGAACTCGAAGGCGTCATCGCCCACGAGGTCGCCCACATCCGCAACGGCGACATCCTCGTGATGACCGTGGCGGTCGGCACCGCCGGCGCCATCGCGATCATCTCCGACCTCTTCTTCCGGATGCTCTACTGGGGTGCGCTCACCGGTGGTGGCGCGTCACATCGCCGCCGAAGCAACGACAGCAACGCCGGCGGCGCTCAGGCCCTCCTGGTCATCGGCGCGATGGTGTTCGTCGCCGTGCTCGCTCCCCTCGCCGCCGCACTGTTGAAGGCGGCCGTGTCCCGGAGCCGAGAGTCGTTGGCCGACGCCACCGCGGTCGAGATCACCCGCTACCCCGGCGGTATTCGCTCCGCACTCGAGAAGCTCGACGCCGACATCACCGTGCTCAAGCGCACCTCGCACGCGACCTCCCACCTCTGGATCGAGTCACCCGACGACCACGAGACCGACGACCGCGGTCGACGGTTCAACGACATGTTCTCGACCCACCCGCCACTCGCCGAACGCATCAACCTGCTCCGCGAGATGGAGGGACTTCCGCCCTACGAGGGGCCCGACCCGGTCGTCTCCGAAGCGCTGCGCACGATGCAGGACGACCGCAACCATCCCGAGTCGATCGCCGCCGCGGTCGAGACTCCGGGACACCGGTCGCTCGTCCAGGGCGCTGCGGCATCGTCGGTCGACCTCGACGCGATCTTCGCCGGCGCCGGCGAAGTCGCCGAGGACGACGGCGACCCCGATCACGCGCACGCCGGCTGGTACGCGGACCCGTCGGGCAGGCCGGCGACCCTTCGGTACTGGAACGGCTCCGCCTGGACCGACCACTACCACCAGATCCCTGGCGACAACGACCTCCGCGACCCCGACGCCCGCCCGGCTCGCGGCCGAGGTCGGCGGGGCCGAGGTCCCGGACTTCGATGAGCGAGCCGGCCGAGCCGGGCGGCCCAAGCCCGCAGGTCGGCGTCGGCCCCCACCCCGAACCCTGGCCCGACGACCCTCGTCTCGACCCTGCGCTGTTGGCCGACGGCGACCGGCGCAACGTACTCGACCGCTACCGCTACTGGACCGTCGAGGCGATCGTCGCCGACCTCGACCCGCAGCGTCACCCGTTCCACGTGGCGATCGAGAACTGGGAGCACGACCGCAACATCGGCACCGTCGTACGCACCGCCAACGCCTTCCTCGCCGCGGAGGTGCACATCGTCGGCAAGCGCAAGTGGAACCGTCGCGGGGCGATGATGACCGACGTCTACCAACACGTCCGTCATCACGAGACGATCGCCGACCTCACCGACTGGGCGAACGCGGCCGGGTTGCCGATCGTCGGGATCGACAACCTGCCCGGATCCGTGCCGCTCGAGACGACCGAAATCCCAGAGGCCTGCGTGCTGCTGTTCGGCCAGGAAGGCCCCGGGCTGTCACCCGACGCGCACGCAGCCGCGACGCAGGTGTGTTCGATCGCTCAGTTCGGCTCGACCCGCAGCATCAACGCAGGCGTGGCCGCGGGCATCGCGATGCACGCCTGGATTCGTCGCTGGGCCGGCTGAGTTCGGTTCGCGCTACTCGACCATGGCGATGAGTTCCTCATCAGAGGGGATCTCCACGCCGGGGAGGTAGTAGGTGTACAGCCCGCCGATAACGGTCTCGAGATCGCCGACATCGGTCGACGCGAGGGTCACGGTGACCATCGAGCCGTAGATGTGCACGGCTTCGACCCCGCCGGCCTCGAACAGCCGACCTGCGAGCTCCGCGGCCGGGTCGTCGGCGACGATCTCGTCACCGGCCTCGTAGCGCACATGACCCATTCCGGTGAGGCTGCGGTTGAGTTCGAACCGCACGATGCCCGGACGGGGCGACGACGTCTTGATGAGGGTGACCGGCTGTCCCATAACGATCCGAAGGTTAGCGAGTCCGTGTGCGCCAGACCCACATGGCCGCGCTGATCGACACGACCATTAGTGCGGTGTGGATCGCCTTGAAGCCGGCGTCGTGGTCGTCGAGCAGGATTCCCCCGCCCCGCACCAGCCAGTAGCCGACCGTCCACCACACCAACACCGGGATCGCCCGGCCGGTCGCCGCCAGCACGGCGAGCACGACGAACACGACGACGACGGCCACCCGCCACGTCACACCCCAGTCGTCGAGCTCGTCGTTGCCGAGCACGTTCCGGAGCCGAGACGACCACAGGAAGATCGTCCAACCCACCAACGCTCCGAGCGCAGGCCAGGCCCGCAGGCGGGCGATCAGCCCGACGCCGGGGCTGGTGACGGTCGGTGCGTCGGTCATCCGAACAGCTCCAGTTGCGGCTCGACCGAGGTGTCGTCGATGCGGGGCTGGCCGGTCCAGCGCAGATCGTCCATGAACGCCCATCGTCGACGATGAATCGCCGATGGGCCGAACCCGGCGAGGGCCGCCTTGTGGCGAGGGCACGGGTAGCCCTTGTTGCCGGCGAACGCGTAGGCCGGGAAGGTGTCGTGCCACCGCGCCATCAACCGATCGCGGGTGACTTTGGCCACGATCGACGCGGCGGCGATCGACAACGACACCGCGTCGCCCTTCACCAGGGTCGTGGTGGGGACCGTCTCCACGAAGTCCCAGTTGCCGTCGACGAGCACGTGGCCGACCGGCACGCCGAGCCCGGCGAGCGCCCGTTGGGCGGCCAGCTTCTGCGCGGCCGACATCCCGAGCTCGTCGCACTCCGCTTGCGTGGCGTGGGCGACGCTGACGTGCTCGGCCCACTCGAGGACCCGGTCGTGCATGACCTCGCGCTCGGCTGCGGTGAGCATCTTGGAGTCGCGGACCTTGTAGAGCCGCCGCTCGCGCGGCACCACGACCGCGGCGAGGGTGAGCGGCCCGGCCCACGCGCCGCGGCCGACCTCGTCGATCCCGGCCACGATCTCGGTGCCGCTCTCCCAGAGCTCACGCTCGACGCGCAGTCCGGGCGCCTTCTTCTTGAGCGACCCTCGCAGCTGCGGCGCGGTGCTCCGGCTCACGGGGCCGCCAGCAGCGCTTCGCCCGAACGTTCGGTGGTCGACCACGACGGGTCGAGCCCGGGGCAGACCAGCTCGGCATCGTCGGGTCCGCCCGTGCGTTCCCACAGAACGGCGGGGCGTTCGCCATGCCATCGGACGCTGAACGACAGCGTCCCGAGGCCGGTCGCCATCCCGCGCACGTCGATCGGCTGCCCGAACCAGGTCTCGGGGACCTCGGGCAGCATCTCGATCCGGCCGGCGAGATCGGCATCCCGGAACAACAAGCCCAGGACCCGCTGCGCGCCGGCCGCGACCGGCGATTGCGGATCGCGGTCGGCCTCGGGGAGGCGGG
>CAZEML010000245.1:0-5292 GCA_964513285.1 uncultured Candidatus Nemicrothrix sp.
TGGGCGCCGGCGAGGTAGCGGCGCAGATCGTTGCGGAGATCGTCGGCGGTCGGGTAGCGGTTGGCCGGGTTCTTGGCCAGCAGCTTCATGGTGATCGCCTGCAACGACGGCGCGACCTGGACCCCTCGGTCGGTCAGCGCGTCGGGGCGCTCCTGCACGTGCTTGTAGGCGACCGCGACCGGGGTCTCGGCCTGGAACGGCGGCACGCCGGCGAGCATCTCGTAGAGCACCACGCCGAGCGAGTAGAGGTCGGAGCGGCCGTCGAGGGCCTTGCCCTGCGCCTGCTCGGGCGAGAAGTAGGTGGCGGTGCCCATCACCGAGCCGTGCTGGGTGAGCGCGGCCTCGCCGCCGCTGACGAGGGCGGTGGCGATGCCGAAGTCGGCGACCTTCACGTCGCCGGCGTCGGAGACGAGGATGTTGCCGAGCTTGATGTCGCGGTGCACGAGCCCCGCGGCGTGAGCGGTCGAGAGGGCGCCGGCCACATCGGCCGCGATCTCGGCGGCCCGGTCGGCGTTGAGCGGCCCGGTGCTGCGCAGCACGTCGGACATCGAACGGCCCGACACGTGCTCCATCACGATGTAGTAGGTGCCGCGCTCCTGACCCCAGTCGTAGATGCCCACGATGTTGGGGTGGTTGAGGTTGGCGGCCGCCTGCGCCTCACGACGGAAACGCTCGACGAAGTTCGGATCGTTGGCGAACTCGGGGAACAGCACCTTGAGCGCGACCTCGCGCCCGAGGAGCTCATCGCGCGCCAGATACACGTCGGCCATACCGCCGCGGGCGATGTGGCGCAGCAGTTCGTATCGGCCGTTGAAAACGGTGGGCCCCTGCTCGGACATGAGGGACGAGTTTACCGTTCGATGACGAACGCCACGATGCACGGACCGAATCGTTCGCTCATCCGTTGAACACCGTTTCGATGACGGCCCGGGCGATCGGCGCCGCGACGCGGCCACCGGTCTGCTCGCTCGTGCCTTCCTGGGCCTCGACGATCACCGCGAACGCGAGGGATGGGGCCTCGTCGGGACGGCCCGCGTAGCCGACGATCCAGGCGTGGGAGTTGGGCGGGTCGGTGCCGAGCTGGGCAGTGCCGGTCTTGCCGCCGACGACGAGGCCGTCGACGAGGAGGTTGCGGGCCGTGCCGTCTTCGGCGACCACCCGCATGGCGTCGCGCAGCACCGCTGCGGTGGCAGGGCTGGTCGCCACCCGCCAGATCTCGGGTTCGACGACGTCGTACAGGCTCCCGTCGGCGGCGCGCAGCTCGGTCACGACGTGAGGGGTCATGATCCGTCCGTCGTTTGCGATCGCCGCCGCGACCTGTGCCATCTGCAGCGGTGTGGCAGCGACGTCGTTCTGCCCGATCGAGGCCTGGGCCAACCGGGCGGAGTCCTCATAGATGGTCACGTCGCCGTTCGGCAGGATCGGACCATCGACCGCGTCGCCGTCCTCCTCATCGGTGTCGGTGCCGTCCGTGTCGGGCTCGTCGGGTGCTCGGTAGAAGTCGACGTCGGCCAACGGGTCGCCGTAGTCGGTCGGGAAGCGCGAGTCGGCCGCGCCGGGGAGGTCGATCCCGATGTCGCTGTTGAAGCCGAACGCCTCCGCCGCGTCGATCATCCCGTCGGGGCCCACCCACTCCGCACCCATCTCCGAGAACGCCGTGTTGCACGACACGCGGAGGATCTCGACGAGATCGCCGCCGCACTCGCTGCCACCGAAGTTGCCGATCGGTAGCCCCGCCGGAATCGGCTCGTACTCCTCGACGACCGGGAAGACCGGGCTTCCAGAGCTAATCCCTCCCGCGTCGACGCCGGCGGTGGCCGTGACCAGCTTGAACGTCGAGCCGGGGAAGAACAGTTCGCGGTAGCTCTTCGCAAGCAGCGGGCTGTCGGGGTCGGCCCGGAGGGCCTCGAACGCGGCGTTGGCGGCGAAACCGTCGGGATCGGCGACGAGGTTGGGGTCGAAGCTCGGATAGGTCCAGAGCGCGATGATCTCGCCGGTTCGCGGGTCGAGCGCGACGACGCTCCCGCGGCGCTCGCCGAGCTGCTCCTGGGCGACCCGCTGCACGTCGTCGCGGATCGACAAGACGAGGGTCGCGGTCGTGTCGCGTTCGATGAAGAGATCGCCGAGCGACTGGAAGCGCTGGTCGATCGGCTCACCGGCGAGCTCGTCGTTGTAGCTGCGCTCGAGGCCGGTCGGCGCGACGTTGAGCGACTGGTAGCCGACGATGTGGGCGTACAGCTCGCCCTCGGGATACTCGCGGCGGTAGTCGACCGTGCCGTCGTGTTCGACCGACCGGGCGACGACCACGCCGTCGGCGGTGACGATCGGGCCGCGCTCACGGCCGAACTCACGGATCAGACCGCGCGTGTTGTTGACGTCCTCTTGCAGGCGTTCGGCGCCGAAGAACTGCACCCGGTTGAGCTGGATGAACAGCACGACGTAGAGCAGACCGAGCACGATCCCGAGGCGACGGATGCGGAGGTTCACGAGTCGTCTCGCGTCGACGTCGGTGCCACCCGCTGCTCGTGGGACATGCGCACGAGCAGGGCGAGCAGCACATAGTTCGCGACCAGCGACGATCCGCCGTAGCTCACGAACGGCAGGGTGATGCCTGTCAGGGGGACGACCCGCAAGACGCCACCGATGATCACGAACGCCTGCACGCCCATCAGGGTGGTGAGGCCCAGGGCGAACAGCTTCTCGAACACCCGCTCGGCCCGCAGGGCGACCCGCAGGCCGGAGCCGACCAGCACCAGGAAGGCCATGAGGACGGCGACCGATCCGGCGAGACCGAGCTCCTCACCGATCGCGGCGAAGATGAAGTCGGTCTCGACGAACGGGATCCGGGTCGGCTCGCCACGCCCGAGCCCGGTGCCGGTCAGTCCCCCGTCGGCCAGCGCGAACGACGCCTCGACGATCTGGAACCCATCGCCCTTGGGATCGTCGAACGGGTTGAGCCAGACATCGACACGCAGCTGGACATGGCTGAACATCAACCACGAGAAGACGGCGCCGGCGGCGAACATGCCGCCACCGGCCGCCAACACGATCCAGCGCTCCGACGCGACCCACAGCACCACGACGAAGAGGGTGAAGAAGAGCAGGGACGACCCGAGGTCGCGTTCGAACACCATGACCGCGAGCGAGCCGGCCCACGCCACCCCGATCGGCGCGAGGTCGCGGAGTTCCATCCGGGCGCGAAGCAGCTCGCGGGAGTCGACGAGATAGGCGGCGAAGAACGCGGCGAGGGCGATCTTGGCGAACTCGCCGGGCTGGAAGTTGATCGGCCCGACGCTCGCCCAGATCCGAGCGCCGTTGATCTCGCGGCCGAAGCCCGGGATCAGCGGCAACACGATCAAGGCGATGCCGGCCAACCCGAGGAGGTAGCGGTAGTTTTCCAACAGCCGTACCCGAGGAAGGAACAACAGGGTGAGGACGTAGCCGCCGATGCCGATCGCCGTCCACGTCGATTGCAGCGCAGCGAGGTCGGTGTCGAGCCGGGTGATGACGACGTACCCGAGCCCGTTGAGCAACAAGGCGATCGGCAAGAAGACCGGGTCGGCGGCCGGGGCGAGCCGGCGATTGACGAGGTGGGCGCCGACACCGAGACCGAACATCCACAACAGGAACGGTCCCAGGTTGGCCGGGATCGCCTCGGTGGTGCCGAAGCTGGCGAGCCCGTACGCGACCGCGACGACGATGCCGACCAGCACGAGGATGCCGGCCTCGACCCGTCGGGGTTTGAGCGCGAGAAGGGGATTGCTCGGACTCTCGGGGCGGGATTCGGTGGCCGTCATGGTCGGCGCCCGCTCAGGACTCGGGTTCCACCAGGGTCTCGAGATAGGCGAGGTAGGTCTCGGCCTCTTCGCGAGTGCCGAACTCCTGACCGTCCTGGACCTGCTCGCGCTCGAGCGCAGGGAGCTCGGCGACGACGACCGTCGAATCGAGCTCGGTGGTCGGTTCGAACCACAGGAAGCTCTCGCCCTGGATGACGTCGACCGTGCCGTCGTCGCCTTCGACGACCGCGAAGCCCGATCGACCGATCTGCAACAACACCGCGAGCATCACGAGCAGCACGATCAGCACCGCCGCGATCATGGCGCCGAGCCGCCACGTCACGACCGACGGAACGGTCTCGACGACGATCTCGTCGGGATGCGGATCGGCATGGGCCGCCATCTCGGCCGCGTGTTCGGCCGCCGACGGCTTCTCGACCTTGAGCACGCCGTCGGGGAGCGCCTTGCGGACATCGGTCACGCGGTCGTCGGGCAGGTCGTCGTAGCTGTCGGCCGCGGTGACGTCGACGACGACCACCGTGATGTTGTCGCGGCCGCCGGCCGCGTTGGCCCGCTCGACGAGTTCGTGGGCTGCCTCCTCGGGCGAGGCGATCGACCGGAGAACCTCGGCGATCTCGTTCTCGTGGATCTCGTTGAAGAGACCGTCGCTGCAGATCACGTAGCGGTCGCCCACCACGGGGACCAGCTCCCACGCATCGACGAGCACCTTCTCGTCGATGCCGAGCGCCCGAGTGACGATGTTCCGCTGGGGATGCACGGCGGCTTCGGCGCGGCTGAGTCGGCCGTCGCGCACGAGCGCCTCGACGAGACTGTGATCCTCGGTGTGTTGGTGCAGGCCGTCGTCGGTGAGTCGGTAGAGGCGGCTGTCGCCGACGTTGGCGATGCCGAGCCGGTTCGGGCCGGCGCGCTTGATGTCGGCGAGCACACAGACGGTGGTGCCCATGCCCTTGAGTTCGGGCTGCTCGCGGGCCCGACGAACGATGCTCGAGTTGGCGTCCTGGACGCGACCGATCAGATCGTCGATCGAGCCGACCATCTCCGCGGCCTCGAGCGCCTCGACCGTGATGGCCGAGGCCACCTCGCCCCCCATGTGCCCGCCCATGCCGTCGGCGACGACGAAGACGGGGTCAGAGGTGAGGTAGCGGTCCTGGTTGGCCGACCGGATCTTGCCGGTGTCGGTGGCGGCGCCGAACGCGAACGAAGTCACACCAGCTCCAACACGTGTTCGCCGACCTGGATGCGATCACCGGGCCCGACGTTCTTGGCGAGATCGAGCACGTGATCGTTGAGCAGGGTGCCGTTGGTCGAGCCGAGATCCTCGACGACCCATCGCCCGCCCGAGTGGAAGAGGCGGGCGTGGAGCTTGGAGACGCGGGGGTCATCGACCACGACGCCACAGCCCGGGGCCCGGCCGATCGTGGTCTCGGTCTGCAGGTCGAAGACGGTGCCGGCGAGCGGTGCGGGGGCGAGCACGACGAGCCGGGCTCCGACCAGG
>CAZEML010000246.1:0-5268 GCA_964513285.1 uncultured Candidatus Nemicrothrix sp.
GCGCTGCGGCCCCATGTCGCGACCTTCTATGCGCTGGCCCGGGCGACCGACGACGGACGGCGCCCACTGCCGGCCCCTCCCCCGCCACCGGTGCCGACGGCCCCGCCCGACCGTCGAGTCCGTCTCCAGGACCCGACCGAGGTCCTCTTCCGGCTCGCCGACGCGGCGCACGACATCGGTGAGGTCGTGTTCGTCGATCCCGAGGCCGGCCTGCTCGAGGTCATCGTCGGCGAGCAGCCCGGCGTCGGTCAGCTGACCGCCTCGGTCGACGCCTTCGACGGCGACGGCGTGCCGGTCGCGTTCACGCTCGAACCGCTCGGAGTGACGCCCGCACCTCGGATCGACACGGTCGTCCGCGAGCTGATGGCGCTGGTCCGCGCGGCCGATGCCACGCGCGGAGGCGGCTCAGTCCGCTGACGTCGGCCCGAGGTTGCCCAGCACCCGCGCCGCGACGCGATGCCCGGCGTTGGTGGCCGACACCGGATCCGCGCCAGTCCGGCGGGAGGCCAGATACCCAGCGAGGAAACCGTCGCCGACCCCGGTGCGGTCGCGCACGTGCTCGACGGGCGGCACGGGCACCGACACCGAGTCGTCGGTCGATCGCAGCACGAGGGTCGGGCGGGCGCCGGCGGTGACGATCGTGACCCCGGCGCCGGGGATCGGTGTCCGCGCGTCGAGCCCCAGCGCCTGATGCTCCAGCCGATGGAGGACCACCGCCTCGGGCTCGGCCGCTCGGATCAGTTCGAGAAACGGGTCGGCGCCGAGCAACTCGAGGTCCGATGAACTCGGACCGCCCAACACCAGCGGCAGGCGCCGGTCGCGGACATCGGCGAGCAGTCGGTCGATCGCGGACGCGAGCGGGTCCTCGGTGAACGCCGAGGCCGCGACATAGACCTGGGTGATGTCGTCCAGGACCGCCGGATCGAGCCGAGCCGGCCCACGAGAGGCGCCGCGGTCGACCAACCGCGTCCGACTGCCTTGGCCGACCGTCGTGACGACGACGCCGGTGCCGCCGGCCCGAGACGCATGGACTTCGACGCCGCGCCCTCGGAGCTCGTCGGTCAGGATCTGGCCGAGGGCGTCATCGCCGACCTGTCCCACGAAGCGAGGGGTTCCGCCGCGTTCGGCATCGATCGCCGCGACGTTCGCCGCGCTTCCGCCCCGCACTCGGGCCGAGCGCACCGTGGCGTCGACCCCGCGACGAGGCGGGGTGCGGAGCTGGATGAGGATCTCCTCGAGGAGGTCGCCGACCGTCAGCAGCATCGGGGCGGCAGCGTAGTTGTTGACGCCCCGAAGGGCGTCGACTCACTCCTCGATCGCCTTGGCGAGGTCGGCGTCCCAGTCGGGGTCGGTGGCGAGGTCGACGGTCGGCTCGTCGTCGGGCCGGAGATCGATCACGGCCTCCCGGGCCGCCACGATGTCGTACGCGTCGGCGAGCATTCGGGCCGCCTCTTCCTCGGCCTCGGTCCGGATCCGCAGCGCTTCGTCGTGGGCGCGCTGCAGCACGTCTTCGACGGCGAGGCGCGTGGCCCGCAGGACGAGGTCGTGGTGCTCGGGCTCCGCCGCTCGCTCGACGGCCTCGCGCAGATCCGCGATCGAGGCGTCGACGACCGCGAGATGCTCATCGACCGCCTGGCGGCGATAGCCGAAGACCTGCCGCGGGAACTCTCTGTCCTTCTTTCTCACGATGCCTCCAAGCCCGACGCCGCCAGGCTAGCCGAGGTCCCCGATGCCGACGAGGGCGCCTCAGGGCAAGAACAGGACCGGATCGTTCGGCTCGCCGTTGACCCGGACCTCGAAGTGGAGGTGGGGCCCGGTCGAGAAGCCGGTGCTCCCGATCTCGCCGATGATCTCACCCTGGTCGACGGGATCACCGACCGATGCGTGGATGACCGACATGTGGGCGTAGAGGGTGACCACACCACCGCTGTGGGCGACGAGGACCGTGTTGCCGTAGCCGCCCTTCCAGCCGGCGAAGATCACCTCGCCGGTCTTCGACGCCCAGATCGGGTTGCCGGTGCTGGCCCCGATGTCGACGCCGGTGTGCTGGCGAACGCTGCCGAAGATCGGGTGAACACGAGGCCCGAAGCCGGACCCGATCGATCCCTCGGTCGGCATGATGAAGCCCTTCGCGGACTCCGAGCCGGGTTCGAAGCCGGTCGCGTCGGCGATCGTCTGCTCGATGAGGCGGGTGAACTCCTCGCTGGAGGCGGCCCGGTCGGCGACCTCGGCCTCCCAACCGGCGATGCGGTTCTGCAGTTCGGCCGCCACCTCGAGCTGCACACCACGACGATCCTCGAGCTCGGCGAGCGCGGCTTCGAACGCGCCACGGAGACGATCGGCCTCGACGCGGGCGTCCTCGCCGAGGCGGACGTTCTCCTCCATGGCCGCCTGCACGGTTCGCAGCTCGTCGAGCAGCTCGCGCTCGCTCCCGGCCGCGAAGTCGAGCATGGCGAGCCGGATCGCGGTCTGGTTCGGATCGCCGGACACCAGCCACGGCTCGACCGAATCGTCGGTGCCGACGTAGGCGTCGACCGCACGCACCTTGATCTGTTCGATGGTCGCGGCGACCGCTGCCTCGGCCTCGGTCGCGAGCTGCTCGCGGTAGCGGACTTCGGCCTCCGCCGCCGCCAACGCCTGCCGGGCCCCCTCGACCCGGGCGGTCTGGGCGTCGACCAGGGCCTGGATCTCGTTCAGGGTCTCCTGGACGACCGCGTCGTCGGCGCGGAGCAGGTCGATCTGCTCGAGTGCTTCCTGCTCGGCCTCTCGGGCGGCCTCTCGTTGGCGCCGCAGGTCGGAGATGTCCTGGCCGTCCTGCCCGAACGCAGGCGAAACCAGCGCCACCGAGAGGGTGGCAGCAGCCGCGAACAGCAGGCGGGATCGGAGCGGAGACGTGAAGGGGTGACGCATGAGGACCGGCCCGCCCACCGAGCGTACCGAACCGACCCGGCCAGGTGGTGACACCCGGCTGGGGTCGTGGGCGCGGTGGCGCATCGCCTCGGAGCTGCTTCACTGGCGGCCGTGTCGGACCTCCCCCGCGACCCTCGGTCGATCCATGTCGGCGCACCGGCTCCCACACCTGCCGCTCCCCCGCCACGCGCCGCACGACCACCGCGGCGTCGTCGGCGTCGCTGGCCGTGGGCCGTGGCGGTGCTGGCCGTGTTCGTGCTCGTGCCCACCCTCGGCTTCGGCCTCGTCGCGTGGAGCACCTGGAGCGGTGTCGAGCGAGTCGAGCTGTCGCCGTTGCTCGAAGGCAGTCCAACGGCCACCAACTACCTGATCGTCGGGACGGATTCTCGTGACGGGGTCGCCGACGATGTCGAGAACGCGGGTGTGATCTTCGGTGATGGCGTCGCCGGCGAACGCACCGACACCATCGCGATCCTGCGGGTCGAGGGCGACGTCGTCTCGCTGCTGGCGATCCCCCGCGATCTCTACGTGCCGATCGAGGGTGGGGCACGCAACCGCATCAACGCCGCGTTCGCGTTCGGCGGCCCCGAGTCGCTGATCGTCACCGTGCAACGAGAGCTCGACATCCCGATCGACCATTACCTCGAAGTCGACTTCGCCGGCTTCCTCGGATTGGTCGATGCGCTCGGCGGGGTGACGGTCGACTTCGCGCATCCCGCCTACGACGAACGCTCCGGCCTCGCGATCGACACGGCCGGGCCCAACGAGCTCGACAGCGCCGCGGCCCTCGCCTACGTCCGGTCACGGCGCTACACCGAGCTCATCGACGGACAGTTGGTGACCGACCCGACCTCCGACCTCGGTCGGGTGCAACGCCAGCAGATCTTCCTCGGCGCGGTGATGGGCGAGCTCGGCGCCACCCGCAACCCGTTCGTCCACCTCGATGCGTTGCGCGCGGTCGCCGACAACGTCCGCGTCGACGACGACTTCGGCCTGCGCGGGGCGGCCAGCCTCGGGTTGACGCTCCGGGGAGCCGAACCGATCACGGCGACGGTGCCCACCGGCCGACTCATCACCGAGTCAGGTGCGGACGTGTTGGTCCTCACCGACGAGAGCGCCGCGGTGTTGGCCCCGTTCCAGCGCTGACGTCGTCTGGCTCCCGCGGGTGGTCGGCGATACCGTCCACCGATGCCGCAGACGACTCCGACGACCCTCGCCGACATCGATGCGACGTGGCTGACCTCGGCGCTCACCGAGGGAGGAACGCTCGAACCCGGCACCCAGATCGGTGCGGTGGAACAGGAGCGGCTCGGTGAGGGCGAGGGCTTCATGGGCGAGATCGCACGCCTCCGCCTCTCGTACGTCAGCGGGTCGGGGCCGGCGAGTGTCGTGGCGAAGGTGCCGACGTCCGACGAGACGAACCGGGCGACGGGACGCAGTCTCGGGATCTACGAGCGGGAGGTCCGGGCGTACGACACGTTGCTCGCGGAGGTCGATGTGCCGCGACCTCGTGCCCATGTGGCGGTGTATGAGTCCCGCGGCGACGAGGGCGAACTCCTCGAGCAGATGATCAAGGCCGAGCGGTTGCCGCTCTGGCTTCTACGCAGGCTGGTCCGCCGCGAGCAGACCGACGCTGATGTGCCACCGTGCATCCTCGTTCTCGACGACCTCGACACCCTCTCGATGGGCGATCAGGTCGCGGGGTGCGATGCGCCCCGTGCCGCGTCAGCGCTCACGGCCGCCGCCCGCCTGCACGCGTCGACGTGGGGTGATCGGTGTCCCGAGGAGCGCCATTGGTTCGTCGGTGGCGACGTCGTCCCTCGCCTGTTCCACGCGATCTATCTCGACAACCGCAAGACGTTCGAGCGTCGGGTGAAGCCGATGTTTCGGCCCGCGGTGTACGAGCTGGCTCGCTCGGTCCGACGCTCGGGCCTGGAGCGCATCCGAACCCTGCACGCCCGTGCGCCGCGCTGCCTGCTCCATGCGGACTTCCGACTCGACAACCTCTTCTTCGACGATGCGGGTGACGTCGCGTCGGTGATCGACTGGCAGTCGTGCAACCGTGGTCCGGCCGTCCTCGATGTCGCGTACTTCCTCACCGGCTCGGTCGACCCCTCGACGCCTGAGACGGTGATCGACGACCTGTTGGCCCACTATCACGCCGGCCTGGTCGATGCGGGAGTGCATGACTACCCCTTGTCGCAGCTGCGAGTCGACTACGACGAGGCGTTGTTGCTGCTCCTGCACCGGATGTCCGGCTTGGACACGTTGGAGTTCGGTGACGACCGTGGTGCCGAGCTGATCGACACCTGGTTGCTTCGGATGGATGCTCGCCTGGCCCGGATCACCTGATCCGGG
>CAZEML010000247.1:0-5263 GCA_964513285.1 uncultured Candidatus Nemicrothrix sp.
AGGGCGTGCACTTCTGTCTCGGGGCCAAGTTCGCCAAGTTCGAGACCCAACTGATGACCGAGGTGCTGGCCGAACGGCTCCCGTCGCTGCGACTCGTCGACCAGGACTTCGACTACTTCCCCAACATCACCTTCCGAGGACCCGAGCAGCTCCACGTAGCCTGGGACTGATGTCCGTCCCCTCCGCCGCCGTCGTCGACGCGCTCCGCGCCGTGCTCGACGAGCGCGCCGTGCTCACCGGCGACGACGCCGAGGCCTTCCTGCTCGATCAGCGCCAGGGCCGCATCGCCGACGAGGCCGTCGTCGTGCGCCCGGCCGACACGACCGGCGTCGCCGCGACCGTTCGCGTGTGCGCCGAGCACGGGGTGGCGATCGTGCCCCAGGGCGGCAACACCGGCCTGTCGCTCGGCACGCTCGTCCCTGAAGGCCGCACGGCGATCGTGCTGTCGCTCTCGCGGCTCAACCAGATCGAGTCGGTCGACCCCGACCGCTGGACCCTCACCGCCCAGGCCGGCGTCACGGTCGAGGCGATCCAGCAGGCCGCCCGAGCCGCCGGCCGACTGTTCGCCCCCGACTGGGGCGCTCGGGGAACGGCGACGATCGGCGGCGCGATCTCCACCGACGCGGGCGGCAACAACGTGCTGCGCTACGGCAACACCCGCGACAACGTCATGGGCATCGAAGCGGTGCTCGCCGACGGGTCGATCTGGGACGGACGGCGAGCGTTGGTGAAGGACTCCTCGGGCTACGACCTCAAGCACCTCTTCATCGGCGGCGAAGGAACGCTCGGCGTCGTGACCTCCGCGGTCCTGAAACTCCACCCGGCCACGCCGTACGAGACGTCGCTCATGGCGGCCATCCCCGGGCTGCACGCCCTCGCGCCGCTGATCGAACTCGCCCACCTCCACGCGCCCGGAGCCGTGACCGCGTTCGAGCTCGTGCCCGACGTGGCGATGACCCGGGTGGTCGAGGTCTTCGGCGTGACGAAGCCGATCGACGCCGGTACGGAGTACTCGATCCTCGTCAAGCTGTCGGCCACCAACCCGGTCGACGACCAGATCGCCGCCTTCCTCGAGGCGAGTGCCGAAGCCGAGCTGTTGGTCGACGCCATCGTCGCCGGCACGCCCGAGCAGGAAGCGAACCTCTGGGCGATGCGCGACCACTGCTCCCCCACCCAATGCTGGGTCGAGTACCAGAAGCACGGGCTCAAGCTCGACACGGCGGTGCCGGTCGACCGGATCGCCGAGTTCATCGAGTCGATGGCCGACGCCGCGAGCCGCACCGCACCGATGGCGATCACCTACGGCTTCGGCCACGTCGGCGACGGCAACATCCATCTCTGGGTCCTGCCCGTCATCGACGAGGCGGTCGACCCGTTCCTCGCCGTGCGCGACGAGATGACCGCAGAAGCCGACCGGCTCGTCTTCGCTCTCGGCGGCACGCTGTCGGCCGAGCACGGCGTTGGCCGGCTGCTGCGAGATCGGGTCGGGCCTCAGAAGCCGGCGATCGAGTGGGAGCTGATGCGTTCGATCAAGCAGGCGCTCGACCCCGACGACCTCTTCAACCCCGGCGCGCTGTTGCCGCCTCGGTGACGCCCGCTTGGGCCCGGTCTCGGGCCGAGCCGGCGGGGAAGGTCAGCGCGACCGACGCCGCGGCGAGCAGGTAGCCGACGGTCACGAACACGTACGCCCGCTGGATGCCGAGCAGGGTCGTGACCTCACCGGCGCTCTCGACGAACGAGACCGCCAACGCCACACCCAGCCCGGTTGCGGCCTGGCGCAGGGTGTTGATCGTCGCGCCGGCGACCCCGAAACGGGCGGGCGGAACATCGGCGATACCGGCGGAGCTCCAGGTCGAGACGGTCATGCCGACGCCGATGCCGAGGAGCAGGCTCACGGGCACGTACTGACTCCAGGGCGCAGCCGTCTCGTCGAAGATCAGCAGGTACAGCACGTACGCGAAGGCGCTGACGAGGCAGCCGACGGTCAGGATCCAGCGGTGGCCGATGCGGTCGGCCCAGCGACCGGCGAACGACGAGACGATCGCGGCCAGCACCGGCGACGGAGCGAACACGAGACCGACCTCGCGGATGGGAAGGTCCCAGACGTCCTGGAGCATGAGCGAGCTCGCCAGGGCGCCGCCGACGAACGCCAGGCCGTAGAAGGTCGAGCCGATGTTGGCGCTGGTGAAGGACCGGAAACCGAAGAGATCGAGGTCGATCAGTGGTTCGGGATGGTTGCGGCTGCGCTTGACGAGCAACGCCGCGAGCACCAGCGCGACGCCGACGAGCCCGATGACTCGCCCGTCGAACACGCCCCAGGTGTCGGACTGGGTGATGGCGAACATCGCCCCGCCGACCGCGAGCGTGCCGAACGCGACGCCGAGCCAGTCGATCCTCCCGGTCGCCTCCGGGTCACGAGACTCGCTGAGATAGCGAGGGCCGAGTGCGAGGGCGAGCAGACACAACGGCACATTGATCCAGAAGATGCCCCGCCACGAGAAGGCGTCGATCAGCAGCGACCCGACGACCGGGCCGACCACCGCGCCGAGCGCTCCCGCGGCACCAGAGATGCCGATCGGTGTCGATCGGCGGGTGGGCGGGAACTCCGGCAGCATCACGGCGAAGCCGGCGGCCATCGTGATCGACCCACCCACGCCCTGTACGACGCGGGCGGCGATCAGCCATCCCGTGTCGGGGGCGAGGGCGCAGAACATCGAGCCGACCGCGAAGATCGCGACCCCGGGTAGGTACACCTTGCGCCGACCGATGCTGTCGGCCAAGCGCCCGGCCGCCATCAAGAGCGCGGCGACGACCAGGTTGTAGGCGCCGATCACCCAGCTGAGCTGAGCGTCCGTCGCGTCGAGGTCCTCTCGGATCGAGGGGAAGGCGACGTTGACGCTGGTGACGTTGATGACCGCCAAGAAGACGACGAGGGTCGAGACGAACAACGCCATCCAGGCGCGTCTGGGAATCGTCTCGTCGGGGGCCGAGGTCACCCGTCGACCCTACGGGCCGGTCGATCAGTTCAGCGCATCCGCCAGCGGCGCCAGCCGGGCGGGGTCGATCGCGCCGCGCATCGACCACACCACGACGTCGACCCCGGCCTCGAAGAAGGTCTCGGCCTTGGCGGCGAGCGCGGCCGGGTCGGAGTCCTCGTCGTAGCCGAGGTGAATCGACCGGGTGATCTCGGCCTGATCTCGCCCGACCGCATCGCAATGGCCGCGCAGGACCTCGTCGAGCTCGAGCCAGGCGGCCGGCTGATCGGGGAAGGTCATGTCCCACTGGTCGGCGAACTTCGCGGTCGTGCGCAGCGTGCGCTGTCGTCCCTTGCCACCGATGACGATCGGGATCCGTTCCTGCACCGGCTTGGGTTCGCACCACGCATCGGTCAGCTCGAAGAACCGGCCCGAGTGGGTCACCGACGTCTCGCTCAGAAGCCGAACGATCACCTCCATGCCCTCTTCGAGCCGATCGGAACGGTCTCGCAACTCCCCGAGCTCGATGCCGTAGGCGTCGGACTCCATGAAGTTCCACCCGGCGCCCATGCCGAGCTCGAATCGGCCGTCGGAGATGTGGTCGAGCGTCGCCGCCATGTTCGCGGTCACCGCGGGGTGACGATGGTGCATCCCGTTGACCATGGCGCCGATCCGGATGCGACTGGTCGCCTGGGCGAGCGCACCGAGCATCGTCCAGCCTTCGAGATTGGGGCCGTCGTACGGCGGGGCCAGCGGGTAGAAGTGATCCCAGTTCCAGGCCGACTCGAAGACGTCGATCTGATCGGCCTCCTTCCACACCGCGAGGAAGTCGCTCCAGGTGGCGTGATGAGGCGGGGTCTTGATGGCGTGGCGTCCGGGCATGGCCGGAGCCTAGGGCTCGGCCTCCGGCTGAGCGGAGCCGGTCAGACGATCACCCGAGGACGACGTGATCGAGATCGTCGGCGACGACCAACTCGCCCTCGAACCCGGCGTCGCGGATGTCGCGGACGTAGTCGTTGAGCGTCTCGGGGTCGTTCGGTGCCGGGATGAGATGGGTGAGCACGAGCACCGGGATGCCGAGTTCGGCCGCCTGGGCGCCGATGAGTCGGGTGTCGGCGTGGTAGTCGAGGATGAACTGCAGATGGGGCGGGCGCTGTTCGATCACCTCGAACCGCATCGCCTCGTAGACCAGCACGTCGGCGCCGGCGGCGAGTTCGGCGACCTCGTCACACACGAGCGTGTCGCCGGTGATCGCGACCACCCCGTCCGGCGACTCGACCCGATAGCCGACCGCCGGATGGACGGGTTCGTGTCGCACCTGACCGGCGATCACCGCCACCTCGCCACGACGCCACACCTCGGTGGGCGTCTCGGGGACGTCGAAGGCGACGACGTCCAGCGCGATCTCGTCGGTGCGGTTGGCGTGCGCGGCCCGCACCTCGAGGTCGTGGCGCCACGGCCCGAGCATCTCGTTGACGAAGTCCTCCGCGGGCCCGGCCGGTACGACGATCGGCAGCGGGTCCTGGACGTCGCCTCGGGCCATCACCCATCGGGTGAGGACGAGGTCTTGGAGACCGACGAGATGGTCGCTGTGGTGATGGGTGGCGAACACCGCATCGATCTGGGCCCGGTCGATCCCTGCCCCCGCGAGCCGCTGCACGGTCGACCGGCCGACGTCGAACTGCATGCGGAGGCCGTCGACCTCGACGAGCACGCCGGGGCCGGCCCGTTCTGCGTCGGGGATGGGGCAGCCAGAACCGGTGATCGTGACCGTCGTCGTCATCGGCTCCCACCGTAGACCGGCGCCGCACTACCGTCGTCGCTCATGCGCACCGCGATCGTCAACGGCACCGTGCTCGACACCACGTCGATGGAGTACCTGGGCGAGCGCCACATCGTGATCGAGGACGGGCGCATCGTCTCGGTCGACGACGGCGCGGCACCGAGCGCCGACACGGTGATCGATGCGGCGGGCCGGTACGTCCTGCCCGGGCTGATCGACGGCCACGTGCACTTCCGGCTCGCGAGCATGGACTTCGCCGCGCTGTCGAGGATGAGCGAGGTCGAGTTCGGCATCCGGATGGCGGCCCTGGCCAAGGCGACGGTCGAGCGGGGCTTCACGACGGTGCGCGACCTCGGTGGCGACGTCACCGGCTTGCAGCAGGCGATCGCCGGTGGCCACGCGACGGGCCCGCGCATCGTGAAGGCGGGGCTGATGCTGACCCAGACCGGCGGCCACGGCGACATCGACCCGGACACGAGCGTCGTGCCCGAGTGCGGGTGTCAGA
>CAZEML010000248.1:0-5254 GCA_964513285.1 uncultured Candidatus Nemicrothrix sp.
GGGGCGGTCGTGGCGCGCGGGCACGGCGTGGTCGAGGTGCGGGGTGACGGTGCTTTCGTAGCCGAGCGCCTCGGGGAACAAGGGCTCGTCGTTGCGGATCTTCTCGATGGCGTTGCGGCGGAGCTCCTGGCGCAGGGGCACCGACTCCCAACCGCTCGCCTTGAGGGCACCGATCGTCTCTGCCGCGGGGGTCTCGGATCTCGACATGGAGCGGACCATACACGCGCGCCCCGAACCATCCCAGAGCGGGGACGAGTCGCCAGAGAGCGAGCCCGCTCCCATCGCCGTTCGGTAGCGTCTGGGGATGGAACTGTCGGGCAGGTGGCGCGCGGCGCCCGCACGCGAGGAGCTGCGGCGCACCTTCCACGAGCCTGCGCTCGACGATCGCGACTGGGCCGACATCACCGTTCCGGGCCACTGGGCGAACACGCCGGGCTTGGCCAACGAGCGGGCCGTACTGCACCGACTCCGTTTCGAGATGGATCCCGTCGCCGAGGGGCGGCGGCGGTGGATCACGCTCCACGGCCTGGCTCAGCAAGGCGACGTGTGGCTGAACGGCGCCTACGTCGGCGACACCGACGGCTACTTCGTCCCGCACCAGTTCGAGGTCACCCACCTCATGGGCGAAGGCAGCGACCACCTGCTCGCCGTCGACGTGACCGTGCCTCGCTTCGGCGATCCCGACGAGCGGACGAACCTGATGGGGGCGATCCTCGATCCTGAGCTGTCGGGTGCCGCCGGACGCAACCCCGGCGGCCTGTGGCGCGAGGTCACGATCCACGACACCGGCTCTACCGCGATCGAGCACTTTCGGGCGGTGTGCGTCGACGCCAACACCGCCCGGGCCCGCGTCGCGCTGCGCTGTGTCTTCGACCATCCCGACGGCGGTCCGGTCGTGCTCCGCACCCGGGTCGCGAGCGTCGACCACGAGCTGCGTCACCCGGCGGCGGTCGGCGAGAACCGGGTCGAGTGGTCGATCGACGTGCCCGAACCCGAGCTGTGGTGGCCGCACTCGCTCGGCGACCAACCCCTGCACGATCTCACCTGCGAGCTCACGGTCGACGGCGAGGTCCACGACCGCCGTCAGGTCCGCACCGCCTTCCGCACGATCCGCATGCGCGACTGGATCATCTCGGTCAACGGGGTCGACCTGTTCACCAAGGGCATCGTGCTGCTGCCCACGACGCCGCGCCCAGGCGATGCGACCGACGTGCAGGTCGCGGCCGACGTCAAGGCCGCCCACGACGCGGGCCTCGACCTGATCCGGCTCGTCGCGCACGTCGCACACCCCGCCGTCTACGAGACGGCCGACGAGCTCGGGATGCTGATCTGGCAGGAGATGCCGATCCGCGGCGTGATGGCTCGCGGCGTGCGCGGTCAGGCGGTCCGTCAGGCCCGCGAGATGGTCGACCTGCTCGGCCACCATCCCTCCGTCGCGGTGTGGTGCACCCACGACGAGCCGTTCAAGCGCCCGCCCAGCCCGCAGGCGACGCCGCCGGTCGTCGGCCAGCAGCGGCCATCGTGGAACCGAGCCGTGCTCGACACGTCGGTCCGCCGGGTGCTGCAACGAACCGACGGGTCGCGGCCGATCGTGATCCACACCGCGGTGCCACCCCACCTCCCGCAGCTCGACGGCACGACGAGCCACCTGTGGTTCGGTTGGCACGACGCGGATGCGCGCGACCTCGGCGCTGCCCTCGCCCGCATCCCCCGCATGGGCCGGTTCGTCACCGCGTTCGGTGCCGCCACCGTCGACGACGACCTCCCCGAACTCTCGAGCACCCGCTGGCCGGCGCTGAACTGGGATGCCGTCGCCACCGCGGTCGGCGGGCGGGCCGAATCGCTCCACCACCTCGTGCCACCCCGACTGGTCGACAACGGGCCGGCCTGGGCGCAGCTCACCCAACAAGCCCAGGCCGAGCTGATCAAGACCACCATCGAGACGCTGCGCCGCGTGAAGTACCGCCCGACCGGCGGGTTCTGCCTGTTCTATCTCGCCGACCCGAGCCGGGCCGGCGGCTTCGGCGTCTTCGACAACGAGCGCCGGGCGAAGGCGTCGTGGCCGGTCCTCGTCGACGCGTGCCGGCCGGTCGTCGTCGTCGCCGACCCCTTGCCGTGGTCGATGCAGGTCGGCGACCGGGCCCTGCTCGACGTCCATGTGGTGTCCGATCTCCACGACGCCCTCATCGATGGCGTCGTCACGATCGCGGTCACCCACGCCGACGGCACCTCGACGACCCAGCGCTTCGGCGGCCCCGTGGGCCCCGACACGGTCGAACACATCACCACCATCGCCGTCGCCGCCGAACACGCGGGCGAACTCGTCGTCGATCTGGCCTTCGAGGCGGTCGGACCCGGCGGACCGATCGCCACGGTCAACCGCTACCGAACCCACGTCGGCTGAGGGCCTCACCGCCGACGCGGCGCCCGATGCGGCCTCGCCCCCGCGGTTGCAAGTACCTTTGTGAAACGTCGGACGTTCACGAAGGAACACATCAATGGCGCAGACGATGCCACGCGGCACCGACCATTCGGTCCCGCCGATCCGCCGGCGAGCTCCCGAGCTCCCCTGGCCGCTGAACCTCTACCAGACCTCCATCGGCAAGAAGTACGCGATGGCGATCACCGGGGTGGGACTCCTCGGGTTCGTGCTGGTGCACATGATCGGCAACCTCCACATCTACGAGGGCCCGACCCAGGTCCACGAGTACGCCGAGGCGCTGCGCGATCTCGGCGGCCACCTCGTGCCCCGCACCTTCTTGCTGTGGGTGATGCGCATCGGCCTGATCGGGATGTTCGCCGTCCACATCCACGCCGCCTGGTCGCTCAGCCGCCTGAGCCACAAGGCCGATCAGTCCTACGCCGGCAAGCGCGACTACATCGCCGTCAACTTCGCCAGCCGCACCATGCGCTGGACCGGCCCGATCATCCTGCTCTACCTGTTCTTCCACCTGGCCGACCTCACCTGGGGCTGGTTCAGCGACGACTGGGTGCGGGGCGACGTCTACGCCAACGTCTACAACTCGATGGACGCCTGGCCGATCGCGGCGATCTACATCGCGGCCAACGCCGCACTGGCGCTGCACATCTTCCACGGCGCCTGGTCGATGTTCCAGACGCTCGGCATCAACAACCCCCGCTACAACAACGCCCGCAAGAACATCGCCCGTGGCCTCGCCACGATCATCTTCCTGGGCAACATCAGCTTCCCCCTCGCCGTGCTGGGCGGGCTCGTCGACCTCGACGGCCACACCCCCGGCGTCTACAACCTCTCCGAGGGCGAAGCCATCGGCGAAGAAAGCGCAGGTGAGTGACATGGTCACCCTCGACGCCAAGATCCCGGAAGGTCCGATCCAGGACAAGTGGGACAGCCACAAGTTCAACGTGAAGTTGGTCAACCCGGCCAACAAGCGGAAGTTCGAGGTCATCGTCGTCGGCACCGGTCTCGCCGGCGCGTCGGCCGCGGCCTCGCTCGCCGAGCTCGGCTACAACGTGAAGGTCTTCACCTTCCACGACTCGCCTCGTCGTGCCCACTCGATCGCCGCCCAGGGCGGCATCAACGCGGCGAAGAACTACCGCAACGACGGCGACTCGGTCTACCGCCTCTTCTACGACACGGTGAAGGGCGGCGACTACCGAGCCCGTGAGGCCAACGTGTACCGCCTCGCCCAGGTGTCGGTCGACATCATCGATCAGTGCGCCGCCCAGGGTGTGCCGTTCGCCCGCGAGTACGGCGGCCTGCTCGCCAACCGCTCGTTCGGTGGCGCTCAGGTGAGCCGCACCTTCTACGCCCGTGGCCAGACCGGCCAGCAGCTGCTGCTCGGCGCCTACCAGGCCCTCGCCGGCGCGATCGCGTCGGGCAAGGTCACCCTCTACAACCGTTCCGACGTGCTCGACATCGTCACCAAGGACGGCGAGGCGAAGGGCATCGTCGTGCGCGACATGCTCACCGGTGAGGTGCACTCGCACTCGGCGCACGCCGTCGTGCTCGCCACCGGCGGCTACGGCAACGTGTACTACCTGTCCACCAACGCGATGGCCTCCAACGTCACCGCGGCGTGGCGGGCCCACCGCAAGGGCGCCCTGTTCGCGAACCCCTGCTACACCCAGATCCACCCGACCTGCATCCCGGCCTCCGACGAGTTCCAGTCGAAGCTGACGCTGATGTCGGAGTCGTTGCGCAACGACGGCCGCATCTGGGTGCCTCGGGATCGCGACGAAGCCCGTTCGGCCGCCGAGATCGACGAGGCCGAGCGCTACTACTTCCTCGAGGAGAAGTACCCGTCGTTCGGCAACCTCGTGCCCCGCGACGTTGCCAGCCGCAACGCCAAGACCGTCGTCGACGAAGGGCGCGGCGTGGGCCCGCTCAAGAACGGCGTGTATCTCGACTTCGCCGCCGCCATCCAGCGCGACGGCGTCGAAGCGGTCAAGGAGCGGTACGGCAACCTCTTCGACATGTACGAGCGCATCACCGGCGAGGATCCGTACAGCACGCCGATGCGCATCTACCCCGCCACCCACTACACGATGGGTGGGCTGTGGGTCGACTACAACCTGATGACCACCGTGCCCGGTCTGTACGCCCTCGGTGAGGCGAACTTCTCCGATCACGGCGCCAACCGACTCGGCGCCTCGGCGCTCATGCAGGGCCTGGCCGACGGGTACTTCGTGCTGCCGTACACCATCGGCGACTACCTGGCCCCGAAGCTCGGCGAGGCCCCGCTGTCGACCGACGACCCGGCGTTCACCGAGGCCGTGGCCGAGGTCGACGACCGCACCCGCCAGTGGACCTCGAAGACCGGCGGCACCCACGGTGTCGAGCACTACCACCGAGAGCTCGGCAAGATCGTGTGGGAGTACTGCGGCATGGCCCGCAACGAGACCGGCCTCGAAAAGGCCCTCTCGGAGATCCCCGCGCTGCGCGAGGAGTTCCGCAAGAACGTCAAGGTGCTCGGCAGCCCCGACGGCATCAACACGATGCTCGAGAAGGTCAACCGGGTCGACGACTTCATGGAGTTCGCCGAGCTCAAGGTGCGCGACGCGCTGCACCGCAACGAGAGCTGTGGCGGCCACTTCCGTGAGGAATCCCAGACCGAGGAAGGCGAGGCGCTCCGCGACGACGAGAACTTCGCCTACGTCGGTGCCTGGGAGTGGAACGGCGCCGACCAGGAGCAGACGCTCCACAAGGAACCGGTCTATTTCGGGTACGTCAAGCTGAGCGAGCGGAGCTCCAAGTGAGGGGGGCACAGCGAGC
>CAZEML010000249.1:0-5244 GCA_964513285.1 uncultured Candidatus Nemicrothrix sp.
CTCGCTCAGGAGGCTCACCCATCAACGGACGTCAACAACGTCCCAGGACACAACACCTAGCCGTCCGCCTCGACGGCGGCGGTGCTATCCGTCCGCCTCGACGGCGGCCTTGATGGCGTCGCAGGTCGCCTGCATGTTCGCCCGGATCTGCTTGCGTCGACCATTGAGCACCGACACCGGGTTGTCGGACTCCGCGGCGAAGCCGACGAGCAGGTTGTTCTCGGTGCCGATCTCCATCGAGAAACGCAACCGGCTTCCGACACCTTGATCCATGATCTCGAACCGCCAGCGGCCGCCGGGACTGTTCGGGTCGACCGTCGACCACTCGAACACGCGACCCTCCTCGTAGGCGGTCACGTGGTTCTCCAAGGACCACTCCATGTCGCCGAGCTTGTTGTGGCCGGTGAAGGTCGCGCCGAGCTCACGGGCGTCGGAGTCCCACGCCGCGCCCTGGAGTTCAGCGCTGATCCCCACCGGGAACGTGATGTCGCTGACGAAGGGCCAGACCTTGCGCGGCGACGCCTCGATGTCGACCTCGGCCACGACCCCCTGCCCATCCTCGAACACGGTGCCGCCATCGGCGGACGCCCGCTCGCGGGTGAACCCCCACCGATCGAAGTAGGTGATCTGCTGCGCAGGCCGGCGGGGCGCCGGCTTGAACTCGGTGCCCTTCGTGTAGGCGACCGGGAACGTCACGATCGTGGTGACCCCGTCCGGGATGGCGAGGATGCCGGCCAACTCCTCGACGCTCGCGTTGAGCAACGTCGTCCAGGTGCTGCCGAGGCCGCGCGAGCGCAACGCCAGGTTGAAGCTCCAGGCCGACTGGATCACGGAGTCGAACAGCCCCGGTCGGCCGGAGTTGTCGTGGATGCCCCAGATCGCTGCGATCACGAGCACCGGTGCCTTGGCGAAGTTCTCCACCAGATAGGCGCTCGAGTTGAACACCTTCTCCTTGCCGTGACCGGTGCCCTCGAGTCGGTCCGAGACCCGGGTCATGAACTCACCGTTGCGGGCGTAGATCTCGCCGAGCTTCTGCTTCGTCGCCTCGTCGCGGACGACGATCCATCGGCGGCTGGCGTCGTTGCCGCCGCTCGGCGCCTGCTCGGCCAGATCGATGCAGTCGAAGAGCACTTGATCCTCGACCGGGCGGTCGAAGTCGAGGCGCTTGCGGACCGAGCGGGTCGTGGTGAGCAGGCGGTCCACCTGGTCGAGGTCGAATCCAGCGTCGTTCATGATCGTCTCCGGTGAGATGGTCGGTCAGCCCTGATGGGCTCGGGCGGCTTTGGCGAGGGTCCGCAAGTCGGCGCGCTCCTCGTCGGTCAGCACGTCGAGGTCGACGGCGTGGAGTTGGTCGGTCACCGACTCGACCGCCTCGCGGGCTTCGGCCAACTCGCTGACGTCGGGATAGGGCTCGGGCCAGCCGAACATCTTCGCGTTCCATTCACCCGCCGGGCCCGAGAGGATCGCCTCCAGCGGGCCGAGGCCGGCGGCCTGCACTGCGACACAGTGACGGCTGAAGCGGAGTTCTCGCATCACCTGCGCGAGTTGGAAGGTGCGCGCCGGGCCCGCATCGGCCGGCAACGGCATGTCGCGCCACCCCACGAACAAGGGCGCGCCGTTCGGCGATGCGGAGTCGACCACCTTCTCCATGATCTCGCCGAGCCGCTCGACGCCGTCGAGGCCGGCGAGCTTCTCGGCTCCCCACTCCTGGCAGATCCGGGTGTAGATGGCGGCGCCATCGGCAGGGGCCATGGCCGCGCGGCCTGCTTCGACCATCGACCGCATGCGCGACGGCTCCCAGAAGTAGGCCGCGCCGACGACGTTGTCGATCGGGCAATCGCCGAGCACCCCGAGACGCCCCACCGCATAGCCCCCCATCCCTTTGGCCTCGAGACCGAGTTCGGCCGCGCGCTGGACCGAGGACTCGTCCACCAGCCAGGGCATCGCGAGCATCCCGATCGAACCCCGCATGCTGCGAGCGACGGTGAGACTGTCCATGGCGGTTCCCCTCGTGACGCCCAGCGGCCGGAGCGTTCGGCCCCACGTTTGCAGGGTCGCCGCCCACGGGCCAGTCCGTCGAAGCACTCGCAGGACGGCGGCTGGTCGGCTACACAAGCGGCGTGTCGAGTCGGACGCGGAGCATCGTCTCATGGGTCGCCTTCGGGCTGGCCTTCCTCGTCGCGCTCGTCGCCGCGCCCGTGTTGTACGTCTCGACGGTCATCGAGGAGGAGGACGCCTTCGTCTCGTTGACCGACGCCATCATCGAACACCCCGATGTGCGCACCGAGATCGCCACCCAAGCGACCAACCTGACCTTCGACGTGCTCGAGGCCGATGAGATCGTCGCCGACCTCCTCCCTGACCAGACCCGGGCGATCGCCGTTCCGCTGACCCGCATCGCCGCCACCCAGGTCACCGACGCCGCGTTCGTCGTGATCGACACCCCGATCGGGGTCGACGCTCGACACTCCGCCACCCGCGAGCTGCATCGGCAGTTCCTCGCCGACGACGACTCGCTGGTGATCGATCTGCGCGCCGTCCTGGTGCGAACCGCCCGAGAGCTGGGAGGCCCCGCCGTCGGCGCCGGCGCGGCCAAGCTCGTGGCCGACACCGACACCGGGCGGATCGTCCTCGTCGAAGAAGACTCCTCGGAGCAGGATCTGCTCGCGCTCGTCCGTGCCATCCCGGTCCTCGGCATGGCGCTCTTCCTGATCGCCCTCGGGCTGTGGACGGTCGGGGTCGTGGTCGCCCCCGATCGCCGCGCCGCCATCATCCGCGCCGCCCTGCTCAACGCGGTCGCGTCCGTCGCCGCCATCGGCATCGTCGCGGTCGCGCTGTACGGCGTCTTGGGGGTCGTGGGCGAAGGTTCACCGTCGGCCATGGCCGTCGCCGAGGTCGTCACCCAGGACTTCATCCGCCTCCAGTGGGGAACGATCCTTGGCTCGCTCGGGGTGGCCCTCGTCGCGATGGTGCTCGGCGATCGGGCGGCCGCGGTCGCCCTCCGCCGTCTCCCCGGCGAACTCTGGCGCCGATCGCCGAATCGGTGGCACACGATCGCCGACATCGTCGGCGACAACCCGGCGATGGCACGCATCGTGGTGTGGGCGCTCGGCGGACTGACGCTGGTCGGTTGGCGCAACCCGACGGTTCGCGTGGTCCTCACCGTCATCGCGCTGACGGCGGCGGCCCACGGAGTCATCTGGCTCCTGAGCGCAGCGAGCCCGCTCGCGAGCCGGGCCCGTGCTCGACTCGGTGCGCCCGAGAGCTATGTCGATCTCGCCAGCGAGATGGCCCGCCGCCTCCGGCTCAACACCCTGGGCGCCATCGCGGTCCTGGCCCTGTTCTGGCCCGCGTGGAGTCGAGAGGTGTTCATCGGTTTGTTCGCAACCCTCGCCGGCGTCTTCGTCGTGATCGACCTGCGGACCGCGTGGATGACGGCCCGGGCCGCGGATCGACGGGTCGACGTCGTGGTGGACGAGGGCTGGTCGCGCCGTCGCACCCTCGCCGTCGCGTTCGGTGCCGTCGTGGTCGTGGCGGCCGTGGGGTTGCTGTTCACCGGTTCGGCCGACGATCGGGTGGCGGCCAGCACCGGGTGCAACGGCGCGGTCGAACTGTGCGAGCGACGCATCGACGAGATCGTGTTCGCCGGCTCCCACAATGCGATGTCGTCGACCGACCTGGGCTGGGACCTCGCCATGCAGACCGGCGACATCGTCACCCAACTCGATCATGGCGTGCGGGCGCTGCTGATCGACGCCCTCTACTGGCGGGCCGAGGGGATCGTCGAAGGGGGTGACGACGCCGCAGCCGCGGCCGTGATCGAGGCCTCGCTGTCCAATGACGAACCCCGGTCGGGTACCTGGTTGTGTCACGGCTTCTGTGCGTTGGGCGCGACCGACCTCACGGCGGGCCTGGCCGACATCTCGCTCTGGCTCGACGCCAACCCCCGTGAGGTGTTGCTCATCGTCGTCCAGGACGAGATCTCCACCGCCGACCTGGTCGAGGCCTTCGAGGCGAGCGGGCTCCGTGAGCAGGTCCACACCCATGTCCCCGGCTCGCCGTGGCCGACCCTCGGCGAGTTGATCGACGCCGACGAGCGGGTGCTCGTCTACGGCGAGAACGGCGGGAGCCCCGACAGCTGGTTCCAGAACGTGTGGGACACCGCGTTCACCGAGACACCGTTTGCGTTCGGCCTCCGCAGCGACTTCTCGTGTGTGCCGAATCGGGGCGATGACGGCAACGACCTGTTCCTCATCAACCACTGGCTGACGACGGGCATCCCGGTGCGCGAGGTCGCCGAGTCGGTCAACAGCCGAGATGCGCTGCTCGACCGCGTCGCGGCGTGTGAGGAGGAGCGCGGGCGGCTCCCGACCATCCTCGCGGTCGACTTCGTCGAGACCGGCGATCTCATCAGCACGGTCGCGGAACTCAACGGCGTCGGGGGGTGACGATCGGCCATCCGTGAGATTCGTGTCTCGCGGGAGTACCGTCGGCGGTCACAGAGCGCGGCGAAAGGCGGGCTGGAATGACCACGGGCGTTGAGGTCATCCCTCCTCGAAACCTCGGAATCGACGAGATCGAGACGATCTCGATCGGCTCGGGGTTCTACGGATGTGGCGGCGGCGCGTCGCTCGTCGAGGCCCGCATCCTGGCGTCCGCGCTCGCCGGCCGGCTCGGTGCCCGCCGAGTCGGGGTCGTCCCGCTCGAGCGCCTGCCCGATGAGGCCCGGGTCGCCGTGCCGTCCACCTTCGCCCGACCACGCAATGTGGCCTCGATCGACGCGGCGATCGCGGCGTTTCGATCGCTCGCCGACCGGACCGGCGGCCCGTTCGATGCGGTGATGCCCGCCGACCTCGGCGCCGTGTCGGTCCTCGTCGCCTTCGGGGTCGCGGCCGAGGTCGGGATCCCGGTGGTGGATGCCGCCGGCGCGGCCCGCGCCAGCGACCATCTCGATCAGACGATGTGGGCCGCAGCCGGTGTCCTGCCGGGTGCCGTCGTCCTGAGCACCGGTGACGACCAGGTCGGCCTGGAGAGCGACTCGGTCGCGGTGGCGGATCGTTCGATCCGAGCGCTGATCGCCGCCGACCCGTTGCGGGGGTCGGTCGGGTGCGCGACCTGGGCGATGCGAGGTCCGACCGCACGCCGGAGTTCGATCCCCGGCGCACTCGGCGCCGCGCTCCGGGCCGGCGAGGCCGTCGATGCGGCCGCCGAGCACGGGGGAGACGCGGCTGCGGGGCTGGTACG
>CAZEML010000250.1:0-5244 GCA_964513285.1 uncultured Candidatus Nemicrothrix sp.
ACCGCGTCGCACTGCGTCGCGATCTCGTGGCGCAGATCGACGGGCGCCGGCTTGTCGAACGTCGGCTTCATGTCGCGGTTGACCGTCGCCCCCAGCGCGGTGAGCTTCTCTTCGCTCCGGTCGAGGAAGACGTCGCCGCGGGGCTTGGAGATGTCGAGCAGGCCGATGGTGAGGCCATCGAGTGACTCGGGCCGGGTCACGAGTTCCCGTTGTTCGGCGCGGGCCTCGCTGGTCGGGTCGAGGACGGTGGTCATCGGGTGATCTCCTTGGTCGTGCAGACACTACCTTTCGGCGGCGGAACCCAGCCAGAGAAGGCCATCGAGAACAGGCCGGTCGCGCCGCCGGCATGGACGACGTGGACCCCGCCGGGCCAGAACTTGCCGACGGTGCTGCCGGCGAACGCCTCGGGCAGGCCTTCCTCGATGTCGTTGGCGCCCCGGATGAGCTCGTCGGTGTCCATCTGGAGGTAGCCGTCGAGTTCGGACAGGAAACGGTCCCGATCCCACCCGGCGTCGCGGTACCGCGCCATGTGCTCGGGGCCGAGCACCAGCACGGTCTCCATCATCACCATCTTCGGGGTGAGGTTGGTCTTCAGGAACTCGGCGAAGTGCTTGGTGAGCGATTCGGGGGTGCGGGAGAGCTGATCGACGAACACCTGCGGCCCGCCGCCACACCACACCGTGACGGTCGACTGCTCGGCGCTGAAGCCGCGGCTCTCGGCGAGGGAGGTCCACGGCGATCCTTCCTCGTCCTCTGCGAACGCGAGGCCGAGCTTGTGGGGGCTGCCGTGGGCGGAGCGGTCGACGCCGCCGGGCTTGCCGCCGCCGATGTTGCGCACCACCAACTGCACGGCCCGGCCGATCGTGGAGTTGGCCCGGTTGCCCTGCCCGAGGACGTTGCCGCCGCTGTTCATCCCGATCTCGTTGCGGATCGGCCCGTTGACGATGAGGACCGGGCCGACGTCCATCGTGGTGGCCAAGACGCCGTGCATGTTGAAGTCGTCGGTGCAGATCGCCTCGACCGCGGCGATGACCACCGGCAGGTACTCGGGCTTGCAGCCGGCCATCACGGCGTTGATCGCGATCTTCTCGACGGTGACCTCGACGAGGTCGGGCGGAACGACCGCAACGACCTCGTTCGCGTCGCGGGTCGTGCCCTCGAGCATGCGCAGGACCCGAGCCTCGGTCGGTGGGACCACCGGCAGGCCATCGGACCAGTCGCGGTCGTACATCGCCTCCCACTCGTCTTCGAGCGCGGCGATCTCGATGCGCCGGCTCGTCATCGCCGACCCCGAGAACCGAACCGCGAGCTCATCGGCGAGGTTCGGGTCGACCGAGAGCGACCCGCATCCGGGGCGCCAGTCAGGCAGGTCGGTGCCGAGGGCGCCGACCCCGGTGAACGCCTCCCAGTCGTCGCGCTTCCACCCCTCCAGCCGTTCGACCGCCTTGCCGTCCTGCACCTTGAGCAGGGTCGGCACCGTCTCGATGTCGTTGTGCCACGACAGGGCGAGGTCGGCATCGTGGACGACCCACTCAGCCGCGGCCGGGAAGGCCGCGTTGTCCTGGGTGACCGCGGTGAGGTCTGCTCGCTCGGCGAGGTCGGCGAGGACCGGCGCGACGAGGACACAGGTCGGACAGTCTTCCTTGACGACCGCGACGAGACCGTCGGGCAGCGGGGCAGATGAGGACTCAGCCATGAGCGCATGCTGGCACACCCGCCGCTCCAGTGAGATATGCGTCACAGGGTCTTCACCAGCCGTCGGCTGATGACTACCGTTTCTGGGTCATGGGGGACAGCGCACGGGAGATCCATCTCTCTTTTCACGGGGTTCGCGGCTCGACGCCGTGCTGTTGTCCGACCCTGCAGCGCTACGGCGGCAACACCTCGTGCGTGTCGATCGAGGCCCAGGACGCCGATCCGATCGTGCTCGACTGCGGCACCGGCCTCCGGATGTTCGGGGCGACGCTCGACGACGGTCCCGTCGACGTCCATGTGCTGGTCACCCATCTGCACTGGGATCACATCCAGGGGCTGCCGTTCTTCGCGCCGCTGAAGCACGACGACACCACGTTCAGCGTCTATGGCCCCGGTGAGGACGGTGAGTCGATGGGCGAGTCGTTCGCTCGCTTCATGACCCCGCCGTTCTTCCCGATCGAGACCGGGATGTTGCCCGGCGAGATCACCTTCGACGACGCACTCGATCGCGACTTCGAACTCGACGGCGCCGCGGTCATGGCTCGGCCGGTGCCGCACACCGGCACGACGGCCGGCTTCCGCGTGACCCGCAACGGCGTGTCGGTCGCCTACGTCCCCGATCACCAGCAGCCGGTCGACGACGCGACCGTCGTGGCGCCCAGCGTCTTGGAGCTGTGCCGAGGGGTCGACGTCTTGATCCACGACGCCCAGTTCACCCCTGAGGAGTTCGAACTCAAGGCCGACTGGGGCCACTCGACCCCGGAGTATGCCGTCGAGGTCGCTCGCCAGGCCGGCGTGAAGACGTTGGTGCTGTTCCACCACGACCCGGCCCACGACGACGAGATGGTCGACGACATCGCCGAGCGCATGGCCGCGCTCGCCGCCGACGACCCCTTCGACGTCATCGCAGCCGCCGAGGGCCTGAAGCTCACCCTGAGCGCCGACGACTGATCGCGGTGCCGCGCCGAGTCCGGGGTATGCGCCCAGGCAGTTCTGGCGCCGGGGTGACACCGCGTCGTGATCGGGTCGGGGCGCTACGGTACGGCTCGTCGACGGAGACCGGTGGCCGCATGCGGCGAGCCACCACCAGCGAAGATCCAGAGAGGCTGCCATGACGATCGATTCCGGTGATTTCCGACGGGTGCTGGGGCACTTCCCGACCGGGGTGACGGTCGTGACGGGCGCGACCGACGACGGTCCCGCCGGCATGGCGATCGGCTCGTTCGCGAGCGTCTCGCTCGATCCGCCGCTCGTCATGTTCTGCCCGGGCAAGGAGTCCGGCACCTGGCTCGCCATCAAGGAGACCGGGTCGTTCTGCGCCAACATCCTCGGCGAGGACCAGAAGGACACCTGTGGGGTCTTCGCCATGCCGTCCGACGACCGCTTCGCCGGCATCGACTGGACCACGGCCGCGACCGGATCGCCCGTACTGCCGGGCTGTGTCGGCTACATCGACTGTGAGATCCACGCCATCCTCGACGGTGGCGATCACGACATCGTCGTCGGTCTCGTGAAGGACCTCGCCGTCACCGGCGAGCAGGGCCCGCTGCTGTTCTTCCAGGGCGGCTACGGCCGGTACGAGGCGATCTGATGGCGATCTACGCGTTGGGCGACCAGGTCCCCGACATCCACGAGACCGCCTACGTGCATCCCCAGGCGACCGTCATCGGTTCGGTCACGCTCGGTGCGGGCGCATCGGTGTGGCCCCAGGCGGTGATCCGAGCGGACGACGGCCCCATCACCGTGGGCGAGAACACCTCGATCCAAGACGGTGCGGTCATCCACACCACCGCGTTCACGCCCACCAAGATCGGGGCCAACGTCACCGTCGGCCATCTCGCCCATCTCGAGGGTTGCATCGTCCACGACTGGGCTCTGGTCGGGTCGGGCTCGATCGTCTTGCACAACGCGATCATCCACGAGCACGCGCTGGTGGGCGCAGCGGCGATGGTGCCGGGAAATGTCGAGGTCCCGCGGTGTGCGATGGCTCTCGGCGTGCCGGCGAAGATCCGCGAAGACGCCGTGCCGGAGTTCCATGCCCGGATGAACGTCGATGCGTACACCGCCCGCGGCGCCCAGTTCCGCGAGCAGATGCGCCGGATCGACTGACGTGGACCACACCCTGCGGGTGTTGGTGGTGTGCACGGCCAACATCTGTCGATCGCCGGCGGCCGAGTACTACCTGCGGCATCACGCGGCGGAGCTCGGGATCGACCTCGAGGTGTCGTCGGCCGGCTTCCTCTACGACGACGAGCCGGCATCGGAGGCGATGGCGACGGTGATGGGGGAGCGCGGGTTCGACCTGTCCGCCCATCGTTCTCGCGTCGTCGACTGTGCGATGGTCGACGCCGTCGATCTGGTCGTCACGATGGAGCGCCGCCACGGCCGCGATCTGGCGGGGAAGTGTGGTCCGGTGGGGATCTTCACCCTTCGCGGCGCGGTGGAGGCACTCCGGGCGCTCGAGGGTGAGTTCGACGGGCCGATCGACCGGCTGGAGGCGATCGATCGCAACCGGCTGCCGGGTGATCTGCTGGGTGTGGGGGACGACGAGGTCCCTGATCCGTTCGGTAAGTCGATGCGGGTCAACCGCCGCGCGGCGGACGATCTCAGTGCCCTGGCCGAGGAACTGCTGAAACTGCTGGTCCCGGCTGCCGAAACCACCTCCTGAGTTGTTACTATCTGCGTAGTGTTAATTGCCGAGGGCTCCTCCTCGGCATCCCCCACACCACGCGTTGAAAGGCACCTCCATGGCGTCCACCGACATCGGCATCGACCTCGGCAAGTACCAGCTCGGCTGGGCTGACGAAGAGGACTACGTCTTCAAGCCCAAGAAGGGCCTCAACGAAGAGATCCTTCGCGAGATGTCGTGGCTCAAGGGCGAGCCCGACTGGATGCTCGACTTTCGCCTCAAGAGCCATCAGCGCTTCGAGCGCCGTCCCCGCCCGAACTGGGGTGGCGACACGTCCGAGCTCGACTTCGACGACATCTACTACTACATCAAGCCCAAGGGCGATCTGAGCGACGACTGGGACGAGGTCCCGGAGTCGATCAAGAACACCTACGAGAAGCTCGGTATCCCCGAGGCCGAGCGCAAGTACCTCGCCGGCGTCACCGCTCAGTACGAGTCCGAGGTCGTCTACCACCGCAACCGCGAGGACCTCGAGGCCCAGGGCGTGTTGTTCTGCGACATGGACACCGCGGTCAAGGAGTACCCGCAGCTGGTGAAGGACTACTTCGGCAAGGTCATCCCGCCGAACGACAACAAGTTCTCCGCCCTCAACTCCGCCGCCTGGTCGGGTGGCTCGTTCATCTATGTCCCGCCGGGCGTCGAGGTGGAGATGCCGCTGCAGGCCTACTTCCGCATCAACGCGGAGAACATGGGCCAGTTCGAGCGCACCCTGATCATCGCCGACGAGGGCTCGAAGGTGCACTACATCGAGGGCTGCTCGGCCCCGACCTCCACCTCGGACTCGCTCCACTCCGCCGTCGTGGAGATCGTCGTGAAGCCGTCGGCTCGCGTCACCTACACCACGATCCAGAACGGGTCCG
>CAZEML010000251.1:0-5234 GCA_964513285.1 uncultured Candidatus Nemicrothrix sp.
CACGACGTGGCCCTCGCGACGCGCGTCGGTGACGACCAGTTCGGTCGCTACATCGCCGACGCGCTCCGCGACACGTTCAACGTCGACCCGCGCTTCGTCGCGACCCACCCGACGTTGAAGACGCCGCTCGCGTTCGCCGAACTCGACCCGCCCGAGGATCCGACGATCATCTTCTACCGGGAGCCCGCCGCTCCCGACATGGAGATCGAGACCACGCCGGAGCTGCTCGAGGCGGTCGATGAGGCGCGCATCTTCTGGACCCCGGCCAGCCGCTTCGCGTTCGAACGCAGCCGCCAGACCGTCACCGAACTGCTCGAGCGGCGGGGCCGCAAGCGCCACACCGTGCTCGACCTCGACTGGCGGCCGATGTTCTGGGACAGCGAGGAGCAGGCCCACGCCGCGATCTCGCCGATGCTCGATCACGTCACGATCGCGATCGGCAACCGCAAGGAGTGCGAGGTCGCGGTCGGCACCAGCGACCCCGACGAAGCGGCCGACCGCATGCTCGAACGCGGACTCGACGCCGCGATCGTGAAGCTCGGCGGCGACGGTGTGATGGTGGCGACGCCGCAGCTCCGTGAGCGGCTCGCGCCGTACCCGGTCGAGGTCGTCTGTGGGCTTGGGTCCGGCGACGCGTTCGGCGGGGCGTTCTGTCACGGCCTCCTCGAAGGCTGGTCGCTGCCCGACACCGTCCGCTACGGCAACGCCGCCGGCGCGATCGTCGCCGGGCGGATGATGTGCGCCGACGACATGCCCACCGGTCCCGAAGTCGACGAGTTCCTCCAGGAGCGTGATCCCCGATGATCCCGACCTCTGACCTGCACCTCGCGGCCCCGTCACTCGCCGACGGTGACGACCCTGTTCGCCTCACCCCCGAGCGGGCGGGGTGGAACCACACCGGTCTGCGCGTGCTCACGCTCGAGCCGGGCGTCGAGCGCACGATCGAGACCGGCGGCGACGAGATGATCGTCTTGCCGCTGAGCGCGGTCGACATCGACGTCGTGGTCGGCGGTGAGTCGTTTCGGCTCGACGGCCGCGAGACCGTGTTCGCCCGGGTCTCGGATTTCCTCTACGTCGGTCGCGACGCCAGCTTCACGATCGCTGCGGAGCGCGGGGGTGAGGTCGCCCTCGCCACGTCGCGCTGCGACACCGCCCTCCCGCCGAAGTACGGCTCCACCTCCGGCGTCGGCGTCGAGGTGCGCGGTGCCGGCCCGGCCACCCGCCAGGTCACCAACTTCGCCAGCCCCGACGCCTGGGGCCACGCCGACAAGATCATGTGCGTCGAGCTGCTCACGCCCGACGGCAACTGGTCCTCGTACCCGCCGCACAAGCACGACGACAGCCCCGAGTGCGAGGTCAACAACGAGGAGATCTACTACTTCCGCATCGGGAAGGCCGGCACGACCGACTACACCGCCGAGGGCTTCGGGATGCATCGCACCTACACCGGCGACGGCGAGATCGACGCCAACGTCGCGGTTCGCGACGGCGACGTGTTTCTGGTGCCGAAGGGCTACCACGGTCCCTGCATCGCGGCCCCCGGGTACGACATGTACTACCTGAACGTGTTGGCCGGCCCAGGCGGCGAACGCTCGATGGCGTTCTGCGACGACCCCGCCCACCACTGGGTCCGTGACGAGTGGGAAGGCATGCCCCTCGACCCCCGATGCCCGATGGCCACGGCCGACGGCAAGACCCATGCAGGAGCTCCCGATGCCTGAACGCATCTTCATCGACCGTCCCCTGCCTCCTGGTTTCGACGAACTGTTCGGACCCGATTGGGAGGTCGTCGGACCGGACGAGGCCGAACTCCCGACGTGTCGGGCTGCGATCGCGGGCGCGTCGCTGTGGCCGGCGGAACGGATCGCGAGCGGCACCATGCTCGAGGTCATCTCCCGGTCGGGGATCGGGTTCGACACCGTCGACCTCGACGCGGCTGCTGCGCAGGGCGTCGTCGTCTGCAACACCCCCGACGCCCCGTCGATCTCGACCGCCGAACACACGATGAGCCTGCTGATGGCGGCCACCAAGTTCACCGCCAACAACGTCGCTCGCCTCCGGGCCGGTCGACAGGACTTCTATGCCGCCCATGAGGGCATCGAGCTCAGCGGCGCGACGGTCGGCGTCGTCGGCCATGGCCGGATCGGCAGCCGGGTCGCCCGGATGTGTGCGGCGATGGACATGCGGGTGATCGTCTGCGACCCCTACGTCGAGGTCGCCGAGCACGACCAGGTCGATCTCGAGACGATCCTCACCGAGAGCCGGGTGATCACGATGCACACCCCGCTGACCGACGAGACCCGCAACCTGCTCGATGCCGGCGCGTTCGCCCGCATGCAGGACGGGGTCGTCATCGTCAACGCCGCCCGCGGCGGGGTCATCGACACCCAGGCGCTGATCGACGCGCTCGACTCCGGCAAGGTCTACGCAGCCGGCCTCGACGTGACCGCCCCCGAGCCGCTCGACCCCGACCACACCCTCTTGCACCGCGACAACGTCGTGGTCACCCCTCACATCGCCTCGGCCACCGACAAGGGCCGCATCCGGATGTACTCCGGCGCGATCGAGAACGCCCGTCAGGTGTTGGCCGGCGAGCGCCCGGTCGACGTCGTCAACCCTCACGTCTACGAGACCCTGGAGAACCGCTCGTGACCGCACGAAAGAAGATCCGCGTCGGCGTCGTCGGCTTCGGTTGGATGGGCCAGGCCCACACCCGATCGATCCTTCGGATCCCGACGCTGTTCCCCGACCGCGACTTCGACGCCGAGCTGGTGATGATCAGCGACAACCTGGCGTCGCGGGTCGATCAGGCGGTGGCCGACTTCGGGTTCAGCCACGGCTCGGTCGACTGGAACGACCTGGTCAGCAACGACGACATCGACGTCGTCGTGATCTGCGCACCGAACATGCTGCACGAGCCGATCGCGATCGCCGCGGCCGAAGCCGGCAAGCACGTGTTCTGCGAGAAGCCGGTCGGCGGCAAGCCCGAGCAGACGGTCCGCATCGAGGCGGCCACGCGAGCCGCGGGTGTCATCACCGGTGTCGGGTACAACTACCGCTGGGCGCCGCTCGTGCAGTACGCCAAGCAGCTGATCGATGCCGGCGAGCTCGGCGAGATCACCAACTATCGGGGCCGGTTCTTCTCGATGTACGGCGCCGACCCGATGGGGTTGCTGAGCTGGCGCTTCATGCTCGACGAGGCCGGGCACGGCGTGTCGTCGGACATCCTCAGTCACTCGGTCGATCTCGCCCACATGCTGATCGGCGGGATCGAGAAGGTCGTCGGTACCGGTCACATCCAGATCCCGGAGCGCCCGCTGCCCAAGCCGGGTGGCACCCACTACGACGCCGGCAAGCCCGTCGACCCGACCGGCACGGTCGAGAACGAGGACTACTTCGGTGCGATGTGCGTCTTCGAGAACGGCGCCCGCGGGGTGTTCGAGACGAGCCGGTCGATCGTCGGTCCCCAGAGTCAGTGCGCCTTCGAGGTGTACGGCACCAAGGGGTCGCTGATGTGGAACCTCGAGACGATGAACGAGCTGAAGGTGTTCCGCGCCTCTGAGCCTGAGCTCGGATACAAGACGGTCTATTCCGGTGATCGCTTCCCGTACCACGGCAACTTCGTGCCGGGCGACGCCAACCCGATCGGCTACGAGGACCTCAAGGTCATCGAGGAGTACGAGTACCTGTCGTCGGTCGCCGCCGGCCGTCAGCACACGCCCGGTTTCGCCGAGGCGATCGACTACGTGAGCGTGCAGGACGCGATGTTGCGCTCGTGGGAATCCGAGAAGTGGGAAACCGTCGAGCGGCTGAGCCCGCGCGAGGCCTGACACGGGATCGAGGAGAGACCGATGGAAACGATCCGACTCACGACCGCCGAAGCGATCGTCAAGTACCTGATCGCCCAGAAGACGGTGTTGCCCGACGGCGACGTCGAACCGCTGTTCCCGGGCGTGTTCGCCATCTTCGGCCATGGCAACGTGACCTGCCTCGGCCATGCACTTGAGCAGCACCAGGACGAGCTGCCGACCTGGCGGGGTCAGAACGAACAGGGCATGGCGCTCGCCGCCACCGCCTACGCCAAGACCGTGCGCCGGCGCCAGATCATGGTGGCGACCTCCTCGGTTGGTCCGGGTGCCACCAACATGGTCACCGCCGCCGGTGTGGCCCACTCCAACCGGATCCCCCTTCTGCTCATCGCCGGCGACACGTTCGCCAGCCGGCTGCCCGATCCCGTCCTGCAGCAGGTCGAGCACTTCGGCGAGCCGTCGACCACGGTCAACGACGCGTTCCGTTCGGTGAGCCGCTACTGGGACCGCATCATGAAGCCCGAACAGGTCGTGTCGTCGCTGCCCCACGCCGTCCAGACGATGCTCGACCCGGCCGATTGCGGCCCGGCGTTCATCGGCCTCCCCCAGGACGTCGCGGCCGAGGCCTACGACTTCCCGGTTCGGTTCTTCGACGAGCAGATCCATCACCTGACCCGACCCCGCGCCGACATCCATCAGCTCGACTCGGCCGCCGCCGCGATCGCCGACGCCGAGAAGCCGCTGATCATCGCCGGTGGTGGTGTGCACTACTCCTTCGCCGAGTCGGAGCTGGCGGCCTTCGCCGAGACCCACAACATCCCGGTCGTGGAGACGGTGGCCGGCAAGGCGTCGTTGCTCGCGTCCCATCCGAACTACGCCGGACCGATCGGCGTCACCGGCTGTGAGTCGGCCAACAACCTCGCGGCCGAAGCCGACGTCGTGCTCGCCGTCGGCACTCGGCTCGAGGACTTCACCACCGGATCGTGGACCGTCTTCAAGAACCACGACGTCAAGATCATCGGGATCAACGTCGCTCGGTTCGACGCGACCAAGCACTTGGCGCTGCCCGTCGTCGGCGACGCCCGCGAGACGCTCACCGACCTGACCGGTCGGCTCGGCGACTACGCCGCGCCCGAGTCATGGAGCGACACCGCCTCGACCGAGGTCGCCCAGTACCACGCCTACATCGACAAGATCGCCGCCCCCGACGCCAACGGCGACGAACTGCCGACCTACGCCCAGGTCGTCGGCGTGGTCGATCGTCTCGCCGGTCCCGAGGACTTCGCCCTCGCCGCCGCTGGTGGCTTCCCCGGCGAGGTCAACAACGGCTGGCGCCAGAAGGCGCTCAACAGCTTCGACTGCGAATACGGCTTCTCGTGCATGGGCTACGAGATCTCCGGTGGTTGGGGCGCGGCGCTGGCGTGG
>CAZEML010000252.1:0-5220 GCA_964513285.1 uncultured Candidatus Nemicrothrix sp.
CGTCGATCCGGATCCGGACCGACGAAATCGGTTCGACCTCGGGGAAGCCGGTCGCGGTGTAGACGAGCTGGGCGATCGCGTTCTCGAGAACCTCGGTGCCGACGTCGATCGGCTCGCCGGCCTCGTCGAGCGCGGTGAGGTCGATGACAGCCACGTTCTCGTTGACGAAGGCCTCTGCCAGCTGGAACTCGCTCAACGCGTTGAACCAGCCCTCCTCGATCTCGTCCTCGGTCCGGATGTCGGGAACATCGGGGCTGCGGAAGAGGAGGCCGATCTCCTGTTCGAAGCTCGCGTTGGCGTCGATCTCACGCCCGACCGGTACGACGCGTGTGCCTTCGCCCTCGTTCCGCAGAAGGAAGATCTGCACCGGCTCGGCCCGGGGACCCTGCTCGGTCGTGGTCGTGACCACGAGATCGCTCCGCAACACGTCGGGTAGCTGTTCGGAGTCGATGAGGGCGGCTTCGTCGTCGGTCGGGAGCGAGCAGGCCGCGAGCGCGGTGACCGCGACAGCGAGGATGGCGACGAGGTGGCGGATGCGGGTCATGGCCACTCGCTTTCGTCGTCGTCGAGCGCATCGAGGTCGCCGACGGGGATCTGGACGACGAACCGGGCGCCGGATGCCCCGTCGGCTCGGTCCTCGACCCAGATCGTGCCGCCGTGGAGTCCGACATGCTCGGCGACGAGCGCCAACCCCAGTCCGGAGCCGGTGCCCTGACCGCGGCGTCCTCCGGCGCTGCCGCGGGAGAAGCGGTCGAAGATCACGGCCCGTTCGTCGACCGGTACGCCTGGGCCTTCGTCTTCCACGGCGATGAGGGCCCGGTCGCCCGCTTGTTGGACGATGACCTCGGTGGCGCCCGCGCCGTACTTCGCGGCGTTGTCGATCAGGTTCGAGACGACCTGCGCCAGCCGCCGTTTGTCGCCGGCGATGACCAGGTGATCGATGTCGGGGACCCGGACCGACACCGAGTACGGCGAGTGACGGACCGTCTGGCGGACGAACTCCACCAGGTCGATCGCTTCGGCGTGGAGGCGGGCGGTGCCGACGTCGTACCGGCTGATCTCGAGCAGGTCTTCGACGAGCACGGTGAAGCGGGACACGTCGTCGGTCAGGAGGTCGAGGGCGGTCTGGGACCGCTCGGGCATGTCGTTGCGACTGTTGTTGAGCACCTCGACCGAGGCGTTGAGGGTCATCAGCGGCGAGCGCAGCTCGTGGCTCACCTCGGACGCGAACCGAGCGTCGCGCTCGATGCGATCCTCCAACGATCGCGCCATCCCGTTGAAGCTCGCGGTGAGCGAGGCGAGGTCGGCATCGGCCGGCGGGTCGAGCCGTGTGTCGAGTTCGCCGGCAGCCAGGGACTCGGCCGCGATCCGGACCTCGGCCAGCGGTGTGAGGGCGCGGCGCGAAGCCCACGAACCGAGCGCGGCCGACAACAGCGTGGCCGCAGCCGCCACACCCATCACGATGATGCCGAGGGCGTTGAGCGTCGACTCCACGTCGGCGGTGTCGACCGCCTCGTAGTAGTCGGCGTCGAGGTTGGGCAGCGGGACGCCGTAGATGATGGTCGGCTCACCGTCGAGGCGGACCCGGATCTGCGCGGCTTGCCCGGCCTCGACCTGTTCGCGCAGCGAGTCGGGCACCGACTCCTGGTTGAACTCGAGGGTTCGGGCACCGCGCCACTCCGGCCCGATCCGCACCAGCGGCGAGGAGCGGTCGGTGATGGTCAAGGACTCGAAGATCTGCTCGACCTCGTCGATCTCGGTGTCGGGGCCGAGCCGCCCCCAGACCCGCTCGGCGTTGCGAGCCATGATCGCGAAGGTGCGTTCCTCGCGGTCTTCGACCAGGTTCTGGCGGGCCAGGGTCAAGGTGGAGAGCGCGATCGCCAACGACAGCAGGAGCCCGCCGGCCGCGTAGAGGCCGGTGATGCGGGCCCGGAGGCCGAGGCGACCCCACAGGCGCCGGAACATGCTCAGGACTGGAGCTTGTAGCCCAGCCCGCGGACCGTCACCACATAGCGGGGGTTGGCCGCATCGGGCTCGATCTTGGTGCGCAGCCGGCGCACGTGGACATCGACGAGGCGGCCATCGCCGAAGTAGCCGTAGCCCCAGACCCGTTCGAGCAACACCTCGCGACTGAGGACCCGGCCCGGGTTGGTCGCCAACTCCACGAGGAGGCGGAACTCGGTCTTGGTCAGGTGGACTTCCTCGCCGGCGAGGCGGACGACGCCCTCCTCGGGGATGATCTCGAGGTCACCGAACACCATCTGCGGCGCCGCGGGATCGGCGGACCGGGACCGGCGTAGCAACGCCCGGATCCGGGCCGACAGTTCCTTGGGAGCGAAGGGCTTGGTGAGGTAGTCGTCGGCACCGGCTTCGAGGCCGGCCACCACGTCGTGGGTGTCGGCGCGAGCGGTGACCATCACGATCGGGACATCGCTGACCCGGCGAATCGACCGGCAGACGTCGAAGCCGTCGATGCCGGGCAGCATGATGTCGATCAGCACGACGTCGGCCGCTTGGGCGGTGAACGCGTTCAGCGCGTCCTCGCCGCTCTCGGCCTCCTCGACCGTCCAGCCCTCGTCCTCGAGCGCGAGCCGGACCGCCGTACGAATGCGCTCGTCGTCTTCAACCGTCAGGATCCGCGTTCCCATCGCGCCGATGCTTGCAGATCTGGACCCCTCGCGGGGTGCAGCTCGGCAAATCGCAGGTCAGCGAGCGGCGACCCGGTCGTGGAGTTCGGTGAAGATCGCCGGGGCGGCGGCGATGAAGGCCCCTCCGCTGGAGCGGTGGTCCGCGGTTCGGCCGCCGGCTTCGCGGATCACGAGGCCGCCTGCTGCGATGTCCCAGTCGCTCACGCCGCGCTCGTAGTAGGCATCGAGACGACCGGCGGCGACCGCACAGCAGTCGAGGGCGGCGCCCCCGAACCGACGGATGTCGGCGATGTCGGGAAGCAGGCTCGAGAGCAGCGCAGCTTGTTCGGCGCGGACGTCGGGTTGGTAGTTGAAGCCGGTACCGACGAGGGCGTGGGCGAGGTCGACCGGCGCGGAGACCTCGAGCCGTTCGCCGTTGCAGAACGCTCCACCGCCGAGGGTCGCTTCGAAGCGCTCGCCGCGGACGACGTCGTGCACGACGCCGACCGAGTCGACGCCGTCGATACGGGCGGCGATCGAGACCGAGAAGCCGGGGAGATCGCGAATGAAGTTGGTGGTGCCGTCGATCGGATCGATCACCCACGTGACACCGGTCGAGGACGGCTTGTTCGCGCCCTCCTCGCCGAGCAACCCGTCGTCGGGGCGAGCGTCGAGCAGCAGCGCCACGATCGTCTCCTCGGACCACGTGTCGACGACGGTGACCATGTCGGTCGCGCTGGACTTGGTGTCGATCCCGAGTTCGGCCCGATCGGGGGCGGCCAGGGTCGGCGCGACCGCGTCGGCGGCGGCGTTGGCGAGGGCCATGAGGTCGGCGAGGGGAGGGGTCATCAGGACTCGGCGCGGCGGGCGGCCTCGGTGGCCTCCCATTCGCTCATCGCCCGGAGGGTGAGCACCGCGACGATCGCCACGCCTGCGGCGGCCCCGATCGCCGACGCGACGCCCACGAAGCCGGCGACCGTCGTGCAGCCGTCGTCGCATTGGAGGTCCATCACGGCGTAGCCGATCAGTCCGCCGCACAGCCCGGCGATCACGATGGCGACCACGGCGAGGATGCGGGCGAGCAGGGGAGGAGCGGCGCTCTCGGCGCTCGGCTGGGGCGAAGGTCCGGCGGGGGAGGTCATCGTCGCAAAGTCTACCGATGGGTGTTCACCAGGTCGGCGTCGGACACACCGTAGAGTTGGCGCCTCGTGCGCTGCCTGGTTGTTCTCCCGACCTATGACGAAGCCGACAACATCGTCGAGGTGTTGGAGCGGCTGCGCGCTGCGGTGCCCGATGTGTCGGTCCTCGTGGTCGACGATTCGAGCCCCGACGGCACCGCCGATCTGGTCGAGTCGGTGGCCGACCGCCTCGGGCCGGTGTCGGTCATGCGACGCCCGGCGAAGTCCGGGCTGGGCTCGGCGTACCGCGACGGTTTCCGCCGTGGGCTGCAAGAGGGCTTCGACGTCCTCGTCGAGATGGACTCGGACCTGTCGCACGACCCCGCGGCGCTGCCGACCCTGCTCGCCGCGGTCGAGGGCGGTGCTGCGCTGGGGCTCGGGAGCCGCTACATCCCCGGCGGCTCGATCCCGGACTGGTCGTGGCACCGGCGGGCGCTGTCGCGCTGGGGCAACCGCTACGCCGCCGCGGTGCTCGGAAACCGGCTCGCCGACGCCACCAGCGGGTACCGGGCGTACGCCGCTTCCGCCCTCGCCGAGATCGACTTCCACACCGTGCAGGCCGACGGCTACGGCTTCCAGATCGAGATGGCGTATCGCGTGTTGCGCTCGGGCGGGCACGTCGAGGAAGTCCCGATCTCGTTCACCGATCGGATCCGAGGTGAGTCGAAGATGTCGGGTCGCATCGTCGTCGAGGCGCTCGTCCTCGTGACCTGGTGGGGGATCCGCGACCGAGTGCTCAGGTTGGGTCGCTGAACGCCGATGGTTCGCCATGCGAACCGATACGGCCACGCTCGTTCCGCCGCGCCGTCTGGGCGCCCTGCTGCGCCAGTCGCGAGTCGCCGCCGGCCAGTCGCTCGAGAGCCTCGCCCGTCCTGATCTGACCGTCGTCGATCTCGACGACATCGAGCACGGCCGCCGTCTCGTCGACGACGAGCTGTTGCAGCGGTTGGTCGGGCTGTACGGCGTCGAGGACGCCAACCTGTTGCCGGAGCGCTCGCAGCTGGTGATCGATCTCGACGAGGGCCGCATCGCCATCGACGAGTCCGATCTCGAGACCGGTGAACTGTCCGGGGCCGACGCGGTTCTCGCCCGGTATCTCGCCCTCGTGTACCACCTCCGCGAGCTGCCGCTCGGGAGTGCGATCGCCCTCCGGGACCTCGACCTCGACGTGTTGAGTTCGGCCCTCGAACTCGGCACCGACGAGGTCACCCGCCGCCTGCAGGGGCTGATGGAGGACGAGGACGCGATCGCTCGCGATCAGCGTCGGATCCGGCGGCGCATGCTGCTCCCGCTGGTCGGCGTCGTCATCGCGGCCGTGTCCGGGGGTGCGCTTCTCCTCGTCGCCGAGTCCGACGCGCCGAACGAGCCGGCTCGGGGTACCGCCCAGGCGGACGCGCCCGCGCGGGTCGACGCCT
>CAZEML010000253.1:0-5198 GCA_964513285.1 uncultured Candidatus Nemicrothrix sp.
TCTTCGCCGGTGAAGTAGGTCTTGAACGGCACCATGCCCGCCACGGTGAACAGCAGGGTCGGGTCGTGCGGGATGAGCGATGCCGAGGCCACGTCGTTGTGGGCGCGCTCGACGAAGAAGTCGGTGAACGCCTTGCGGACTTCGTTGGAGGTCGTGGGCCGGGAATCGGTACTCATCAGACGATCAGTCTACCGGCGCCACCGATCCTGAGAACCGGTTTCAGCGCCCGCCCCGACGGCCGGGATCACTCGGGCGAGGATCGATGCCGGGGCCGGTACCCCCGACTCGGGCGTCCCCCTGGCTGGACGGCTCGTGCGGGGCCGGTGTGCAGGACCTCGTCGTTGGCGAACTCGGCCAGCAGGTCGGCCTTCTCGGAGCGCATCGCTGCGATGCCTTCGTTCGCGGCGCTGCGCAGATCGTGCACGGTGTCGCGTGCCCGGGTGACCGCCTGGCGGCTCTTGTCGGCGACATCGGCGCGCACCTGCTCGGGGGCGTAGCGGTCGACGGTGTTCTTGACCCGGCGCTGCACGTACCAGCCGGTGCCCACGCCGAGGGTGTAGCCCACGCCGGTCCAGAAGGTTCGTTTCATCGCAGCTCCCTCGTGCTCGCACCCCGACCGCGGCGTTCGCGGCCTTGCACCTCGATCGCCCGGCGGCGAGGACGGGCCAGCACCCGGCCGGCTCGTCCGACCCCGGCGACGGCCGACATCGTCTTGATCAGGCCGGGCGCGAACGCCCGGTAGGCGAGCCGGGAGGCGACATCGGCGGTGGCGGTGATGCGCTCGGCCCGGTCGATGACCCCGTCGACCCGTTCGAGTTCGTCGCCCGCCTTGGCGACCGTCTGGTGGAGGTCGTCGACCATCGGCAAGGTGTTGGCCCGGAGCTCGTCGACGGTGAGGCGAAGCTCTCGCAACGTCCGCACGAGGGCCTGCACGGCGAGCACCAGCACCACGACGACGGCGAGGCACACGACGGTGACGACGACGGCGGCGAGGTCAGCGGCGCTCATGGGCCCAGTCAATCACACGTCGTCGTCAGGTGGCGGCAGCTGATGGCCGGGCCACCACTGACGAAGCCGGCCCTCCCGCCCGTGCGGCGACGGGTCATAGAACACGCGGCCGACCAACTCGTCGGGCAGGTACTGCTGGTCGGCCCAGCCGCTCGGGTCGTCGTGGGGGTACCGGTAGCCGACCCCGTGGCCGATCGATTCCGCCCCCTTGTAGTGGGCGTCGCGCAGATGTGGCGGCACCTCACCCGTACCGGCTTCGCGGGCCGCGGCCCGGGCGTCGAAGATCGCCCGAGTCACCCGGTTCGACTTCGGCGACGTGGCGAGATGAATCGTCGCGTGGGCGAGGTTGAGCTGCGCCTCCGGCAAGCCGACGAACTCGACCGCCTGCGCGGCTGCGGTGGCGATCAACAACGCCTGCGGGTCGGCCAGCCCGATGTCTTCGGAGGCGTGGATGACCAGCCGGCGAGCGATGAACCTGGGGTCCTCCCCCGCCTCGAGCATGCGGGCGAGCCAGTAGACGGCGGCATCGGCGTCGGAGCCCCGGATGCTCTTGATGAACGCGCTGATGACGTCGTAGTGGCCGTCGCGCCCGTAGCGGACCGCTTTGGCGTCGACCGCCCCCTCGGCGTCGGCGAGGGTCACGTGGATCGGCCGCCCTCGTCCGACCGCCAGCGCTACCGCGACCTCGGTGCTCGTGAGCGCATGACGCCCGTCGCCGCCCGCCCGTTGGGCGAGGTGTTCGATCGCGTCGTCGTCGGCGGTCGCCCCCTCGACCTCCAGTCCACGGGCGACCAGTTGGGTCACGTCGTCGTCGGTGAGCGGCTCGAGCCGGAACAGCGTCGAGCGAGACATCAGCGGCGGGTTGACCTCGAAGTGCGGGTTCTCGGTCGTCGCACCGATCAAGACGATGAGGCCCTCTTCCACGGCCGGGAGCAGGGTGTCTTGCTGGGCCTTGTTGAACCGGTGGACCTCGTCGAGGAACAGGATCGTGCCGGTCCCCCGCTCCCCCAGCCGATGCCGGGCGGCGGCGATCTCCTCGCGGACGTCCTTCACCGACGCCGTGACGGCCGACAGCTCGACGAACACCTTCTCGGTCGTCGACGCGATCAGTCGCGACAGGCTCGTCTTGCCGGTGCCCGGCGGCCCCCAGAAGATCACCGACGACAGACGATCGGCCTCGATCAAGGACCGCAACGGCTTGCCCGGCGCCAGCAGATGGCGCTGACCGACGACATCGTCGAGCGTCGTCGGTCGGAGGCGAGCCGCGAGCGGCGACCGTCCGGCGAGCCGCTCCTCGGCTGCGGCGCTGAACAGGTCTCCGGTCACCAAGCGGACCCTAACTGCTCAGGCCGAGCGTCAGAATGCCGATGGGAAGATCGTGCTTCCCGGTTTTCTCGTCGTCGTCTTCTGGATCTGGTTCGCCATCGGTGCCGCCATCCTCGTGCACCGGCTCTTCACGACCGGGAGCTTCCGGGCCGGCGGGCGGGCCAAGGACGAGGAAGCGACCGAGAACGAACGTCGAGCGACCGCGGAACGACACGCCGCCTTCGAGGCGCAGCTCGCCGCCTTCGCGCCGGCGAAGCCGAGTACCGCAGCGGCCCATCACGCCATGCACGCCCCCGACATCGCACCGCCGGCCGACCTCAGCGCCGGCGATGTCCTCGAGGCGAGCGACGAGCGCGAACTCCCCGCTGCAGCGATGCCCGCATCTCCGTCGAACCCCGACGGGCTGCTGCCCGCCGCCGCCCGGGCCCGATCCCTCGCCGAGGCGCTGCAGGGCATCCACATGCCGTGCGACCTCACGCCGGTCCCGACCGAGCGAACCGACGAACGCCACATGATGTTCGCGACCTCGACCACCGAGGCGGGCGAGGTCGGCGCCGCGCTCGCGGACGAACTCGAACGGCTCGGCTTCGATCTCGTGCCCCTGGACGAACGCAGCATCGCTGCCGTTCGACCCGAGGCACGCGTCGAGGTGCGCATCCTTCCCGACGACGCTGCGGGCACCCCCGGGCCGCTTCTCGGCCGGATCGCGCCGGGCAGCGTCGTGACCGAGTTCCAGCTCTCCTGACACGCTGCGGCAGGAGCCGCCGACCCGGCCCAGCCGATCGCTGAGCCGAGCGCACCGCCCCGATCAGGTCGCGGGCGGGAGGACTCGGATCCCGAGTTCGTCGAGATGCCCGCCGTCGATCGGCGACGGCGCGTTGGTGAGCGGATCGGCGCCCGACTGGGTCTTCGGGAACGCGATGACCTCACGGATGTTGGTCTCGCCGGCGAGCAGCGCGGTCAGCCGGTCGAGGCCGAAGGCGAACCCACCATGGGGCGGGGCGCCGTACTTGAACGCGTCGATGAAGAAGCCGAACTTCGCCTGGCGCTCTTCCTCGCCGATGCCGAGGAGTTCGAAGATGCGGTTCTGCACGTCGGAGCGGTTGATTCGGATCGAGCCCGAACCGAGCTCCCAGCCGTTGAGCACGAGGTCGTACGCCTGCGAGCGGACCTCGAGGAGTTCCTCGCCGGTGCCGTCGAGCAGACCCCAGTCCTCTTCGTGCGGCATCGTGAACGGGTGGTGTGCCGGGATCGGTGACCCGTCGTCGCTGAGCGCTTCGAACAGCGGGAAGTCGACGATCCAGAGGAAGTTGAGCCCACCTTCGTTGACCGGAGGCTTGCCGAGCTCGAGCCGCAGCAGGCCGAGCACGTGGCGCACGAGGCGGCGCTCGTCGGCGACGAGGAACACCATGTCGCCGGGCTGGGCCTCGAGCGCAGCGATGACCTGGGACGACTCGTCGGCCGAGAGGAACTTGGCGACGCCGGCGTCGAGCGCGGGGCCCGACTCACCGTCGATGACCTTCATCCAGGCGAGACCCTTGGCGCCCCAGCGCTGGCAGGTCTCGACGAGGGCGTCGATCTGGTTGCGGCTGAGCGCCTCGACGCCACCCTCCATGCGGATGCCCTTCACACAGGGCGCCTGGAAGACACGGGCTTCGGTGCCCTCGAAGATCGGGGTGAGCTCGACGAGCTCCATGCCGAAGCGGGTGTCGGGCTTGTCGGAGCCGTAGCGCTCCTGGGCCTCGAGCCACGTCATGCGCGGGAACTCGGTGGGACGTTCGCCGGTGACGGCCTCGGCCGCGTTGGCGACGGCGTGGCTGATCGCGGTGAACACGTCTTCCTGGTTGACGAAGCTCATCTCCGCGTCGAGCTGCATGAACTCGAACTGGCGATCGGCGCGCAGGTCCTCGTCGCGAAGGCAGCGGGCGATCTGGTAGTAGCGGTCGACGCCGCCGACCATGCAGAGCTGCTTGAACAGCTGCGGGCTCTGGGGCAGGGCGTAGAACGAGCCCGGCTCCTTGCGCGAGGGCACGACGAAGTCGCGGGCGCCCTCGGGGGTCGATGCGATCAGCATCGGCGTCTCGACCTCGACGAAGCCCTGCTCCTCCATGCCCCGACGGACGGCGCTGTTGACCGCGGCGCGGGTGCGGAGGTTCTTCTGCATGCGCTGCTTGCGCAGATCGACGTAGCGGTGGCGGAGGCGGATCGTCTCGTCGACGTCGGTGCGCTCGTCGAGCGGGAACGGCGGCGGCTCGGCCTCGGCGAGGATCTCGATGTCGGTGACCTCGATCTCGACCTCACCGGTCGCCAGGTCGGCGTTCGCGGTGTCGTCGGGCCGCAGCCGGACCTCACCGGTCATGCGGGCGACGTACTCGCTGCGCAGGTCGTGGCTCGAATTGACCACGCACTGCACGATGCCGGTGCGGTCGCGCAGATCGATGAAGGCGAGGTGCTCGCCGTGCTCGCGGCGGCGGTCGACCCAGCCGCACACGGAAACGGTCCGACCGGCATCGGCAGCGGTGAGTTCGCCGCACATGTCGGTGCGCATCGAGGTGGTGTGATCCTGCATGATCCTTGAGGGTTGCTTTCTGGAGGGGAAGAACTTACGAGAGGGCGGCGGTGACGTGAGCCACCAGATCGGTCAATGACACTCGGTGCTGGCCGGTGTCGCCGCGCAGGTCGCGCAGCGTGACCTCGCCATTGGCGACTTCGTCTTCGCCGATGATGGCGGCGAACGGTGCGCCGGAACGATCGGCGACCTTCATCTGGGCCTTCATCGAGCGACCGCCGTAGGAGCGGTCGGCGCCGATGCCGACGGCCCGGAGGGTGTTGCACACGCCGAGGGCATGACTGCCACCGGTGAC
>CAZEML010000254.1:0-5164 GCA_964513285.1 uncultured Candidatus Nemicrothrix sp.
GTGCTGAACCTCCCTCGACCGTCCGACGTCGAACTCCTCCCCGCCCTGGTCGGCGCCGCGGTCGACCCCGGCGACTGGTCCGCGGTGCAGCGCCACCTCAGCGCCGAGCCCGCCGCCACGCTCGTCGAGCGGGGGGTGGAACTCGGGTTGGCGATCGCCCGACCCGACGAGTGCGCCCCGATGGTCTCGCCGGGACGAGCCCTCACCCGCCGTGTCGGGCGGCGGCTGGTCCGCCCTCGTCCCCTCGTCCTCGATCTCTCGTCGCTGTGGGCGGGGCCGCTGGCGACGTCGTTGCTCGCCGCGGCGGGCGCTCGGGTGATCAAGGTGGAGGGTCGGTCGCGGCCCGATGGTGCTCGGCAGGGGCCGGCGCAGTTCTTCGACATCCTCAACGCCGACAAGGAGTGCCTCGCACTCGACTTCGCCGACCGGTCCGACGTGGCGCTCCTGGAGCGGTTGATCGCCGCGGCTGACCTCGTCGTCGAGGGATCGAGGCCGCGAGCGATGACCAATCTCGGGATCGAACCCGACGCGGTGCTGGAACGGTCGGCGACGTCCTGGCTCTCGATCACCGGACACGGACGCGCCGACCAGCCGAACCGGGTCGGGTTCGGCGACGATGCGGCGGTCGCGGGAGGCCTCTGGCTCGAGCGCTCTGGTGCGCCACTCTTCGTCGCCGACGCCGTCGCCGATCCACTGACCGGTCTCGCCGCTGCGGCGTTCGCGGCGGAGGTGCTCGGCTCGGAACAGCCGGCGGTGATCGAGGTGCCGCTGGCGCGCGCCGCAGCATGGGCGAATCGGGCGCCGCTCGCCGCGACGGTGGGGGGCGACGACCTCGACGGTTGGTGGGTCGAGGTGGACCGGGAACGGGTCGGAGTCGCCGCGCCGCGCGGCCGAACGCCGGCCCGTCGGGCGGGCGAACTCGACGCGCACGGCTCGGCGATTCGAGACGAGTTCGCCGACCGGTAGGGTGCCGGTGTGAGCGATCCTCGACTCGACGGCGACGGCGCCGATGCCCCTCGTGCGGCCGACGGCCGTGTCGCGGGCCGGCGAGGGCAGGCCACCCGGAACCGCCTGCTCGAAGCGACCCGGCATGCGCTCGGCGATGGCCCCTACCGCGACCTGAAGGTCGTCGAGATCTCCCGGCGCGCCGACACGAGTCCGGCGACCTTCTACCAGTACTTCCCCGACGTCGAGACCGCCGTGCTCGCCCTGCTCGACGAGTTGGTCGAGACGAGCGGGCCGAGCCTGCGCCAGCTCGTGACCGACGCGGGCTGGGAATCCGAGGCGGCGGCCAAGGATCTCGCCGAGGGGTTCCTCGCGTTCTTCCGGGAGCACGGCGACCTGCTGCGGGTCGTCGATCTCGCCGCGCTCGAAGGCGACGATCGGTTCCGGCAACTCCGAACCCGGCTCTTCAACGGGGTGTTCCTTGCCGTGCAGCAGTTCGCACACGAGGCTCGGGCCGCCGGGGCGATCTCCGCGGACGCATCGCCGGGTGCGATCGCCAGCGTCATCACCACGATGCTCACGCAGGTCAGCTCGCATCAGCAGGGGTTCGAGACGTGGGGTGTGTCCGCCGAAGAGTTGGCCGCCACCATGGCCGATGTGGTCGACCGCACCCTGCGCGGGGTGTGAGGCGACCGACCCGGGCCGAACGCCCGCTCGGATTGGGCACGCAGGGTGTTGACGACTACCACCCTGCGTGAGCTAGATTCAGCGTCGTGGTGATGGGATTGGAGGCCCGAATCGACGCCGCTGAGCCGGCGCGTCTCGACCAGCGATGGTCGTTGTTCGCCCTGCTCGTGGTGCTCAACGTCTTCGACGTGATCACGACCGAGCTGGTGATCCAGAACGGCGGCCACGAGACCAACCCCCTCATCCAACCGATCGTCGGCAGCGTGTTCGCCGTCAGCGCACTCAAGGCCGCGGTGCTCGGCGTCGTCGGTGTCCTGCTCTCGCAGTGCAAGCCGTCTCGCCCGATCGATCTCGCGCTCACCGTCACGACCGGCTGGTACGTCGCCGTCGTGATGTGGAACACCGTCGTCCTCGCCCTGCTCTGATCTGCCGCGGTCCACGCATCCGGCGTAGTGTCGGCCGACATGTCGGCAGAGGACTGGGACGACACCCTCGAAGATCTGCATGAACGTCGGCGCGCCGCGGAGGCGATGGGCGGTGAAGAGAAGCTCTCGGCGCGGCATGCCCAGGGGCGTCTGAACGCCCGGCAACGGGTGGCGACCCTGCTCGACGACGGCAGTTTCACCGAGGTCGGTGGGCTCGCCGGGGCGGCTCCGGCCGATGCGCTGATCGCCGGGGTCGGACGGATCGACGGCCGGCCGGTGGCCGTCGGCGCCGAGGACTTCACGACGCTCGGTGGCTCGATCGGCCCGGCCGCGAGCCGCAAGCGTTGGCGCATCGCCGACATCGCCCGTCGCGAACGCATCCCCCTGGTCATGTTGCTCGAAGGCGCCGGTCACCGTCCGCCGATGCCCGGCGACCCGGGCGGGGGAGGTCCCGGCGATCTGCAGGCGCAGGGACGCTTGTCGGGACTGGTGCCGATGGTGGCGGGGGTCATGGGATCGTCCGCTGGCCACGGGGCGATCACCGCGCCGCTCTGCGATTTCTCGGTGATGACGCCCGACGCCGCGATCTTCACCGCTGGCCCGCCGGTGGTGAAGGCTGCGCTGGGCGAAGACGTGTCCAAGGCCGACCTCGGCGGGCCGGGTGTCGCGATCGCGGCCGGGGTCGTGCACAACGTGGCGGCCGACGATGCGTCGCTCCTCGCCGACATCGCGACCTATCTCTCGTTCTTCGGCTCGTCGGCCTGGGAGCGGCCGCCGTGGTGCGACACCGGCGACCTCGGACCGCGCCTCCTCGACGACGTGCTCGACCTCGTCCCTCGAGACGGCAACGCCGCCTACGACATGCGACTCGTGATCTCGCGGCTCGTCGACGGTGGCGGGTTCTTCCAGGTCCAGCCCGACTTCGGGTCGTCGATCGTCTGCGCCCTGGCCCGGATCGGTGGCGACGCGGTGGGCGTGGTCGCCAGCCAGCCGGCGGTGATGGCCGGTTCGATCGACGCCGACGCTGCCGACAAGGCCGCGCACTTCATCTCGTTGTGCGACAGCTTCCACCTGCCGCTCGTGTTCCTCGCTGACAACCCTGGCGTGCTCGCCGGCCGAGCATCCGAGCAGGCGGGCATCCTGCGGGCGGGGGCTCGGATGTTCGCCGCCCAGACCCGGGCGACGACGGTGAAGGTCCACGTCACCCTTCGCAAGGCCTACGGCTTCGGTTCGAGCGTGATGGCCATGAACCCCTACGACGAGCAGACGATCAGTCTCGGCTTCCCGGGCGCGACCCTCGGGGCCATGGGCGCGGCGGGGGCGGGCAACGCCGTCGGTGCCGACGAGGCGACCCGAGCCGAGCTCCACCGGGCGGAGAACGAATCGAGCTACCGCTCCGCGAACGGCTTGAGCTTCGACGACCTCATCGATCCTCGCGAACTCCGCAACCGCGTCCTTGCGGCGTTGGCGGTGAGCGCGCACCGGCGCGCCGGGGCCGCCGAGCCGGTCGCCCGAACCGGCGTCACCCCCTGATCCGAACGGAGCCGGCCGAGCCCGACGCCGCGCGGTCGCCCTGGACATCCCGGGTGGTCGCCGTACTACGGTGACACGTGTCTCGCAGCGCGAGGCTGCGGGGGGCGGAGGTTGATGATGCGACGTGCTCGACGGTTGATCCTGGTGGGGGTTGTGGCGCTCGGCGCCGCCGCATGCGGTGGTGGCGATGACGACGGGGCCGATCTCTTCGGCGCCGACGATGCTGGTGTCGAGGCACCGAGCACCGACGATGAACCCGCCGACAGCGGCGGAGACTCGGCTGGTGACGACGAGGGAGGTGGGTCCGGCCTGCTCGACCGAGATCCGAGCGCGTCGGCAGGGGAGACCGAGGGTGGGATCCCGTATCCGGCCGGAGGGCTCGACGTGCTCGCCAACGCAGGCATCGAGATCGCCGGTCAGCGCCAACTGCACTACCCGGTCGACCGGTTCGACGAGTTGGTCGCGTTCTACGACGACTATGTCGCCGGCCTCGGTGGGCAGAGCGCTCGCGGGGATGTCGACGGACTCATCAACTGGCAGGTGTTCGCCGAGGACGGCTCGCTGTCGCTGATCAGTGTCGAGCCGCAGCTGGAGACACGTCTCGGTGGCGAAGACGTCACCGTCACGTTCGTGTTCCTCGTCGACGGGGGCTGAGTCAGGTCACGAGCCGAGGGCCGCCGCGATCGTGCGAGCCGCCTCGTCCGCGTCGAGACGCGACGTGTCGATGACGAGATCGGCCGCGTCCCGCAGCCAGCCATCCTGGGCGAGCTCGGCGCGATCGAGATGATCCAGGCGCCATTCGAGTGCGTCCGCTTCGTCCTGGTCTGCTCGGATCCGTGACTCGAGCGTCGTTCGGTCGCAATCGAGCACGACGTGGAACACTCGATGGCCGAGGTCGTCGAATCCAGCACCCAGCTCCTGCCAGTAGTCCTGGCGGAGGACGGTCTGGACGGCGACGAGGTGTTCGGTGCCCCGGAAGCGCAGGAGTTCGTCAGCAACCCGTGGGACCAACGCCCGCCAGGGCGGCAGGTCTTGGAAGTCGTCGTACTCGAGGTCGCGGAAGTGTCCGCCGACGAGGTAGCCGACGTGTTCGGGATCGAACACGGGCCACGTCGTCTGCTCGTGGAGATGGCGACTCGTGGTCGTCTTCCCCACACCGAACGTGCCATTGATCCAGACGATCATGCCGCGACGCTACGCCGCCATCCGTCGTGGATTCGTTCAGGCCAATCGCCGGGCTTGGCGCGGGAGCCGCGCCGGCCCTGGCTTACGCCAGGCGCTCGATGCAGTAGTCGAGGCAGCGGGTGAGTGCCTCGGTGTCGGCCGGGTCGATCGCCGGGAACATGCCGATCCGCAACTGGTTGCGACCCAGCTTGCGGTAGCCGCCGACGTCGAGGATGCCGTTGTTGCGCAACACGGCGACGAGGGTGTCGGCGTCGATCGCTTCGTCGAAGTCGATCGTGGCGACGACCTTCGACCGCTGCGACTCGATCTGCACGAACGGCGACGCGACCTCGGAGGCGCCGGCCCAGCCGTAGAGGATCGCCGCCGAGGTGGCCGAACGGCCGGCCGAC
>CAZEML010000255.1:0-5125 GCA_964513285.1 uncultured Candidatus Nemicrothrix sp.
TTGTTGACCGCCAGCAGGTCGGCGAGTTCGAGCACGCCCTTCTTGATCCCCTGGAGTTCATCGCCCGCACCGGCCAGCATCAACACGAGGAAGAGGTCGACCATGCCGTGCACGACCGTCTCACTCTGGCCCACGCCGACCGTTTCGACGAGCACGACGTCGTAGCCCGCGGCCTCGAGCACGATCATCGCTTCGCGGGTCGCCCGGGTGACCCCACCCAAGGTGCCCGCCGACGGTGATGGCCGGATGAACGCATCCGGGTCCACCGCGAGCTGGGCCATCCGGGTCTTGTCGCCGAGGATCGACCCTCCGGTGCGGCTGCTCGACGGGTCGACCGCCAAGACGGCGACCTTGTGACCAGCGCTGGTCAGCCGGAGTCCGAGCGCCTCGATGAACGTCGACTTGCCGACGCCCGGGACCCCGGTGATCCCGACCCGATGGGCGTCGCCGCTGTGGGGCAGCAACTCGTCGAGCAGTGCGGCCGCGTCGGCTCGGTGCGCGGGCAGGGTCGACTCGACCAGCGTGATCGCCCGCCCGATGGCGGTGCGATCACCGGCGAGCACGCCTGGCGCGAGATCCGATGCCACGGCGCCGACGCTAGCGATTCGGGAGCCGGGGGACGCGACTCCATATGATGCGGCCATGATCCGTCACCACGTCCTCATCACGCTCAACGACGACGCGCAGGACGTCGCCGACCAGATCGTCGCCGAACTCGCGGCCTACGCCCCGACCTGCGAGACCGTGCGCGACTACAAGGTCGGCCGCGACATCGGGCTCGCGCCGGGCACTGCCACCGTCGCCGTCGTCGCCGAATTCGACGATGTCGACGGCTACCAGTTCTACGCCCAAGACGCTGGCCACGTGGAGATCATCGAGCGCCTGATCAAGCCCAACGCCGCCGGTCTCGTGCGCGCCCAGACCGAGTTCTGATGGACCTCGCACTCACCGACAAGCGGGTCCTCGTCACCGGCGGCAGCCGCGGGATCGGCAAGGCGATCGTCGCCGCTTTCCTGGCCGAGGGGGCCCGCGTCGCCACCTGTGCCCGCGGCGCCGAGTCGCTGCTCGAGATGGCCGACGAGCTCGGCGGCGGCGGCGAACTCCACCATCAGGTGTGCGACATGGCCGACCCCGACGCCGTCACGGGCCTCGTCGACTGGGCGGTCAGCGAGCTCGGCGGACTCGATGTGGTCGTCTCCAACGTGAGCGCGATGAACGCCCGCGACTTCGCGGTCGGCTACGAGGTCGACATCCGCGGGATGCACACGCTGATCGAAGCGGCGGTGCCGCACTTCGAGCACCACGCCGGCGCCAACGTGATCACCATCGGAAGCCGCGCTGCCTCGGCCGGCACGATCCTCCCCGCCTACTCGGCGTACAAGGCCGCGACGGTCAGCTACATGAAGTCGCTGGGCATCCGGCACGCCAAGCGCGGCATCCGCTTCAACTGTGTCTCGCCCGGCGACATCCTCTTCGAGGGCGGCACGTGGGCCGACGCCCGCGACAACAACCCCGCCTTCTTCGAGGCGGTACTCGCCGAGAACCCGATGCAGCGACTCGGCACGCCCGAGGAGATCGCCGACGTCGTCGCCTTCGTCGCCAGCGAACGGGCGAGCTTCATGACCGGCGCCAACGTCTTGGTCGACGGGGGCGCCACCGGCGGCATCCAGGTCTGAGCGCCGCGACGTCGCGGCATTCCGCCGTGCCGGTCGACCCCACCGGTACTGTCGGCTCGTGAGCGTGAAACGCTGGACGCGCAGCGTGATGTCGTATCTGCCGGAGCGGGCGGCGAGCTCGGTCGCCCGCGTCCCGACCTTCGAGCGAGGGCCGCATCGCGTCGACGACCTCGCGCTCCGGGACTTCCGCCGACCCAACCCCGTCGTCGTTCACGCCGGTACCGAGATCGCGGCCAGCACCGCCTCGCTCCGGCGGATGCTGGGGAGCGGACAGATCCACGCCTTCGAACCCAACGAACGGCTCCACGACGAGCTTTGGCGGGCCGAGACCTCCGTGCACGGGGTCCTACTGAGCGCCCATCCCGGAACCGCCGAACTCCATGTGCCGCGCTATGGCACGACCTGGTTCGACACCGACGCCAGCCTCGACCACAGCGCCGCCGCGATGTTCCTCGGCGAACGGACCATCGCCGGCTACCGGCCCGACCGGGCCCAGGTCGACACGATGATCGTGTCCGCGGCGACCCTCGACCCCTACGACCTGGCCCCCGACCTGATCATCCTCGATCAGCGGCGCGGCGCCGACGCCGCGATCCGCGGCGCGATGGAGACCCTCGTCCGCCATCGCCCCCTCATCCGCATCGACGGCGCCGACCACGGCGAACCGGTCAACCTCGGGGTGGCCGGGTACGTCCCCGCCCGGTACGACCCCGGCGCGGACTGTGTCGTGCTCGAGCAACCAGGTGTGCAGACCACCTGGTGGATCCACCCCCACCACCACGGCCTGATCGGCGTGTCGGTCGTCTGAGCTAGACGGCCGGCTGCTGCTGGGTCGCGCAGTGGATTCCGCCACCGCCGGCAGCGACCGGATCGATGTCGAGCGTCACGACCTCGCGGCCCGGGTACTGGGCGCCGATCTGCTCGGCCGCCAGCCCGTCCGCAGCCGGGTCGCCGAACTCGGGCACGAGCACCGCGTCGTTGCAGACGTAGTAGTTGACGTAGCTGGCGAGGAAGTCGTCGCCGGTGCCGCGGATGTTCTCCGGCTGGCGCAGGGTGACGATGTCGTACGGGTCGCCGTCGAGGGTGCGGAAGCCATCGAGTGCAGCGGCCGTGTCGACCGCGACGTCGTACCAGGTCTCCCCCGGTTCGACGTAGGACGGCACCTCGTTGAGGATCGTGCTCGGGTTGGTGAAGCGGGCGAGCGTGTCGATGTGGCCGTCGGTGATGTCCTGGCCGGCCACCCCATCGACCCACAGGATCCGTTCCGCGCCGAGCAACGCGACGAGCGTGTCACCGATCGCGGCCTCGCTCAGATCCGGGTTGCGGTTGTCGTTGACCCAACTGCTGCGAGCGGCGAGGAGGGTGCCTTCGCCGTCGACCTCGATGCCGCCGCCCTCGCCGACGATGCCCGAGTCGATGAGATCGACGCCGAGGATGTCGGCGACCTGCTGGGCGAGCGTCGCATCGCCATCGTGCACCTGCTTGTCGCCCCAGCCGTTGAACCGCACCCGGCCGACCGCGAGGCCACCGGCCCCATCGACGAGGAAGAGGGGAAGGGTGTCGCGCGCCCAGAGGTCGTCGACCGGAGCCTCGATCTGCTCGATGTCGGAGCCCATCAGGTCGAACGCCCGATCGAGGTCGTCCGGGGCGACGAGCATGCGGACCGGTTCGAACGCGGCGACGGCGAGGGCGATGTCGGCGATCGTCTGCTGGGTCTCGGGCAGGTAGCGCCCCCAGACGTCGCGGCGCGCCGGAAGGCACATCCACGTCGCTTCGTGGCGCGCCTCCTCCGCGGGCATCCACCACGGGCCGCCTGCGGCGATCACCGGAAACGCCTGTGGTTCATCGTCGCCGCAGGCCGCGAGCCAGACCGCGGCCGAGGTCGCCGCAGCACCGGCCAGCAGCTCCCGCCGGCTCAGCATCAGCCCAGCAGGTCGAGGAGTTCGAGCGCAGCGTCGGGGATGACGGTGCCCGGCGGGTAGACGGCGACCGCCCCCATGTCGAGCAACGTCGGGACATCGTCGGGCGGGATGACCCCGCCGACCGTGATCTTGATGTCGGGGCGGCCGAGATCGGCCAACGCCTCGCGCAACGCAGGCACGAGGGTGAGGTGGCCGGCGGCGAGTGACGAGGCGCCCACGACGTGCACGTCGGCCTCGACCGCCTGGCGGGCGACCTCCTCGGGTGTCTGGAACAGCGGCCCGATGTCGACGTCGAACCCGAGGTCGGCGAACGCGGTGGCGATCACTTTCTGACCACGGTCGTGGCCGTCCTGCCCCATCTTGGCGATCAGGATCCGGGGGCGGCGGCCGTTGGACGCGGCGAAGGCATCGACCTTCTCGCGCACTGCGGTGACGGAATCGGCTTCGGCACCCACTTCGGCTCGGTACACCCCTTCGATCGTGCGGATGGTCGCGACATGACGACCGTAGACCTTCTCGAGCGCGTCACTGATCTCCCCCACCGTCGCCTTGGCGCGGGCGGCGTCGATCGAGAGGGCGAGGAGGTTCGCTGACATGCCGGACGAGGCACCAGACGCGGCGGCGTTGGTGAGCGCGTCGAGCGCGGCGTCGACGTCAGCCTGGTCGCGCTCGGCTCGCAACTGATCGAGCTTGGCGAGCTGGGCGGCCCGTACCTCGGCGTTGTCGATCTTGAGGACCTCGATGTCGTCTTCTTCGTCGGGGTCGAGGCGGTACTGGTTGACCCCGATCACGGCCTGCTGACCCGAGTCGATGCGGGCCTGGGTGCGGGCGGCGGCCTCCTCGATGCGCAGCTTCGGGATGCCGGCCTCGATGGCGGCGGCCATCCCGCCCATCTCCTCGACCTCGGTGATGTGCTCCATCGCCCGATGGGCGAGCTGGTTGGTGAGCCACTCGACGTGATGGCTGCCACCCCACGGGTCGACCGTCTTGGTGGTGCCGCTCTCCTGTTGGAGGAAGAGCTGGGTGTTGCGGGCGATCCGGGCCGAGAAGTCGGTCGGAAGGGCGAGCGCTTCGTCGAGGGCGTTGGTGTGCAACGACTGGGTGTGGCCCTGGGTCGCGGCCATCGCCTCGACGCACGTGCGGGTGACGTTGTTGAAGACGTCCTGTGCGGTGAGCGACCAGCCGCTCGTCTGGGAGTGGGTCCGCAACGACGACGACTTCGGGTTCTGCGGGTGGAACTGGGCCATCAGGTGCGACCACAGCAGGCGGGCGGCCCGCAGCTTGGCGACCTCCATGAAGAAGTTCATGCCGATCGCCCAGAAGAAGCTCAGCCGAGGGGCGAACGCATCGACGTCGAGGCCGGCCGCGACGCCGGCCCGGACGTACTCGACCCCGTCGGCCAACGTGTAGGCGAGCTCGAGGTCGGCGGTCGCACCGGCTTCCTGCATGTGGTAGCCGGAGATCGAGATCGAGTTGAAGCGGGGCATCTCCTGGCTGGTGAAGGCGAAGATGTCGCTGATGATCCGC
>CAZEML010000256.1:0-5055 GCA_964513285.1 uncultured Candidatus Nemicrothrix sp.
CGTCATCAGTGCTGCCTCCCCCCACCGGGTCAGCCGAGATGTCGTGTGCGCCGCCTTGCTCCACGGCATCGGCATGGACGTGATCGACGCGGTCGCCGACCCCGATGCCGCCGGCCCGCTGCGACGCGCCGAGATCCCCGTGCGACAGATGGAGCACGAGCTCGTGTCCGCCGACCACGCCGAGGTCGGCGGCTTCATTCTTCAGCGATGGGGACTTCCGGCGACGCTGGTCGACGCCGTCCAGCATCAACACCAGCCCGAACACGGCGTCGAGGCCGCCGTCGTGTGCCTCGCGACCGACCTCGCCGCCGAACTGCTCTTCGGCGACGGCGACGTCCGCGACGACGAGGCCGACCCGTCGACGAGCCAAGCGATCGCCGTACTCGAGCTCGATGGTCGCATCGACGAGGTGCGCAACGCGATCCGTGCGACCCTCGACGCGGACGGCCTGCTCGGCGACGAGGGCTGAGCCGTCCCCGTCGACGCGCCACCCCGCAGGGCCGGGGTGTCAGATCCGCTTGAACCGGACCGTCCCTGACCTGTGCGGCACCGCGCCGTGCGGAGAGTCGAGGAGCCACCGATGGTCGACATCGCGAAGAAGGTCAACAAGAAGTCTGAACTGATGGAGCCGGGCGAGCGGTGCGTCGCAGCAACCGGCATCCTCAAGGCCGGCCAGTTCAACAGGTCCGTCGCAGCCGGCGCGATCGGAGGGATCGTCGGACATGCCGTCGCCGCGGCCATGAATCGCGGCGAGGACGCGCCGGACGAGAACACGATGGCCGAAGCATTCCCCCGGCTCCACCAAGCGATCCTCGCCCTGACCGACCGCCGGTGGATCGTGTTCGAGCACTCGACGATGTCCGGCGGTCCGAAGGCGATCCACACCACGCTCGAATTCTTGGACATCACGGCCGTCGAGATGGAGAAGGGCAAGCTGATGAACCGCCTGACGCTGACCTTCCGGGACGGCTCCGACGTCACGATGGAGGCGCCGAAAGCCAATAAGCCTCAGCAGCTCGTCGACGCCGCCACCCGACGCTGAGGTCAGCGACCGTTGTGGGAGAAGTGCTGGTAGTCGAGGCTCGACGACCAGTCCCCTCCCCATCCCCACCCGATGGCGGCGAACGCCTCGGTCACGACATCACCGGATCGGATCAGGCCCGGCACGTCGGCGTCTCGGTCGAGGTAGGGAGCCCCTTCGGGCGGATCGACCTGGTCGCCCCGAACCCACGGGTTGATCAGCGGATTGATGTCGATCGCGCCGCCGTAGGCGTGCTGGCTCCACCGATCGGTGCCATCGATCAGGCGGCAGTTGAACGCCGATGAGTTGTTGGCTCGCATCGACACGTTGTCGTCGGCGTCGAACTCGGTGATCGGCCGCATCGACTCGATCCGGAAGCCGGCCTCGAAGAGCCGCTCGAACACCGACACGACGGCGTCGACGTGATCTCGATGGAGCACCAGCACGCCGTCGACGACCCGCCCGTTCATGTCCCAATGGGCGAGGTCGAGCCAACGGAGATCCTCGACCGGAACCGGGCAGCCCGGCCGCCAGGAGGCGCCGAGTTCGTCCTCGGACGTCTCTCGGGCGGCGGCGAAGAACACCGGCTCAGGGGGTTCGGTCGTTGTCGAGGTGGTCGGCATCGTGGTCGGTGGCTCCTCGGTCGTACTCGGCGAAGCGGTGGTCGGGATCGAGCTGGCGTCGGCAGACGCGGTTTCCGCGGCTGGTGCGGCGGTGGAGGGCTCCGCTCCGGTCGACGGGGCATCGCTGGCCCCCACCGCACCGGGTTCGGTGTCGTCGGTGCCACCGCAAGCTGCGGCAATCAGCATGATCACGAGGAACCACCGCACCGCCCCAGTGTCGCAGCCGAGCCGGGTTGGTAGCGGGCACCACACCGGCCGTGCGCGGCGTCCGCGACCCGGGGAACCGCGATGCCGGAGGGCTCAGCGCCGCTCCAGGCGACCGCATCCGCGACCCGAGCGAAACGCGACACAGATGGGCTCAGCGCCATTCCAGACGACAGCATCCGCGACCCGAGCGAACGCGACGCCGATGGGCTCAGCGGGTTCAGCCGATGGCGCTCGGCGGCGGCTCAGGTCAGGGCGCACGGGTCGGTCGTGCACAAGGGGGCAGCGCCGAGAGGCGAGTCGGCGGTGATCCGACGGCCCCGAAGGCCGCTGGCGAGATCGAACTCGTCACCGAGCGCCGCTCGCGGGCGGCGAGGACCCGCAGCCACCGTGGTGGTCGGTGCCGTGCCGGGATCAGCCGCGATCGTCGTCGAGGTCGGCGCAGGCGTGTCCCCGGGGTTGGGCGAGACCGTGGTCGTCGGCGACGGGCTCCCACCGATCGGGGCGACCGTCGTCGTCGGGACCGGCGACAGCGTGGTCGTCGGGTTCGGCGACGGGGTCGGGTTCGAGAACGGCGTGGTCGTCGTCGGGACCGGCGAAAGGGTGGTCGTGGGTGACGGCGCACCGCCGGATCCGGGGGCCACGGTGGTCGTCGGCGTGCCGGGCTCACTGGGTCCGGCCACGGAGCCGTCGACGAACGTGTAAGCGGACGGGACGACCAGGGCGGCGGGCGAGCCGGGCGGGACCAGGGCGATGTCCACGGCACCGGGGGTTGCCCGGATCGGGGTCAGGACGTCGATCGTGTACGGGCTGCTGGCGATCACCACACCGGGCTGCTCGCCGAACCACACGTACGCCGCTTCGGGGAACGAGCCGTTCAGCCGCACCAGGTTCATCGAGTCGACCCAGCCTTCGGCCGGCGTCACGCCGGTCACCGACCAGTCACCGGCCGTCACCGGAGGTGCGGTCGTCGTCGGGCTGGGCGTCGGGTTCGAGCTCGGCGGCTGCGAGGTCGTCGGGGTCGGCACCGGGGTGGTCGTGGTCGGCGACGGATTCCCGACCGGCGCCTGCGTCGTTGTCGGCGACGGGTTCCCCACGGGCGCCTGCGTCGTGGTCGGCGACGGGCTCCCCACGGGCGCCTGCGTCGTGGTCGGCGACGGGCCCGAGCCGACCGGCGTGAGGGTGGTCGTCGGAGACGGACTGCCCACCGGGGCCTGGGTCGTCGTCGGCGACGGGCTCCCGACCGGCGCCTGCGTCGTGGTCGGAAGCGTCGTCGTCACCGGAACCTGCGTCGTCGTCGGCGACGGGTTGCCCACGGGTGCCTGCGTCGTGGTCGGCGACGGGTTGCTCACGGGAGCCTGCGTCGTGGTCGTCGGAGCCGGGGCCGAGCCGTCGGCGACATCGAAGGCGGCGACGAACGCATCGCCCAGACGAGACGTGGGATCAGCGTCGGCGATCGGTTCGAGCACGAGGGCGTAGCGGCCCTGGGGCAGGTCGGTGCTGAGTTCGACCGATCCCGACCCGGTCAGCGCCAAGCCGACGGAGCCGTTCTGATCGGTGAGGCTCGGGACGCCGTTGATGCTCACCGAGTGATCGATGACGACGTAGTCGCCGTCGGTCTCCATCGAGACGAGGGTGGCGTTCCAGGTGTACGCCTCGTCGTACTGGTCGGTCGGGACGACGATGTCGAGGCTGGCCGAGACCGGGGCGAGGTCGGTGGCGCCGTGCAGACCGGTCACCGAGATGGCCACCTCGTCGAACCCGACCTCGGGGACGGTGCCGCCGACGAGGTTCCCGACGTTGGCACGAAGGCCGTCCGGGACTCGGCCGACATAGGTGTCGAAGCGGTCCGACGACGACTGGATCGCCGTGCGGAGTTCGGCTGCGCTCAGGCTCGGGTTGGCGTCGAGGGCGAGTGCGGCGACGCCCGCCACGACGGGCGAGGCCTGCGACGTTCCGGACATGAAGACATAGCTGCCGTTGGCGGCAGGTGCGGTCGACAGGATCACGTGACCAGGAGCCCCGACGTCGACGACCGAGCCGTAGTTGCTGAAGAACGCCAGCGTCTCGTTCGGTGCGGTCGCCGCAACCGTCATCACGTGAGGGAAGTCGTACGAAGCAGGCCAAGCGGTGTTGCCGCCGTCGAGATTGGCGCTGTCATTGCCGGCGGCGACGACCACGAGCGACCCTCGCTCGCCGGCGTAGACGATCGCTGACTCGAGGGTCGTCATGTAGTGACGAGGCGTGCCCGGCTTCGTGCCGAGCGAGAGGTTGATGATGTCGGCGCCGTTGTCGGCGGCGTAGCGGACCGCTCGGGCGATCGCGCTGGTCGCGATGGACGGCTCGCCGGAGGCGGTGATGCGGCCCACGTTGAGGTCCATGATCTGGGCATCCGGCGCGACGCCGGCGACGCCGATGCCGTTGCCCGCTTCCGCCGCGACGATGCCGGCCACGTGGGTTCCGTGCGGGTGCGCCCCGGGGTTGAACGGCTCGTTGTCCTCGTAGCCGAAGTCCCAGCCATGGCAGTCGTCGACGTACCCGTTGGCGTCGTCGTCGATGCCGTTGCCGCAGACCTCGCCCGGGTTGGTCCAACGGTTCGGGGCGAGATCGGGGTGGGAGAAGTCGACGCCGCTGTCGACGATCGCGACGACCACGCCGTCGCCGGTGGCCGATCCCCACGCGGTGGTCACGTCGATGTCGGCGTCGGCGGTCTGGGGCGGGGCGCCGTTGACGCCGTTGAGGTTGTTCCCGGTGTTCTCGAGCGCCCACTGGTAGGACTCGTAGGGGTCGGTGAAGAGCGCGACCGGCGTGTCTTCGGTCGTGTGAACGGGCAGGTCGGCGAGGATCTCCTCATCGATCACGCCGACCGCGAAGGAGCCGTCACCGATCGGGATGATCGTCTCGACCCCGTCCCGCTGCGCCAGCGCATCGATGGTCGGATGACCGAAGCTCACGGTCGGGGCGGCCTCGGGCTCGGGGGCAGGGTCAGGTTCGGGGGCGTCGTCGAGCTCGCCGCCGGCGGCGGGAACGAGTTCGCCATCCGCGTCGCGAAGCATGAGCTCGCCGTCGACCAACACCAGCTGGCCCTCGCCGCCGTCGATCGTCCAGGCCGACTCGCCGTCGGTCGCCCCGATCGCGGCACCGCCGTCGCCGCCGGCCGCGGGCGCGGCGACCGGGTCAGCGTCGACGACGACCGTGCCCTCCGGG
>CAZEML010000257.1:0-5034 GCA_964513285.1 uncultured Candidatus Nemicrothrix sp.
GGTGGTGGGGGTCGTCGCCACGGTGGTCGTGGTCGTAGCCACGGTCGTGGTCGTCGGCGGCACGGTCGTGGTGGTGGTGAGCACCGTGATCGTGGTGGTGGGCGGCGCGACGGTCGTGGTCGTCGGCGGCACGGTGGTGGTCGGGGGGACCGTCGTGGTGGTGGGCGCGACCGTGGTGGTGGTCGGCGGGGCCGTCGTCGTGGGGGGCGGCGGGGTCGGGTCCTCACAGGCCATCGGCTGGTCGGCGTGGTCGAGCGGCGCCATCAAGACGATGTCGATGCCGTCGTAGTAGCCGTCCTCGATCCGGTCGCGCAGCTCGCGCTGGGCGTCGTTCCGCAGACTGAAGCCGTTCTGGTAGTGCCAGATCACGCGCTGGACGGTGCTGTCACTGAAGTCGCCGCGGGCGGCCATGGCGGCCTGCACGTCGCTGGTGTCGCCGCCGTTGAACCAGTCGTCGCCGACCTCGTCGTAGCTGACGACTTCGTAGCCGGCGCCGAGCTCGGCGAGGTCGCCGTAGTAGTCGACGCAGAAGCAGGTGATGGTGTCGCCGTCGATCGCGATGTCGAGCGGCAGCGATCGGTTCTGGGTGTACCCGATCTCACCGACGTCGGCCTGGCCGTCGCCTTCAGCGGCGCCGGCGGCGATGATCGCGGTGGGACTGAGCAAGACGGTGAGCAGGGCCGTCGCTGCGACGACTGCGCTCGTGCGGGGCAAGATGGACATTGGCGACCTCCATGTCGACAAAGGTCAGTTCTCGGGTGGGTCGCTTCGGCCATGAGACGCCCGGCCAAAGCTGATCCAGGTGGCCGGGGGTCGCTGAGACGACCGACCCAGCGACGTTGGCCCGACCGTCCCATCGTCGACGCCGTTCGCAGGCCGAGTCGCCCGTCGCGAGGTGGTTCCGGACGCGCAACGGGTCGGCACCAGAGGTGCCGACCCGTCAGGCGTGGAGGGTTGGAGGTGGGGTGGTTCAGCCGTCGTTCGAGCGGACGGTCTCGACCGCTGCCGTCCTCGATCGGCGGCTCATGGCGGCGAGGGCGAAGCCCACGAGCATCATCGCCAGACCGAGGATGATCGCCTGCTCGACCGTGGCGCCCGTGAAGGCCAGGCCGGAGGGCACGTCGTCGGGGGACGATCCCTGAGAGTCGCCAGAGTCGTCGTCATCGGGGACGGTCGTCGTCGGGACGTCCACGGTGGTCGTGGTCGACGGAACGGTCGTCGTCGTGGCTTCGGTGACGACGCCGGGCGGCTCGGTCGTGGTCGTCGGCGGGACGGTCGTGGGGGCCGGCGAGAGCGTGGTCGTGGGCGGCACCGTGGTCGTGGTCGACGGGATCGAGGTGATCGTGCCGGGCGGCTCGGTGGTGGTCGTCGGCGGGACGGTCGTGGTCGTCGGAGCCACCGTCGTGGGAGGCGCGACGGTGGTCGTGGTCGGGACGACCGTCGTCGGGGGTGCGATCGTCGTGGTGGGCGGCGCGACGGTGGTGGTCGGGGTCTCCGGGACGGTGGTGGTCGTCGGCGGGGCCGTGGTCGTCGGAACCACGATGGTCGTGGTGGGTGGTGCCGTCGTGGTCGTCGGCTCACTCGCCGGGCACAGGATGCGATGGCTGATGTCGCGGCCCGACACGGTGCGAAGGACGTCGCCGGCTCGAACATCGTCGAAGACGTCGTTGTCGGTTCCGCTCTTCAGCACGACCCGGTCGTAGTCGGCATCGGCCACCCACGAGCTCGTGCCCGAGCGGTCGATCTTGTAGCACCCGCTTCCCCAGTAGGCGGGGTCGTTCTGGGCGGCGTCGTAGCCGCGTGCTTCGGCGGTGGCGCTAAAGCCGAGGGTCGCCAGCATCGAGCAGATGACGATGGCGACGTGCGCGCGACGCACGCGGGGGATGGTGAGCATGGGCATGGGTGACCTCCGTGTCAGAGGTCAGTTCTCGCCTGGGTCGCGGTGGCCATGAGCGCGACGGCCCGAACTGATTCGGGCGGATGATCCACCATGGGGCGAGCGCCTCAGCCGGGTTGGACCCGCGGCCCCATGGTGGGGTCGTGCGCGTAGCCGAGCGGATGCGATGATGGCGCCCCGACCCAGCCCGAGGAGCCAGCATGAGTGAGACCTACCGGATGGTGCAGTCGACCGTCACCAGCGATGGTGAGGTGCGGATCACCATCGAGGAAGCACCGATGCTCGAACCCGGCCCGGACGAGGTCGTGGTGGCGGTCGAGGCCTCGCCGATCAACCCGTCCGATCTCGGCATGTTGATCGCCGGCGCCGATCCGGCGTCGTTCGCGTCAGACGGTGGCGCACTCGTCGGCCAGCTCAGCCCGGCTGCGGTCGCGGCCAACGCGGCTCGGGTCGATCAGCCCATGCCGTGCGGCAACGAGGGCGCGGGGACCGTCGTCGCCGCCGGATCGTCGGACGGCGCCCAGGCCCTGCTCGGCAAGACCGTGTCGGGGGTGAGTGGCTCGATGTACGCCACCCACACCAAGCTCTCCCACGTCATGTGCCTGCCGGTGCCCGATGGGGTCGCCGCGGCCGATGCCGCCTCGTCGTTCGTCAACCCGCTCACCGCCCTCGGCATGACCGAGACGATGCGGCTCGAAGGGCACACGGCGCTCGTGCACACCGCCGCCGCGTCGAACCTCGGCCAGATGCTCAACCGGTTGTGTCAGGCCGACGGCATCTCCTTGGTCAACATCGTGCGGCGCGACGAGCAGGCTGACCTGCTTCGGTCCGCCGGTGCCGAGCATGTCGTCGTCTCGTCTGCCGACTCGTTCGCCGACGATCTCACTGCGGCGCTGGCGGAGACGGGCGCGACGATCGCCTTCGACGCGATCGGTGGCGGCGAACAGGTCGACACGATCCTCGCGTGCATGGAGAAGGCGTCGTCGGCCGGCCAGGCGTTCAGCCGGTACGGCTCCGACACCCACAAGCAGGTGTACATCTACGGGGGGCTCGACCGGTCGGTGACGACGCTGAAGCGCACCTACGGCATGTCGTGGGGCGTCGGCGGCTGGCTCCTGACACCGTTCCTGGGCCGCGTCGGCTTCGAGCGGATGGGCGAGCTGCAGGCGCGGGTCGCGGCCGAGATCACCACGACGTTCGCGTCGGGCTACGCCGGCACGATCTCACTCGACGACGTCCTCGATCCCGAGGTCGCCCGGGCGTACTCGGCGCAGGCGACGGGCGAGAAGCGCCTGATCACGCCGGCGAGCTGATCGCCCCGGTCAGTTCGCGGCGCGCGGGTCGTCGGCTGCGTCGATGGCGAAGCCGGCTCGGTCGGCGACCTGGTAGAGCGCGGCCATGTGCTCATCGAGCACGGTGAACCGCACGCCGCCGAACTCGACGCGAGTCGAGCCCTCGCGCGTGTCTTCGACGTAGGTCAGCCGGGTCCCGGACGGCCGGAGCGTGCTGACGTGTGGACCCACCGCCTGCTTGCTCCACCGCTGGGTGTGGATGTCGACCCTTCGCTCGCGGAACAGCAGCAGCCGTGGCCAGGCCTTGCGCGGCCGCGGGAGGAGCCGCTCGAGAAGCCGCAGGCTCTCGTTGCGATAGGGGTAGGTGAGGGCGGGGATGGCAGCCACGATCGACTCGTCGTCGAGTTGGGCGCGGGCCTGATCCCGGTGGTCGGCAAGGGTCTTGGGCATTGCGGTCCGTCCAGTCTGACAGGTCCGGCCGATGCCGCGACCTCGCCCCCGGCGGTCAGTCGAGCGGCTCGACCCGGATGCCGCGTGCGTCGAGGAGCGTCCGCAGCGACGCTTCGTGCTGAGGTCGCAGCGCCCACCGAGCTCCGTCGATCTCGATGACCGTTCGCCGCAGGCCGCTTCGGTCGGGCCCGATCCGTACCACCGAGTGCTGGTCGAGCTCGGCGAGACGACCGCCGGCCCGGTTCTTCTCACGCACTTCGTGGAGGTGGATGTGGTCGGGCCGGAAGACGAGTCGACCGGGTCCGACGTCATGGTCGACGTCGCGGCGTTCGTGCGGCGCGCGCTTCCGACTCTGGCCGCGCAGCTGGGCCGCGAGGCCCAACGCGACGTTGGTGACCAGCGAGACCACGACACCGATCCAACCGACCACCGCCATCACCGCGACCCCGACCATGTCGAGCGGCGAGAGGCGGCGTCGACCGTCGATGTCGATCAACCAGACGGGAAACGCGGCCTCGATCCCGGCCTCGCCGAACTCGTCGCGGGCTTCGTCCCGGTACCGCTCGAGCGACTTGCCCATCAGCGGTCGACCATCACCCGTCCGCCCTGGACGACGTGGGTGAGCGAAGACTGCACGTCGCTGAACGCGACGATGTCGGCGAGCGGGTCGACGTTCGCCACGAGCACGTCGCCGTAGGCGCCCTCGGCCAGTACCCCGATCTCGCCACCGAGATGGCAGAGCTTGGCGGTCTCGATCCACATGTCGCGGAGGATGGCTTCGGCGGACTGCACTTCGGCGCGGATCGCCAACTCGTTGGCCTGGCGCGGTTGTGACTCGCCGAGCAGGTCGGTGCCGTAGGCCAGCGTCACGCCCGCGTTGGCGGCGAGTTCGAGCGAGGCGAGCCCCGCTTCGAGCACGCGTACGTTCTTGGCCAGGTTGCGCTCGGGCATCCCGAGTTGGCGGCCGATCTCGTCCATCGCGAAGTAGGTCGACAGCGTCGGGACCATCACCGTGCCTTCGGTCGCCATCAGCACTGCCGTGTCGGCGTCCACCAGGTTGCCGTGTTCGATCGAGTGCACCCCCGACCGAACCGCCATCTGGATCGCCTCGGGCAGGTAGGCGTGGGCCGCCACATAGGTGTTGCGGTGCTGCGCCTCGGTCACGATCGCTTCGATCTCGTCGGGCGTGTACTGAATCGACTCCAACGGGTCGGTCGGGCTGGCGACACCGCCCGAGACGTGGACCTTGATGAAGTCGCTTCCGGCCTTGAGGTTGTGACGAGCCGCCTTGCGGCAGGCGTCGACCCCGTCGGCCACGATGCCCATCACCGTCGAGCTCATCTGACACCCGCACTCGGGCACGACGCTCGTGTCCGGGTCGATGTCGCCGTGGCC
>CAZEML010000258.1:0-4986 GCA_964513285.1 uncultured Candidatus Nemicrothrix sp.
CTTGGCAAACACCGTTGCGCGAGATGGGGTTATCGACCTGGAACCGCTGCACGAACGCCGGGTAGATGCCTCCCATGACGATCGCCACGAACGCCCACAGGCCGACCGCGATGATCGGGAGGGTCCAGCCTCGCTGCCGCAGGTTGACCACGAGCAAGACGACCGCCGACAGCGAGATCGCGATGAGGAGCGACAACGCCGGAAGCTGGGCGTTGACGTCGGTGTAGAGCGCACCGTCGACCACACCTCGACGCGAGACCGTCAGCTCGTAGCGCGAGAGCCAGTAGTCGGCCGCACGGATCACGGCGAGCACGGCGAGGATCGCCGACAGATGCACCTTGACGCTCGCGGTGGTGCGCTCGCCGGTGGTGGCGGCCATCCGGATGCCACCGTTCAGGTAGTGGGCGATCACCGTGAGGATGAAGATGATGATGAAGGCGGCGAACGCCCAGTCGACCACATAGCTGAGGAACGGCAACTGGAAGACGTAGAAGCCGAGATCGGTGTCGAACTGGGGATCGCGGATGCCGAAGTCCTGGCGGTTGACGAACAGCAACCACTCTTCCCACTGCGACTGCACACCAGCGGCCGCGAGCAGGGCGAACACGAACGACACGCCGGCGCGAACCAGCCCGGTGCGGCCCGACACGACGTCGTGATACCGGGCGAGCAACTCCTCCTCGGGACCCGGAATCCGAGTGGCCGGCGCCGAACGGTCGGCGACGAACAGGTTGATCCACAACAGGGCGAAGAACACCCCGAAGAAGATCAACGTCAGCACGACCTTGGCGCCGAGGACTCGACTCCACACATCGGTTCGATCGAGTGAATCGAACCAGAGGTAGTCGGTGTAGAACCCGGCGATGCCCCGCAACGACAGGGCGATGATGATGAGAGCGGCTGCGAGCACGGCCAGAACGACCCGACCCCGCCCACTGAACCGTCCGCCGCCGGATTGACGGCGCGGCGGCATGTCTTCGACTCGACGCATGGTCCCCCGATCCTACCGGCCGCCCCCGGCCTGCCGTGCTCGGGCCAGGACGGTCACCCCAGGTCGATCACCAGGAAGCAGCCACAGCTCGGATCGGTCGGCGGGTGGAGCACCCCGGTCGGGAACGCGGCGCCAGGCTCGACCGGGCCCGCAAGTGCGTTGTCGGCGCAGTCGGGACCGCAGTCGCCGCTCGGGTCGACGACCCAACGCAACGGCCCGGTCGCCGTCGCGACGGTCACCGCGCCGATGACGGCGTTGGCCGCCGCGGTCGCGGCGAGCGGGATGCGTCGAGATCGAGACTCGCGATAGAGGCCCCGGACCGTGTCGGACAACTCGTCACGGTCGTCGGTTCGCTCGGCCACGTCGAGGAGCCGATGACGCACCGGATCGAGGCCCACCGTCCGCAACTGTTCGAGGCCGACCTCGACGTGTTCGTCCGAGCCGCCGAGCGAAGCGGCGAGCTCGGTCAACGACGCTGCGGCGGCGGCCTCGTAGGCCGAAGCGTGCGCATCGGCGTCGGCGACGACCACGGCGACCGCATCGCCGCCGCTGCGGCGGATGCCGTCGAGCAGGGTGCCTTGTTCCTCGACGACCACCTTCTTGAGCGCGCGCGTCATCACGCTCACCGCACGTTCGCGTGACGTCGCCGCCGGATCAGCGTCCGTCGCCTCCGGCTCTGGCTCGGGCTCGGGCTCGGGCTCGGGCTCTGGCTCGGGCTTGGGCTCGGGCTCCGGCTGAGCATCTCGCAGACGGGCGAAGAGATCACCGACCTCATCCGCAGGCGCGGTCGAAGCGCCACCGTCGACGGCCGAGTCGGGCTCTGGTTCGGGGTCGGGCTCAGGCTCCGCCTCTGGTTCGGGGTCCGGCTCGGGTTCGGGCTCCGGTTCGGGGTCGGGGTCCGGCTCCGGCTCCGGCTCCGGTTCAGGCTCCGGTTCGGGCTCCGGCTCGGGTTCGGGCTCCGGTTCGGGGTCGGGGTCCGGCTCTGGTTCGGGCTCAGGCTCCGGCTCCGGCTCGGGCTCCGGCTCCGGTTCGGGCTCAGGCTCCGGCTCCGGCTCCGGCTCGGGCTCCGGTTCGGGCTCCGGCTCGGGCTCGGGTTCCGGCTCGGCGTCGTACGCGAGCACGTCGGTGTCCGGGACCGGTGGCTCCTCGACATCGGGGGCCGCAGCCTCAGCCGCCTCGTCGTCATGACCCTCGTCGTCGTCGGCCTCCACGGCAGGTCCGTCCAGGGCGGACTCCAGATGGGTCAGTGCTTCCATCTCGGCGGTGACGAACGCGGGATCGGGGACCGGCGGTTCATCGGGCTCGCCGACGGCAGGCGAAGGCACCCCCTCGACGAGGGGATGACCAACCAGACGTGCCGCCTCGATCTCGGCCTCGAGGGCCTCCACCGTCGGCCTCGTCTCGCTCGCGACTCGCAACCCGGCTCGTTCCGCGGCGCCTCGCGCCTCGGGCACGGCATCGACCAGATCCTTCAGCGCGGTGTCGAGGCTCTCCTGGGCGATGGTGAGCGCCTCGAGCAGGCGATCTCGCCCCGCCCGGAGCTGCTCGACCTGGGCCCGGCCCGTCTGTCGTTTGCGAGCCAGGTCACCGAGCATCCGCTCCCGCACGACCTGCGCTTCGTTGACCATGTCGCGGCCGCGCTGACGGCCGTCCTCGGCGACCTCTTCGGCCCGGCGCGCCGCGTCGTTCAAGATCTCGTCGCGGGCCGCCGCGGCCTCGGAGCGGGTCTGCGCCGCATCGACCATCGCCTCGGAACGGATCCGTTCTGCGTCGGCGGATGCCTCAGCGATCGCGGTGTCGGCGTCGCGCTCGGCCCGTTCGACGCGATCGCTCGCCGCCGCGTGGGCCGCCTCGAGTACCTGGGCCGCTTCCGAGCCCAACGCTTCCGCGACCCGATGCGCTTCGAGCGACTCCACCGGCGTGGCTTCGATCTCGGCCAGGCGCGCCTCGAGTTCGGCGCGCTCGCGCTGAAGGAGGCGAATCTGCTCCGCGGCTCGCTGCAGCGTTCGCTGGACGGGCACCGGGTCGTACCCGCGCCGTACGAGTTCGAACGATGCGTGTTCGAGTTCGCCGGGATCGAAGGACGACGGATCGGCCATCTCGACGATGGTAGGAGTGCGGGGGCGACCGTTGCGGTATCCCTCCCCCGGCCGGCTGGTTCAGCTGGAGCCGTCGCCCGGGAGTTGCAACGCCAGCTCCTCGACCTCACCGCCGAGTTCCGCGAGCGCTGCGAGGGCATCGTCGAGGGTCTCGACACCGACGATGCGCAGATCGTCGGTGGTCGACTCGGCGGCTTCGACGGAGTCGATCGGCACGATGAACACCGCGACCCCTTCGTCCTCCGCGGCGGCCGCCTTCTGGGCGACGCCACCGACGTTGCCGACTCGGCCCGCGGCGGAGATCGTGCCGGTGACCGCCACCCGATTGCCGCCCGTCAGCTCACCGGGGGTGAGGACATCGATGAGGGTCAGGGTGAAGGCCAGACCGGCCGAGGGCCCACCGATCGAGCCGGAGTCGATCAACAGATCGAACGGCAGGTCGGCGTCGACCGCACGAACGGTGACGTCGGCGATCCCGATGAAGCCGCCCTCGCGTCCCTCTTCGGGATGCACCCCGAGGGTGAGGGCCTGCTGACGGAGCTCGCCCGTGTCGGCGTTCTCGAGTTGGAGGACGACCTCGGTGCCCGGCGGTCGGGCGGCGAGCGCGTCGAGGAGCGAGTCGAACCCCGTGATGAGTTCGTCGTCCATGGCGACGATGATGTCGCCCACCTGGAGCAGACCGTCCGAAGGTCCACCCTCGACGACCTCGTTGAACCCGATCCCGCTCTCGATCACCGCCTCGACGCCGAGATGCTCGAGCGCCGCGATGATCGCGGTGTCCTTGGATGCCTGCATCAGCTGCAGGTTGCGCTCCCGCTGCTCGGAGGTGGTGCGGGTGCCGAACACCTCGGCACGGGTGCGGAGCTCGACCGCGTCATCGACCTCAGAACGCACCCAGTCCGAGATCGTGACCTGGTCGTCGATCGCCACGGTCGTGAACAAGATCTCGCCCTCGGGCTCGAAGACCTCGAGATCGACGACGGTCACCCGATCGTCGGTGGGCCGGGCCGAGCCGGGCTTGAGGGCCACGGCGCCGTCGTCGACGATCGACTCCCCCGGGAGGATGCGGCCGACCCACTGCGCGGGCACGGTGCCGTAGGCGACGATCGCGGCGATGATCAGCCCGACGAGGCCGAAGACGACCTGGGTGAACCGATCCTGGTACCAGGCCCGAGGGGGCGGCGCCGGGGGAACCGACGACGGGGGTAGCATCGCGTCCGGCGTGTCCTCCTCAGTCATGATCCTCGTGCTCGTCTCGATGGCGGGAATCCTGGTCGGCTCGTCTCGGCCGCCCATGTCCGTGCAGCCTGCCATGGCCGGTACCTCAAACGGGCGCGTGCGTCGGCCCCGGCCGTTCGTCGATCACATGCTCGCGATGACCGCCCCGGTCGACGACGATGACGACACCAACATCGTGATGGACACGTTGCGGGTGTTGGGCATCGTTCGCCGCCGAGTCGATCGACCGGTCGTTGGCCGCAAGGCCTACGTCCGGTGGTGGGAACGGCTGCGCGCACTGATCGTGCTGGCCGCGATCGTGGTGGGCCTCGGCATCGCCCTGGCGGCGGTCGTCGGCATCACCGTGTTGAGCCTCGGTTTCCTGCTCGAGCGCGCCATCAGCTGACGCCCCTGAGCGGGCGGGCGAGGCGGCTCAGCGGCCGAAGAGACCGCGGCGACCCTCCGACGAGGGCGCAGGCGAGACGACTTCCGCGGGCTCGGCGAAGCCGAGGTCGCCGAGCGGCGGGGCTTCGTTGGCAAACGCATCGATCGGCGACGCCATCGCGGCCTCGACATAGCTGACGTCGTCGGCCGGGGCGACCGATGCAGCGATCGGTGCCGGGTCGGGTTCGACGAGCGTCGGGGCCGGGAACGTCTCGGGCTCGGGGGTGGGAACCG
>CAZEML010000259.1:0-4984 GCA_964513285.1 uncultured Candidatus Nemicrothrix sp.
CGATCGAAGATCCGGGCTGGCTCGGTATCGAGAAGTTCCGAGCCCCCGGCGATCGCGATCTCTCCCAGCGGATCATCACCGAGGTCATGCAGACCGTCGACGTCAGCTACGCCGAGGAGTGGCTGTTCGATCACGGCATCGCGGTGCCGCTCAGCTTCCTGACGCCCCGCTTCGACCTGCCCGTGATCCCGGTCAACATCAACTGCCAGGGCCCACCGCTCACACCGTTGCATCGGGCGTGGGCGTTCGGCGAGGCGCTGCGCCGAGCGGTCGATGCGGTCCCCGAGAAGGTCGCGATCATCGGCACCGGCGGCATCTCGCACTGGCCGGCCACCCCCGACTCCGGGAAGATCAACTGGGAGTGGGATCAGGACTTCATGGACCGCTGGTGTCGCAACGACCGCGACGCCCTGCTCGACTACGACGACCTCACCGTGTACGCCGACGCCGGCCAGGGCGGCTTCGAGATCCGCACCTTCCTCGCCGTCAGCGCGGCCGCGGGGGGAGCGTCCGGCACCGTGCACTTCATGGAGCCGATCCCGATCTTCGCCGTGAGTTGCACGATCGCCAGCTACGACCTCGTCGGTCAGGCGTAGTCGTGCGTCCAATGTCGCCCGAGGAGGTCGTCGAGTTCATGACGACCGGCTCGCGCACCGGCAAGCTCGCCCTCGTCCGCAAGGACGGCAGCCCCACTGTCACGCCGATCTGGTTCGACGTCGATCGCGAGACCGGGGACTTCGTGTTCATGACCGGCGCCGAATCGGCCAAGGCCAAGATGCTGCGCCGTGAGCCCCGGGTGTCGATCGTCGTCGACGTGATGGAGATGCCGTTCGACTTCGCCCGCGTCGACGGGGTGGCATCGATCACCGAATACGCCGACGACCCGGCCGCCATCCGGCACTGGGCGACCGAGACCTGCCGCCGGTTCGTCGGCGATGACCGGGCCGAGGAGTTCGGCGCCCGCAACGGCGGAGACGACGAGATCCTCGTCCGGGTGCGGCCGACCAAGTACGTCGGTGCATTCGGCGTCAGCGACTGATCATGGCGGACGGGTACTTCGATCTCGGGTCGTACTCCCGTCCGATCACCACGACCTCACCCGACGCCCAGGTCTGGTTCGACCGCGGCCTCAACTGGAGCTACGCCTTCAACCGCGAAGAGGCGTTGCGATGCTTCGACGAGGTGGTGCGGCTCGACCCTGACTGTGCGATGGGCCACTGGGGCCAGGCCTATGCGGCCGGGCCCTACTACAACGTGCCGTGGTGGAAGGTGCCGCTGTCTCGCCGTGGCGACCTGGTCGCCTTCACCCACGAACGGTCGCAACGAGCACTCGCCTTGGCCGAGTCCGGCCCCGCGACCGAGGTCGAGGTCGCGCTCTGTCGTGCACTCACCGCTCGCTTCCAGGACTCCGACAGCGTCGACCTCGACGTGCTCGACACGTGGGACGACGGCTACGCCGACGCGATGCGATCGGTGCAGGCTCGCTTCCCCGACGACGACGACGTCAGCGCGCTGACGGTCGAGGCGCTGATGGTTCGCACGCCGTGGGCCCTGTGGGATCTCGAGGCGGCTCGCCCCGCTGAAGGCGCTGACACCGCCGAGGCGATCGAACTCGTCGAGCGGGCGTTCGCCGGCATCGACCGTGACGGTCGTCCCGAGCACCCGGGGCTGCTGCACTTCTACATCCACATCATGGAGATGTCGCCTGAGCCGGAGCGGGCGCTCGATGCGAGCCGCCGCCTCGAACCGCTCGTCCCCGACGCCGGTCATCTCCTGCACATGCCGACCCACATCTATGTCCTGTGCGGTGACTACCAGCGCACGATCGATCTCAACGTCGAGGCGGTGCAGGCCGACGACGCCTTCATCGCGCGGAATCCCGCGCTCGGCCTGCCCACGATCTACCGACTCCACAACCTCCACTTCCAGGTCTACGGCGCCCTGTTCTCCGGGCAGTTCGAGCATGCGCTGCACGCCGCCGAGGAGATGCGGGTATCGGTGCGAACCGAGGACCTCCTCGTCGACAACCCGTTCCTCACCAACGCACTCGAGGCCTTCTCGGGCATGACGCCGCACGTCCTCGTCCGCTTCGGCCGGTGGCAGGACATCCTCGACGCACCCATGCCCGAACGCCCTGACCTCTACTGCGTCAGCACCGCGTTCTGGACCTACGCCAAGGGCATCGCCGCCGCCGTCTTGGGCGACGTCGAGGCGGCGGCCCGCAGCCAGGTCGCGCTGGCGGAGGCCATCGAGGCCGTTCCGGACGAACGGGTGGTGTTCAACAACCGCGCCCGCGACATCCTCGCCATCGCCACGTCGATGCTCGCCGGCGAGCTCGACTACCGCCGCGGGGCGTACGAGTCCGCGTTCGAGCACCTCCGCCACGCCGTCCATCTCTCCGACACGCTGAACTACACCGAGCCCTGGGCGTGGATGCAGCCACCCCGTCACGCCCTCGGAGCCCTCCTGCTCGAACAGGGGCACGTGGAGGAGGCCGCCGCCGTCTACCGAGCCGACCTCGGCCTCGACGGCACCCTCGTCCGATCGTCGCAGCACCCCGACAACGTGTGGAGCCTGCACGGCTACGCCGCCTGCTGCGAGCGGCTCGGCATCGACGAGCACGAACCGGTCGCGGCGGCCCTCGCCACCGCAACCGACGTCGCCGACGTGGAGATCACCGCGTCGTGCTTCTGCGCCACCGCTGAGCACTGATCGACGGAAGCTCCCGGACGGGCGCGGGGTTGCCTCCCCATGTCCGAACGATCGGTCCGCCTTCGTCATCTGCTCGCCGTCGTGATCGGCGCCCTGCTGCTCGCCGCCGGGTGCGCCGCCGACGAGGGCGACGCCTTCGGCCCGACGGCCGACGAGGAGAACACGATCGCCGTCGCCGAACGGTTCGGTCCAGCGACCGCGGCGTTGTCGGTGGTGGTCGAAGGCGAGCTGATGCTGCCGCCGGGACTCGACATCAGCGACGTACCCGAGGACATCTTGCCGCGGCTCGATCTGCCGCCGAACCAGAGCAGTGGGAGCGGCTTCCTGATCGAGGCCGACGGCAGCCGCTACGTCGTGACCAACTTCCACGTTGTGATGGATGCGGTCGACGCCGACTCGGCCGACCTTCTCGACAGCGCCATCATCACCGCGACGTTCGGCGACGACACCACGCCTCACGAACTCGGCGTCGTCGGCATCAACCCGTCCTTCGACCTCGCCCTCCTCGAAGCGGCGGTCGGCGCGGCGCCGCTTCCCGACGTCGAACCGATTCCGCTGGCCGACTCCGACGAGGTCCGGGTCGGGCAGAAGGCGATCGCCCTCGGCAACCCGTTCGGGCTCGGGACGAGCCTCTCGACCGGCACGATCTCGGCGACCGGCTCGTGCAGTCCGTCGGCATGGTCGGCATCCCGATGCTGCAGACCGACGCCGCGATCAACCCCGGCAACTCCGGCGGTGCGTTGCTCGACTCGTCGGGTCGGCTGATCGGGGTCAACACCGCCCTGTTCAACCCCGAGATCAATGCCTTCGCCGGGATCGGGTTCGCGGTGCCGTCCAACCTGTTGGCCGAAGCCCTGGCCAATCTCGAACTCGGCGGGGTCTCGACCCTCACCGACACCCGTCCGGTGTTCGGTGCGGAGTTGTTGTCGGTGTCGACGCTTCCCGATGAGGTGCGAGCGGAGGTCGGTCTGCCCGATGCGGGCGCGGTGATCACCCGGGTGGTCTCCGGTGGCTCCGCCTCCGACGCCGGTCTCGCCACGCCGGACTTCGCCGACGTGCTGGGCGTTCCCGTCCCGGTCGACCCGAACGTGATCGTCGCGATCGACGGCGAACCGGTCCGCGACGTCAAGGACGTCAACCTGGCGATCACCTACGACGCCGACTTCGGTCAGACCGTCACCGTGACGGTGTGGCAGGGCGGCGCGACCCGCGACGTCGACGTGGTGTTGGGTCGCTGACCGTCAGTCGTCGAGCTGGGCGACGATGCCCGCCGCGGCCTCGATCAGTCGCATGCCGAGATCGTGCGTGCGATCCGGGTTCGGGAATCGATACGCCGGCCCGTGGACATGGATGGCGGCGACGACCTCGCCGTCGGCGCTGATGATCGGCGCGGCGAGCGAGTTGATGCCGTCGACGCCTTCCTCGTAGCCCCACGCGTACCCGAGGTTGCGTACGGCGTCGAGACGTTCGTGGATGGCGGTCGGGTCGACGAGCGTGTTCGGCGTGACCGCCTCGGCCGGCTCCGCGAGGTACGCCGCGATCTCGTCCTGGGGCAGGTGGGCGAGGATCGCCATCCCCGACGGCACCGAGTGCATGGGGAGGACTTCGCCGGTCCAGTCGCGCACCATCACGTCGGCCTCGGGTTCGGCGTGGTCGAGGTAGTAGATGTCGCGACCCTGCATGATCCCGAGCCCGGCGGCCTCGCCCATCTCCTCACTCAGCTCGAGCAGGAACGGACGGACGGTCGCGACCAGGTTCCGGCCCGGTTGCGCGGCGCCGGCGATGTCGAGCAGGCCGTCGCCGAGTCGATACTCGCCGCCCATCTCGTCCTGGGTGACCGCACCCTCGGATTCGAGTGCACTCAAGAGTCGGGCGACGGTCGACTTCGGCAGGTCGACCTGCTCAGCGAGTTCGGTGACCCCGTAGGGCGCGGTCGCGAGCGCCCGCAGCAAGGCGAAGGCTCGTTCGATCGACTGCACCGACATGGACCACTCCTCCGCTCGCCCATGACCGTACCACTGGGTGGAACGATTCCACGATGTGGAACAGCTCGGAGGAGATGGTCAGCGGGCGGCGGTGATGTCGGCGACCACCTGATCGGCGATGGCGTCGACGGCGATGCGGGCGGTCTCGCCCGTCGCACGCGGGGTGTACTCGACCTCGCCCTCGGCGAGCGCCTTCGGGCCGAAGGTGACGCGGAACGGGATGCCGATCAGTTCGGCATCGGCGAACTTCACGCCGGCGCGGGCATCTCGGTCGTCGAGCAGCACGT
>CAZEML010000260.1:0-4963 GCA_964513285.1 uncultured Candidatus Nemicrothrix sp.
GTCGCGGACTACCTCGGCATCTTCACCGTCAAGGGTGTCGCGGAGCTGACGGTGATCGGTCTCCCCGACGAGCGCTGGGGGCAGACCCCGGTGGCGGTGGTGGTCGCCGCCGACGGGCAGGAGCCGACCATCGAGTCGATGCGCGAGCACGGCGGCGCCCGTCTCGCCCGGTACAAGCTGCCGACCCGACTCGAACTCGTCGAGGCGTTGCCGCGCACTGCGCTCGGCAAGGTCCGCAAGAACGAGCTGGTCGCTCGGTTCAGTCGCTGACCCGGAGCCGTCGGTCGCCGGTGCCACATTCCTGAGGGGTGACCGGGACCAGCGCCATGCCCTCCATGGTGGATCGCAATACCGGACGGGCGCAGCGATAATGGGCGGATGCTCGATGAGCGCAAGGCCGCGATCTTGTCGGCCATCGTCCGGGAGTACATCGAGACCGCCCAGCCGGTCGGCTCGGGCCGCATCGCGGCCGCGCCCGGCGTCGACGTCTCGTCCGCGACGGTGCGCAACGAGATGGCCGCGTTGGAAGACCTCGGCTACCTCGCCCAGCCGCACACGAGCGCCGGCCGGATCCCGACCGACAAGGGCTATCGCTTCTTCGTCGACAAGCTCCGCGACGACGATCGCAGCCTCGCCGCCCAGGACCCGACGACGGTGCGCGACTTCTTCGCCGGCGCCCACGGTCAGCTCGAAGCGATGATGGAGCGGACCTCCGACCTCCTCACCCAGATGACCGACTGGACGGCGGTCGTCGTCGGCCCGACCGGCGAACAAGCGACGATCCGCAGCGTGCAGATCGTCGACCTCGCCAGCCACATCGCGATGGTGGTGGCGGTCCTGTCGAACGGTGTGATCGAGAAGCGCACGGTCGAGGTCGCCACCGAACTCACGCCCGAGATCGTCGAGGACGCAGCTCGGCGACTCGGCGCCGCGGTCGAAGGCAAGTCGCTCGGCGAGCTCGAGTCGGCGGCCCCCGACGGGCGCCCCGATCCGCTCCTCGACGCGGCGATCGCCGCACTGTCGGCCGCAGGCCGCCAGGCCGAGCTGTACGTCGGTGGCGCGTCCCGGCTCGCCGGCGCGTTCGAAGCCGCCGAGCAGATCCGCGATGTCTTGACCGTGCTCGAAGAGCAGATCGTCGTCGTGTCGCTCGTGCGCGACGTCCTCGATCGCGGCATGCGGGTGGCGATCGGCAACGAGACCGGCGTGGAGCCCCTCGCCGAATGCTCGATCGTCGTCGCCCCATTCGCGGTGGAGGGGGCCTCGGCTGGCACGATTGGCGTCCTCGGCCCGACCCGCATGGATTACTCCCAGGCACTGTCGGCGGTTGCGGTCGTGAGTAGACGACTCGAGCGCGAACTGAACGAGGGCTGATGGCAGATCACTACGAGACGCTCGGGGTTTCGCGCGACGCCACCGACGACGAGATCAAGCGGGCCTACAAGAAGCTGGCCCGCACCTACCACCCCGATCTCAATCCCGACGACGCCGAAGCGGAGTCCAAGTTCAAAGAGGTCGGCGCTGCCTATGAGGTGCTGCGCGATCCACAGCGCCGGGCGGGCTATGACCGCTACGGCGACGACGGTCCTCCCGCTGATCCGTTCGGCGGCGGGCTGGGCGACATCTTCGAGGCGTTCTTCGGAGGCGGTTCGGTGTTCGGCGGCGGACAGGCCCGCACCGGTCCGCCCCGCGGCGAGGATCTCGAAGCCCACGTCGACCTCGATCTGACCGAGGTGGTCTTCGGGACCGACACCGAGGTCAGCGTTCGTACTGCGGTCCGCTGCGAAGACTGCGACGGCGACGGCGCTCGTTCCGGCACCTCGCCCCGCACCTGCGACGAATGCGGCGGGAGTGGCCAGGTCCGACGGGTCCGCCAGTCCGTGCTCGGTCAGATGGTCACGGCGGGTGCCTGTGGTTCGTGCGGCGGCCTCGGTCACGTCATCGACGACCCGTGCCCGACCTGTGATGCTCAGGGTCGCACGATCGAGAACCGCACCTATGCGGTCGAGGTCCCCGCCGGCGTCGACGACGGCACCACGCTGCGTCTCTCCGGTCGTGGCGCGGCCGGCCCGCGCGGTGGTGCGCACGGCGATCTCTACGTGCAGGTCCACGTCCGGCCTCACCCGACGTTCCGGCGCGAAGGCAACGACCTCGTCCACGACTTCTACATCCCGTTCACCCAGGCGGTCCTGGGCGCCGAGCTCGAGTACGAGACGCTCGACGGGCCCGAGACGCTGGTGATCCCTCGAGCGACTGAGTCCGGCACCGAGTTCCGGATGCGGGGTCGTGGAGTTCCCCACGTCCGGGGGCGCGGCCGGGGCGATCTTCGGGTTCGCGTGTTCATCGATGTCCCGGATCAGGTGCCCGAGGTGCAGGAGAACCTCCTGCGCCAGCTCGCGGAGCTTCGTGAGGAGCCCGTGGCCGAGCCGGGCCAGAGCCTCTTCGGCCGCATCAAGTCCGCCTTCTCGTGAGCGAACCGCCCGACGGTCAGCACGGTCCGCACGTGCTCGTCGAGTCGGTCGACACGCCGACGGTCGAGGGCGACGACCGGCACCACCTCGACCGGGTCCTGCGGCTGCGAGCCGGCGACCCGATGACCGTCGGTGACGGCGCCGGTCGCTGGCGGCCGTGCCGGTGGGGGAGCGAGATCGAGCCGGTCGGTGACGTCGTCACCGTCGCCGCTCCAGCGCCCCGGCTCGGGGTGGCGTTCGCCCTGATCAAGGGCGGACGTCCTGAGCTCGTCGTGCAGAAGCTCGTCGAGTTGGGCGTCGACGACATCCGGCCGTTCACCGCGGCCCGCTCGGTGGTGCGCTGGGACGCCGCGAAGTCGGCCAAGAACCACGAGCGGCTGGTGCGGGTCGCCCGAGAAGCGGTGATGCAATGCCGCCGAGCGTGGTTGCCGACGGTGCACCCGCCGGCGACCTTCGAGCACGTCGCCGCGATCCCAGGCGCCGCGCGGGCAGACCGAGGCGGAGCGCCGGCCCTCGAACACACCACGATCCTCATCGGTCCCGAGGGCGGGTGGACCGACGACGAGCGGGCGGTCGAGCTGCCGGTGGTGGGTCTGTCGAACGCCGTTCTCCGGGCCGAGACCGCGGCGATCGCGGCCGGAGCCTTGCTCGCTGCGCGACGTGACCTGACCACGTGAGGTGGGAATCATTGCGTCGGTGGGTCTTTTGACCTAGGTTCTGCTCACGGTGCGTAACGGCATCATCGCTGGACGTGGGTTTCGGCGGAGCACTACCAAGCTGGATCTAAGGGGTGGGCGGCCATGTCAGAGATGAACATGACGCAGGAGTACAGCAAGCGAGTCGGGGAGCGTCTGCGCGCCATCCGGCGTCAGAAGCGCTTGTCACTGCAGGAGGTCGAAGCGGCCTCCAACCAGGAGTTCAAGGCCTCGGTACTGGGCGCCTATGAGCGCGGTGAGCGAGCGATCTCGGTGCCTCGGCTCCAGCGGTTGAGCCGGTTCTACAACGTGCCCGTCGACCAGCTGCTACCCGCCGACGCCGGTCCCAGCTTCGGGATCACGCCGGGCGAGGAGGTCATCGACCTCACCGACCGTCCCTCGCGTCGCGAAACCGATCCGATCACGATCGACCTCACCCGCCTCGAGTCGCTGTCGGGCCCCGAGGCCGACATGCTCAGCCGCTACCTGACGATGATCCAGGTCCAGCGCCAGGACTTCAACGGTCGGGTGCTCACCGTGCGGGCGCAGGATCTGCAGGCGCTGGCGGCCATCCTCGGCACCGGCGTCGACGGCGCCGCACCGCGACTCGACGCGCTGGGGCTCAGCTACCAGCCGTGAGCACCGGCGGCAGGTTCAGGACCTGCCCCGGGTAGATCAGGTCCGGATCCGCGACCTCGGCTGCGTTCGCCGCGATGAGGCTGCGCCAGTAGCGGACGACCGTGCTCTCATCGGCGGGTTCGCCGCGCTCGTCGGCCAGGACCGACGCCGCGATCGACCAGAGGTTGTCGCCGGGTTCCACGAGCCAGGCATCGGGGGCGGCGGCGACGGGCCCGGCCCGAAAGCTCTCTCGAAACGACGAGTCGGCGGCGACCACCTCGTCGGCGCGGTCACTCACTGCGGGCGGTTCTGAGATCTCGTCGAGTGGTTCGGCCTCGCCGAGGTCGGTGAGCGTGATGGGGGCGCTCGCGGGAGTGTCGACGCCGATGTCGACCACCACGATCGCTTCCTGGCCCATCGCCGTCGTCGGGGCGGCCAACGTGCCGGCGACGACGCCGACCGCGATCGCCCGCCGGATCGTCGCCGGCATGAAACGAGCGAGCGTCGCCGCAGCCCGCCGGAACCGGAGCGCGGTGGAGGCCGTGACGGCGACGAGGACGACCGCGACATAGAGGGCGAAGGCGAGGGCCGCGACGTGCACGATGGCGATCGACGCCTCGGCCGTGCCCTGGGTCTCCCACCAGGTGAGCACGCCGGTCGGGTCGTCGAGGAGTGCGTGCGCCCCCGTCGGCAACGCGGCGAGCACCATCAGGGCGCCGAGCGCGGCCGCGGTGGCGACGGTGGATCGGATGAAGCTCATGTCGGGACCTCGATCAGGCGGGAGCCGTTGGGAATGCGGACACGGAGTTCGGGACAATCGTCTGCGTCGATCGTGAAATCGATCGCCCCGTCGACGACGATGGTCATCGCCGGGAGCAGGGTGCCGTCGGGTTCGGGCCAGGTCGTGAACACGGCGAGCTCGCCGGTCGCAGGACGAAGCACGGCCGGCGTGGGCTCGCCGTCGCAGTTCCAGTCCGCGACGTGGACCAGATCGCCGGCCGACCCCACGCCGTAACGGCGACCATCGTGGACGAGGATCTCGGCCGGCTCGCCCTCGTCGGCGGGAGCTGCGTCGGCCGGCGGGGCAACCGGGGCCGGGACCGCTGCGGGTGCGGGGGGTGTTGCCGCCGTCGGTTGTTCGACGTCGGCAGGTCCGGCGGTCGGCGTGGCCGGCGTCGAGGT
>CAZEML010000261.1:0-4914 GCA_964513285.1 uncultured Candidatus Nemicrothrix sp.
CGATCACGTGCTCGGGCCGACCGAGGCGCAGCGCCATGACCGGCAGCAGGCTCTGGCCGCCGGCGAGCACCTTGGCGTCGTCGCCGTGCTCGGCCAGCAGCGCGAGCGCGTCGCGCAGCGACTCGGGCCGGTGGTAGACGAACGGCGGATTCTTCACGGGATCTCCTCCGAGCGACGCTGGGTGACGCCGAGCTCCGGAACTGCATCATCGCGGATGCGCTGAGGCTCGACCGAACCCGCGGGCAGCGGCGCCAGGCGAGTATCAAGTCGGTGGATGTGGCCGGCGCTCATCCGGCGGGCCGAAGGCGCTCGGCGGTCACCTCGATGAGGTAGCCGAGCGCGTCGACCAGGTCGAAGCCCTCCGGGTCGAGCTGCCATTGATAGGCGAAGCCACGGAGCGCGCCGAGGAGCAGCACCGCTTCTCGTCCAGCGTCGACATCGCGCCGGATCGATGCGTCTCGCTTCCCCTGCTCGAGGACGTCTTCCACGTCTGAGCGAATCGATGTGTGCAGCGCGGCGAACCGCTCTCGGAGCAGCGGGTCGGTCCCCGCCTCGAACATCAGGGCGTAGAGGACTCGGAGGCCGGCAGGTTCGTTCTCGGCCTGGCTCCGAACCTCGGCCATGAGATCGAGGAGCGAATCGAGCCCCGATCGTCCCTTCGAGACCACCGCCGCCTCACGATCACCCCATTGGGCGACGCTGCGATCGATCAACGCTTCGATCAAGCCGTCCTTGTTGCCGAAACGGGCGGTGACCAAACCCCGGCTGTAGCCCGCTCGTTCGCCGATCGCCGCGAAGGTGAGGGAGTCGATCCCCCCCTTCGGCGATGAGCTCCGACGCCGCATTCAACAGCGCATTCGTCGAGCGCTCGGTCCGCTCCTGCTGTCGCCCGGGCCGACGAGGCGTCGGATCGCTCATGGCTGGCAACCCTAGGAGGAAACGAGTCGCTCGACCGGCGAACGACGCCGGGCCTACGCTCAGCGGATGCTGGGGATGACCAACGAACAGATCCTCGAGTTCAACCGTGAGGTCATCGAGACGTTCCGAAGCCACGACGGTGTGATGCCGGAGGGTCCCTTTCAGGGCAACCCCACCCTGCTGCTCACCATGACCGGAGCGAAGTCCGGCCGCCAACTCACCACGCCGCTCACGTACGTCGCCGACGATGACGGGGCCCTGATCGTCATGGCGTCGGCGGGAGGGAGCCCGAAGCCTCCGGCCTGGGCCCACAACCTCCGGACCGAGCCGCAGGTGACGGTCGAGGTTCCGGGCGAGACGTACGCCGCAGCGGCGGTCGAGACCCGCGGCGCCGAGCGAGCGCGGGTCTTCGCTCGGATGACGGAAGCGCTCCCACGGTTCGCCGAGTACCAGCACCAGGTCGAGCGAGAGATCCCGCTCTTTCGGCTCGAACGAGACCCGTCTTCGATACGAGGGTGACGGGCATGGTGAACATCGGAATCGTCACCGGCAACGCGACCGCGGAGTCACTCGCCCTCGTGAGCGACGCCGAGCGGCTGGGCGTCGACTCGGTGTGGATCCCCGAGGCGTGGATGTTCGACGGGCTCACGCCCGCGGCATTCCTCGCCGGGCGGACCGAGACGATGCGCATCGGCACCGCATGCGTTCAGCTCGGGTCGCGATCGCCCGCACTCCTCGCGATGTCGGCGCTGTCGCTCCAGGCGATGTCGGGGGGCCGGTTCATCCTCGGGATGGGTTCGAGCGGGCCCCAGGTCATGGAGGGCTGGCACGGCGTGCGTTTCGACAAGCCGGTCACCCGTACCCGGGAGACGATCGAGATCATCCAGCAGATCGCGTCGGGCGAACGGCTCGCCTACGACGGCACGACCTACACGCTGCCGCTCCCGGACTCGCAGGGGAAGTCGATGCGGTCGCCGGTCGCCATGTGGCCGGTGCCGATGTACATCGCCTCGATGGGCCCAGCCAACCTGCGACTCACCGGTGAGCTCGCCGACGGCTGGATCGGTACCGCCTTCCTCGCCGAGCACGCCGACGTCTATCTCGATCCGATCCGGGACGCCGCCCAGGCGGTCGGGCGCTCGCTCGCCGACGTCGAGATCACCGTCGCCGCCGGGCTCGAGTTCACCGACGACATCGAGGCGGCGGGACGCCGCCACGCCGCCGGCTACGCCTTCACCATCGGAGCGATGGGCTCGTCGAAGACGAACTTCTACAACCAGGCCTACACCCGGATGGGCTTCGGCGATGCGGTCGAAGAGGTCCAGCGGCTGTGGGCGGCGGGCGACCGCGACGGGGCCGGCGCCGCCGTCCCGATCGAGATCGGGCTCCACACCAACCTCGTCGGCGACGACGACTACGTGAGCGGCCGGTTGCGGGCCTACCGCGATGCCGGCGTCGACACGATCCGGGTCGGCGTCGACCTCAACGCCGAGACGCTCGACGATCTCGCCCGGCTGATGGATCTGGTGGCGGCCGTCAACGCCGAGTGATCAGCTCGACATGAGTTCGGCGGCGCCGAAGGCGACACCGAAGCGCACGCACCAGATCACGACGGTCGTGTAGCGATCGAGATCGACCTCTTCGCCGATCTCGTAGTTCTGCGGACCGATGTTGCCCTTCAGGTCGCCGAGGTCGATGAAGTCGTCGTCGAACTCGCTGGCGGGAGCATCCGGCGCCGCGGTCGAGAGGTACACGTTGAGGTCCGGGCCGTTGTCGGTCGCGAAGTCCTCGAAACGCAGGAACCGCTGGCCGGTGCCGTCGCCCAACACCTCGGCGATGCCGACCGCGGGATGGGAGCGATCGATGAAGGTCCCCGAGGCTTCGACGACGATCTCGGGGGCGTCCATCGGCTCACCGTCGTTGGCCGCGACCTCGCTCGGGGTGCCTTCGTCGGCCATGAACTCGTTCATGGCGGCGGCCTCCTCATCGGTCATAGCGTCCGACGGCAGGCCCGAGGCCCCTGCGCCCGAGGCGAAGACGGGAACGTCCTCGTTGACCTCGTCGTCGATGAAGAGGGTGTGGATCCCGAAGATCGCGAAGGCGAGGTAGCCGACGACCGCGATGCCGGCGACGCCGACGCCGTACATCCAGGTGGGGATCCGGGAGAGGAGAGACGGGGACTCGGTGTTGCTCATGGAGCGGAAACGCGGTGGCGGCACGAATCGTTCCCGATCGGACATCTTGCGTTTCCGGGGAACGGCGGGAACCAACTCGGGCCCCGGGGCGTCTGACCCACCATGCACACCCGCACCATCACTTCCGCAATCCTCCTCGTCCTCGCGCTCCTCGCCGGCGCGTGCGGCGCCGACGACGCCGACGCCGAGGCCACCACGACCGTCGACGTCGATGGCCGCCACGTCCTCACCGGCGAGGTCGTGATCCGCGGCGCCGACGAGCTCAGCCACCTTCCCGACGGCGCCCGCGTGGTGATCCGCCTCGATGACATCTCGATGGCCGACGCCTCAAGCGTCATGATCGCCGAGGCGACGTCGACCACGATCACCCTGCCGCTGTCCTATGAACTTCGATGGGACACCGACCTGGAGGCCGGACGGGACTACAGCGTGTCAGCACAGGTGCACAGCGCCGATGGCGAGCTGCTGTTCATCAGCGACACCGTCCACCCCTATCAGCCCGGCGACGACGACATCACCGTCGAGCTCGTGTCCGTCTGATCACTCCTCGGGGCTCAAGCTCGGCGGCAGGCTGAGCTTGCTCATCCGAGCCCCATCGACGACCACGACCTGCCCCGACACGAAGCGGGCATCGTCACTCGCCAAGAACACAGCGACGGCGGCGACGTCGGCGGGATCGCCGATGTGACCGACCGGGTGCAGCTGGCCGAGCTCGGCGACCGCCTGGTCACGGTTGGGCAACCGATCGACGTAGTCCCGGTTGAGGGCGGTGTCGATCCAGCCCGGCGCGATCGCGTTGCAGCGAACCCCCATCGGGCCGAGGTCGACCGCCATGGCTGCGGTGAGCCCGTGCACACCCCCCTTGGAGGCCGAGTAAGCGGTGTGGAGCGGGTTCGCCCCGATGCCTTCGATCGAGCCGATGTTGACCACCGCGCCGCCGCCGTCGGCGGTGAGCAGCGGAAGCAGCGCCTTGGTCATCAACCAGGGCCCGCGCAGGTTGATCGCCATCGCGGTGTCCCACTGCTCGACGGTCTGCTCGGCGATCGACGCCTCGAACATGATCCCCGCGTTGTTGATCAACGCGGCCACGACCTCACCGCACTCGGCGGCGAGCGCGGCCGCCGAGGCCTCCGACGTCACGTCGAGATGCACCCACCGCTGACCGACCCCGAGGTCGCCAGGATCGCGAAGGTCGCCGACGACCACGTCGGCGCCGTCGGCCGCGAAGCGGTCGGCGATCGCCCGGCCGATGCCCTGGGCCCCGCCGGTGACGACGACGGTCTTGCCTGCGTAGGAAGTCATGTCTGCTCCAGGAGGTCCGGCGGCGATCCGTCGTATGTCATTGCGCGGTGTAGCCACCGTCGAGGCTGAGGTTGGCGCCATGGATGTGGCGGGCCGCATCCGAGCACAGGAACAGCGTCAGATCCGCGACCTCGGATGGCTCGGGGATGCGGGCCTCGGGGATGGAGGCGAGGTTGCGGGCGAACACCTCATCCGCCGTCGTGCCGCTCGGGTGTTCGGAAACCAGCATCGGGGTGTCGACCGAGCCGGGGCAGATGGCGTTGATCCGGATGCCTTCAGCGGCGTGATCGAGCGCCATCGCCCGGGTGAGGTTGGTGACCGCCCCCTTCGACGCACAGTACGCGACGAGCCCGGCCGACCCGACCAGCCCGCACGTCGACGAGATGTTGACGATGACTCCACCGCCCCACTCACGCATCACCGGCACGGCGGCGCGGGAGACGAAGAAGGTGCCGTCGACATTGATCGACATCACCCGACGCCAGTCGTCGTCGGAGGT
>CAZEML010000262.1:0-4852 GCA_964513285.1 uncultured Candidatus Nemicrothrix sp.
CGACGCTCGACGAGCAGGGCGACCGCGCCGGCGGCGACGGCGGCCGGTGCGTGGGCGTGGCCGTCGTGTTCGCTTCCCGAGATGCAGGCGAAGAGGGCGCCCTCGCCCACCGCCCGCGAGTCGTGTTCGACGTCGGTCAGCCGCGCGGGCGAGACGTCGGCTCCGAGGACCTCCGGAAGGGCGGCCACCAGTTCATCGAGGCGCACGTCAACCGTCCACCGATTCGTCGACGGGCTCGGCAGCCGGGACCGAGGTCGCTGCTGCGGCCCGGACGGCGGTCGTGGTGACGCCGGCACTCGCCGCAGGGATCCGGAGCTGACGGGCGGTGTAGGACGCGATCTCCGAGAAGACCGGCGCTGCGACCGAGCCGCCGCCGTAGTTCTCACCGAGGGGGTTGTCGAGGATCACGAGCACGGTGAACTGGGGACCGGCGTCGTTCGACACGATGCCAGCGAAGCTCGGCGTGTAGTGGCGTTCACGCTCGTCGGCGCACGTGTAGCCGAGGCCGTTCTCGCCGCACGGCTGCCACGCGGTGCCGGTCTTGCCGACCACGTCGAAGCCAGGCACGGCGGCGCGGTTGCCCGTGCCACTCTCGTTCTCGACGACCTCGCGCATCATCGTCATGACCTGATCGGCGGTGGTGCCGCTGACGACCCGGCGCGGCTCGGCGACGCCGATGTCGTCGGTCACGAGGACCGGATCCACGCTGAGGCCGCCGTTGGCGATGGTGTTGTAGGCCTGCAGCATCTGGATCGGCGTGACCGCCACGCCCTGGCCGTAACTCGTGGTCGGCTGAGCGACCGTCGACAGCCGGAGGTCCTGGACGATGCCGGCGCTCTCGCCGGGGAAGCCCACGCCGGTGCGGGAACCGAAGCCGAAGTCGGCGAGCGCCGCGTTCATCTCCTCGGGGGTCAGCCGCTCGGCGAGATAGGTCGTGCCGATGTTGGACGACCGGGTGAGGATCTCGGTCGGCGTGTAGGTCTCTTGGGTGTAGTTGATGTGGTCGTCGCGCACGACGAAGGTCTCGCCGTCGTCGAGGCGGTACTCACGGGTGGGTTCGAGGGCGATCTGCTCGTGCGGGGTGCCGAGGCCGGCATCGAAGACCGACGCGACGGTGACGGTCTTCATCGTCGAACCCGGCTCGTAGATGTGGGTGAACGGCAGATTGTTCGTCGTGCACTCGACGACCCCGGTTTCGGCGTCGCGTGCGGCACCGACCGCCGCGACGATCTCGCCCGTCGACGGGATCATCACGAGCGCGATGCCGAGGTCGGCCTGATTCTGCACGACCGCCGCCTCGATGAGCTCCTGGGTCTTGAACTGCACGTCTCGGTGCAACGAGAGCTGGATCTCGTCACCGGGAATCGCCGGCTGGATGACCTGCTCGCCACCGACGATCGTCGCGCGGCCGTCGAACCCGCTGACCTCGACAGCGCGGGTGCCGTCGATCCCGGTCAGGCGCTCGTCGTAGAGCATCTCGAGGCCGCTGATGCCGTTCTGGTCGGTGTCGACCCGCCCGAGCAGCGCCAGACCGGTGCAGTCACCGTTGGGGTGCTCGCGGCGGGCCTCCTCGAGGAGGTAGACGCCGGGGAGGTCGAGCGCCATGACCGCTTCGCCGACCTCGAGATCGACCTGGCGATCGAGGTAGACGAAGTGGCGATCGCTGGTGAGGCGCGAGGCGAGGACGGTCGGATCGGTGTCGATCCACTGCGAGAGCTGGCCGACGACACGGGGCACGTCTTCGGCGGGGACGAGGCGAGGGTCGGCCACGATCGTCGCGCTCGGCAGCGACATCGCGAGGGGCCGGCCCTGGCGGTCGACGAGCGAACCACGTCGCGCTTCGAGGTCGGTTTCCCGAAGGGTGTTGCTCAGCGGTTCGGCATAGGCCGGATCGGGGGTGAGCTGCAGGTCCGCGAGGCGGTACATGAAGCCGCCCATCACGATCACGAAGAGCGCGGCGAGCGTGCGCATCCGCTTCGGACACACCTGCGCCGCACCGCCGCGACGACGGGTCGAGCGGGACGAGGCGGAACGGGAGCGAGAGCGAGTGGAGGCTGCGGGGCGACGAGCGCGCGTCGTCACTCTGCCGCCTCGACGGTCGGGGCCGCGAACGGATCGGCAGCGTCGGGGGCGGCCAGCGTGCCGATCGGCATCGGGGCGATGCTCACGACCTCCGGAGCCTGGATGAGCCCCGAGGTCCGAGCCCACTGCTCGAGATCTTCGGGCGTGTCGAGGAACGCCAGATCAGCGGTCACCCGATCGAGCTCCTCTTGCACCTCGGCGTTGGCCGAGCGCTGGGCGTCGATCTGGGCCTGGGTCTGCACCAGGACGGCGTGCAGGCCCGCGATCGCGAACAGGACCGCGAAGAACGTGATGATCACGGCGGTGCCGAGCGCACCGACGACGACCACCCGACGATCGGGCCGAACGACGCGCAGATCCGCCCGACGAGGCTGGGCCTGGCGAGCGGGACGAGCGGCGGCCTGCCGGCGAACGTTGGTGGTGGCGGCCATCAGGCGACCTCCGCCAGCTTCTCGACGGCGCGGTACCGGGCGGCTTCCGCACGCGGGTTGCGCTCGACCTCGGCCTCGGACGGACGGCGGGCGCCGCGCCACAGCAGCCGGACCGTCGGTTCCGAGCCCGGCGGCGGGGGGAGATCCGGGCGCGGACGGGGGGCCTCGCCCGCTTCGTCGCGGAAGAGGTTCTTCACGATGCGGTCCTCACCGGAGTGGTACGCGAGGACGGCGCAGCGACCGTTGGGGGCGAGCAGGTCGAGGGCCTGGCGGAGGGCGTCCTCGAGAATCACCAGTTCGTCGTTGATCTCGATCCGGATCGCCTGGAAGGTCTTGCGAGCCGGGTGACCGGCTCCTCGACGCGCGGCGGCCGGAACGGCATCGCGCACGACGTCGGCGAGTTCGGCGGTCGTCGTCAGCGGACGGGCCGCGACGATCGCACGAGCGATGCGTCGAGCGTGGCGTTCGTCGCCGTTGCGCTGCAGGAGGCTCACCAGCGTGCGCTCATCGGTCGTGTTGACCAGGTCAGCGGCGGTGCGGCCCTGGCTGCGGTCCATGCGCATGTCGAGCGGACCGTCGTGACGGAAGCTGAATCCCCGTTCGGCGAGGTCGAGCTGCGGCGAGCTCACGCCGAGGTCGAACAACGCACCCGAGACGTGCTCGGCGCCGAGCGATCGCACGGCGGCGGCGAGTCCGTCGAAACGGGTGTGGCGAAGGGCCACCCGGTCGCCATGGGGTGCGAGCCGGGTGCCGGCTGCCTCGAGGGCCATCTCGTCCCGGTCCAGACCGAGGATCGACAGGCCGTCGTTGGCGGCGAGCAGGGCGGACGCGTGACCAGCGCCGCCGAGGGTGGCGTCGACGACGACGCCGTCCGGAACCTGAGCGAGGGTCTCGACGATCTCGTCGAGCATGACCGGCGCATGTACGAACGGGCCGGCACCGGCCGGTGCGTCGGCAGCGGTGGTCGCGGGCTCGCGTTCCGCCTCGTGAGTGTCGCCGCGCTCGGTCATGGTCGGATGGCCGGTGGAACCGACATCGCCCATCTGCAGTCTCCCGATCGGCAGCGCACGCCGGGATGTCTCCCCGGTCGTCCTAATGGCAAGCGGGCGGAGTACGGGTCTTCCATTTGTCGATCGGAAGACTGCAGATGTTCGCGTCGGTGGTTCTGGGGTGGCCGGTTCCTTTCTCGTGGTTCGCCGTCGGTGTTCGTTCAGTACTGACTGGATGGGGGGTTCTGGTCGTCTGGGGGAAGGGTCACTGGGGTCCAAGTCCGTGGCCGCGTTCGATCGCGGAGGTCAACGACTCCGCACCCGCGGTGCCGAGGTCGTTCCAGCGCTGGGGATCCCACAGCTCGATGCGTCGCAGGGCGCCCGTGACGATGACGTTGCGGTCGAGGCCGCCCAGCTCCCGAAGGTGCGGAAGCAGCCGAACCCGGCCCTGTGAGTCCGGGGTGACCTCGTCGGCCTGACTGGCGAAGTGCCGCAGCGCGTTCACGTCGACCTCCCCCGTGGCGACCTGGGCTTCCAGCCGATCCGCCATGCGGTCGAACTCCTCGGCCGGCAGGATCGCCAGACAGTGGTCGAGCGGGGTGATGAACGCACCCTCCGCCAGCTTCGGGCGAAAGGCCGAGGGAAGGATCAACCGCCCCTTGTCGTCGAGCGTGTGCTCGAAGTTCCCCACGAAGCGGGCCATCGGCGGTTCCTCCTTTCCCTTCACTCGCCGCAGCTGCCGCTGCGGATCCACTCGCCGCAGCTGCCGCTGGGGCTTCGTTCAGTCCCTCGAGGGACACGGCGTCTCCAGTGAGCTCCTCAGCTCCCCTGAATTCCCCCTGTCCCTCCATACCGCTCCACCATACTCCCCTTCACTCCCCCTTGGCAAGCAATTCCTCCACGCAGCGCGCGTGCGAACGCACGTTCGGCGCGCATCTGCTCCCTTTCGGCGCGGAAAAGGGCGCGACGAAGCCGCCGGCCCTCCACGGGCCGGCGCGAACCGGGTCGTCAGCTGGCAGCGGGCGTCAGAGGCTGGCGATCAGCCCGGGGACGGGATCCGCATCACCGATCATCCCGACGGCCTGTGACAGCCACTCGTCGGGGACCACGCCGAGGCCGTCGGTGGCGGCGGCGGGGTCCCAGACCCGGTGCACCATCGTCTGGAGCCGGATCCACTCCCGGGTTCGGCGCTGACTGATCCCCACCCACTTGCGTCCGTCGGCATCGAGCACCTCGCCCGGCCCGACGCCGGCGAAGCACACCAGCGTCGACCACGGCCGGGCCTCGACCCCTCCCTCGTGGACCCAGAGACCGACGCCGAGGTCCAGGTCGACGAGGGCCTGGCGCCAT
>CAZEML010000263.1:0-4842 GCA_964513285.1 uncultured Candidatus Nemicrothrix sp.
CTCGCCGCGGCCGACCCGATCCTGCGGCGCACTCGCGCCGCCGCCTAGCCCCGCCGACGACCTGGCAGGTCATGGAGGCCGGCGCCCGGACGTGCGATCGTGGCGCCATGACCGACAACCCGTCCGAGATCGCCCAGTTCGCCGTCGACATCATGCCGTTCAGCGCGGTGCTCGGCGTTCGCGACGTCGAAGGGTCTCCGGAGGGCGTGACCGCCAGGGCCGACTGGACCGCCGACCGCTGCACGATCGGCGGCAGCCTGCACGGGGGCTATCTGATGGCCCTCGCGGATGGCATCGGCGCGGCCGCCGCGTCGTACCACCTCCCGCCCGGCGTGGGCACGAGCACCGTGGAGTCCAAGACGAACTTCTTCCGAGGCGTCGGCGAAGGCGAGGTCACCATCACCGCCTCGGTGGTGCACGCCGGTCGGCGCACGATCGTCGTCCAGACCGACATCACCCGCCCCGACGGCAAGCTCGCGACCCGCACGGTGCAGACCCAGGCCGTGCTGTCACCCCTCGCCGAAGCGTGACGCCAACCACTCGTCGAGCTCCTCGAGGGAACGCACGATCGTCTCCACCGAGTGCTCGATCATCAGGTTGACGACCTCGTCGTCGAAGCGTCGGCGCCAGTCGGTGAAGAGCCCGATCACCGGACGACCGATCCCGACCGCGTAGCCGATCTCCCACGCCGTGCCGTCGTCGGTGGTGATCCCGTTGAGGTTGGCGACGACGAGGTCGCAGCGGTCGATCGCGCCCCGGTCGTTCTCGAAGATCTCGCGTGTGTTGTCGGGCGTCTTGTCCGGGTTGTCGCGGTGCGGCAGGAACGTGGCGAGGCCGTGCGCGGCGATCCGGGCCTCGATCGTCTCGATCCACCACCGCTCGCCTTCGTCGAAGAGCGGGCCGGCGACGTAGACGAGGGGTGCGGTGGTCATCGCGGGATTCTGCCACGCCCCTTTCGATCTGACGGTGTGTCAGGAAGTACGATCGCGGCATGTCTGACGTCACGCCCGCCGAGGAAGACCTGCCGCTGATCATCTCCGTCGACGACCACGTCATGGAGCCTCGCGATCTCTGGCAGCAGCAGCTCCCGCCGAGCTTGCGCGCCCGGGGCCCACGCACGGTCCAGGAGAAGGTGCGACTGAAGTTCGAGGGCGGCCACTACGGCTTCGAACGCAACGATCCCGACGGTCAACTGTGCGACGTGTGGCTCTACGACGATCTGGTCACCCCGACCGGCTTCCTGCACGGACCGGCCGGCGTGCCGCGCGAAGAGCAGCGCAACGTCGCCGCCACCTACGAAGACCTGCGACCGGGCACCTACAACCAGAAGGAGCGCCTCGAGGACATGGAGCTCAACCATGTCTCCGCCGCGATCAACTACCCCAACATCTTCCCGCGCTTCTGCGGCCAGGGGTTCCTGGAGCGAGAGGACAAGGACTTCGCGCTGCAGTGTCTGCAGATCTACAACGACTGGATCATCGACGACTGGGGCGGCGGCGCCGGCAAGGGCAAGCTGATCCCGCTCACCCTCGTCCCGCTCTGGGACCCCGCGCTCGCGGCCGAGGAAGTGCGCCGGTGCGCCTCGAAGGGCAGCTATGCGATCGCCTTCTCGGAGAACCCGTCGAAGCTCGGCTGCGCCACGATGTACTCCGGCGACTGGGACGTGCTCTGGGACGCTTGCCAGGAAGCCGACGTGACCGTCTCGATGCACATCGGCTCATCGTCGTCGATGCCGTCGACGTCGCCCGACGCCCCGCTGGCGACCTCGATGTCGCTGTACGCCCAGAACGCCGAAGGCTCCTTCGTCGACTGGGTGTTCTCGGGCACCCTGCAGCGCTTCCCCGACATCAAGATCGCCTACGCCGAGAGTCAGGTCGGCTGGATGCCGTTCCAGCTCGAGCGCATGGATTCGGTCTTCAAGGAAGGTCGTGGCGGTGTGGGCGGCGAGGGTCCGCTGCCGAGCGAGATCGCCAAGGGCCGCATCTTCGGTTGCATCTTCGACGACCTGGTCGGGCTCAAGCAGCGCGACGACGTCGGCATCGATCAGATCCTGTTCGAGACCGACTATCCGCACTCCGACGGCACGTTCCCGCACAGCCGCAAGGTCGCTCACTCGATGTTCGCCGCGGTCGGGATGAACGCCGAGGAGTGCTACAAGGTGCTGCGCGGCAACGCCATCAAGGCCTATGGCTTGGAGCGCTTCGGCATCACCGAGTGATGCGCAACCAACACGGCATCACCGAGTGATGCGCAACCAACACGGCATCACCGAGTGATGCGCAACCAACACGGCATCACCGAGTGATGCGCGACCAACACGGCATCACCGAGTGATGCGCGACCAACACGGCATCACCGAGTGACGCCGAGGCCTCAGCGGTCGAGCAGCTCCAGTGCACGCCGGTAGTCGTCGAGTCGCGCGCCGTGGCGGGGTGCGTCGGCGAGTTGTTCGGCGATGAGCCGGAACATCAAGGCTCGAGCGAGCAGATCGGGAGCGACGAGCGCTGCGAGCTCGGCACGGCCGGCGCGCCACAGCAGATGATCGGCGACCACCACTGCAGCACCGAAGCCCTGGGGCGCGAGGTACGGAGACAGGTCGAGCACGAGGGGCGCTCCGGAGTGGGTCTGGAACGTGTTGCCGGTCAGGTCGCCGTGAACGACTCGATCCCTCGTCGGCAGGTCCGCCATTCGGGCCTGCAGGGCGCGGATCACCTCCCGGGCCTCCGTGCTGAGGTCAGGAAGCGACCCGCCCAGCGCGGCGTCCACGCCCCGGGCCCACCGGTCCGACCGCGCCGGGATCGGTGGGAGGCCGGAAGCGGCGCTGCTCAACGCAGCGGTGACAACGGCGTCGAGGGCGACCACCGTGTGGGGATCATCGGCGAGCTCGACCAGCCCGGGAACGAACCGCGTCGCGGTCCAGCCGTCGACCACCCACCGCCCGTCCGCGGCGGCCACCGGCTCGGGGATCCCGACCAGCGATGGGTCGATCGCCGCCGCGAGCGCCTGACACCATGCCGCGAGCGCCGCGTCGAACGCGGGCTTGAGCACGATCCCGTCCGCGAGCACCGACGTCTCCTCGCCGCCAGGCAGTCGTTGCGGCGGCCCCTCGACGCCGAAGGCCTCGGCGACCGATGTCGGGATCACCCGAGCGGGCCGAGGACGCGATCGAGGTAGCTGTTGGAGAAGCGCCCCTCGGGGTCGACCCGCCCGCGGACGGCCTGGAAGCGGTCCCACTCGGGGTAGACCGGCGCGAGCGTCTCGGCCGTCTCCGCGTGCATCTTTCCCCAGTGGGGTCGGCCGCCGACGTTGCGGACGATCGACCACACCCCGGTGAAGTACTCGTCGTAGGGCGTGCCCCAGAAGACGTGAGCCGCCAGATAGCCCCGCTGCTCCCCATTTGCCGTCGAGAGTGGAATGTCGTCGGCCGCCGCGCAGCGCACCTCGATCGGGAACGTCACGGGCTTGCCGAGCGTGCGAGCGAACTGATTGACCTCGCGCACGACGCCCTCGAGCTCGGCGAGCGGCACCGACCATTCACTCTCGTAGAAGTGGACCCAACGAGGCGTGGTGAACACCTTGTGAGACACGTCGGTGTAGTCACGATCGGTCGAACTGTCGTTGATCAGCTTCGCCACCGTCGGCGCCGCACGGGGCATCCGACGCGCCACCCGGTTGATCACGCCGAAGCCGACGTTCTCCCCCAGCAGCTTGTCGGCGGCGTAGCGCGCTCGCGGCAGTGGGTCGGCCGGCGCATCGGTGCGGTTGTTGACCTTGCGGGCCGCGTTGCGCCCGCCCGGCATGAAGAAGAACTCGACATGGTCGTTGGTCCGGATCATCTCGGGCCACGCTTCGAGCACTTCGTCGAGGGGATGGCTGGTCTCCACGGCGTGGATCCGGAACGCGGGTACGGCCTGAAGCGTGACCCTCGTGATGATCCCCAGCGCCCCGAGACCGACCCGCGCACACGCGAACAGCTCGGCATCGGTCTGTGCATCGATGTCGACCGACTCCCCTGCCGGCGTCAGAAAGCGGAGACCGCGCACCTGGGTCGCGATGCCGCCATAGGCGAGCCCCGTGCCGTGGGTCCCGGTGGAGATGGCGCCGGCGATCGACTGCTTGTCGATGTCGCCCATGTTCGTGAGCGCCAGACCGTGGCGGTCGAGCAACCGGTTCAGCTTCTTCAAGGTGATCCCGGCACCGACCGTCACCAGCCCGCTTGTGCGGTCGACCTCGTGGAGCTGCTCGAGGGCGTCGATCCGCACGTGGAAGTCGGGCGTGACCGCGATGGCGGTGAAGGAATGTCCGGCCCCCATCACCTTCACCCGGCGCCCCTCGGCCGCGGCCTGGCGCACGATACCGGCGAGTTCGTCCTCGCTTCGCGGCGCGAAGGTCTCTCGAGGTTGGAAGCGCTGGAGCTTTGACCAGTTCGTGACTTCGCGGCGGGCCATCACCAGTGCCTCAGGTCCACGGGCAATTCGTCGACGGTCTCGTCGCCGTCGACGAGCCACAGCGTCTCATGCTTGGCGATCGTCGGGTCCACGTGGGCGGGGGTCAGGCGGATGCGCTGGTCGAGGGCATACGCCTCGAGGTCGGAGCTCGACAAGGTGATGTGCTCGTCGCTGCAGAAGAAGACGTCGCCGTCGGGCCAGGTCGGGTCGCCGTGGTCCATGCCCAGCGCCTTGAGGCCGACGTTCGCGACCAGCCAGCCCTTCTCGCTGATGGACAGCACCGACCCCTCGACGAAGAGCGCCTGTTCGAACGGCAGATCCAGCGTGCCGTACTGGCTGTCGCCGACGATGAAGGACCCGGCTTGGATCTCGGTCGCCCACGTGTTGACGTCGT
>CAZEML010000264.1:0-4729 GCA_964513285.1 uncultured Candidatus Nemicrothrix sp.
CTCCATGAAGATGATGCGGTCGGCGACCTCGCGAGCGAAGCCCATCTCGTGGGTCACCACGATCATGGTCATGCCGCCGCGAGCGAGGTCCTTCATCACGTCGAGGACCTCCTTGATCATCTCGGGGTCGAGCGCCGACGTCGGCTCGTCGAAGAGCATGACGCGAGGTTCCATCGCCAACGCTCGGGCGATGGCCACACGCTGCTGCTGACCACCCGACAGCTGGCCGGGGAACTTGTCGGCCTGCTCGGGGATACCGACGCGCTCGAGGAGCTGCGCCGCGAGCGCTTCGGCTTCACCGCGAGGCTTCTTGCGGACCCAGATCGGCGCCAGCGTGATGTTGTCCTTCACCGTCAGGTGCGGGAACAGGTTGAACTGCTGGAACACCATGCCCACTTCGGAGCGGATCTTCTCGATGTTGCGGGTGTCGTTGGTGAGCTCGACCCCGTCGACGATGATCCGGCCACCCTGATGCTGCTCGAGGCGGTTGATGCAGCGGATCCAGGTCGACTTGCCCGAGCCCGACGGCCCGAGGACCACGACGACCTCTTGCTCCTTGATGGTGGCCGACACGCCCTTGAGGGCTTGGAAGTCGCCGTACCACTTGTCGACCCCGTCGCACACGATCATGTCGTCGCGTGCGGCGAGCTCTTCGGTCACCGCAACGGTGGCGTCGTTGATGCTCATGGGTTCTACCTTTCACCGACCCCGAGGTTCTTCTCGAGGCGCTGGGAGTACTTGGACATGGCGTAGGCGCCGATGAAATAGATCACACAGATGAACAGGAGGGCGGGCTTGCGCTCGCCGAGGAACTCCGGCTGGTTCGGGATGATGTCGCGAGCCATCCGGAGGAAGTCGAAGACGCCGACGATCGCGAGCAGCGACGTCTCCTTGTAGGTGGCGATGGCCTGGCCGACCAGCGGCGGGATGGAGACCCGCAGACCCTGGGGCAAGACGATGAAGCCGGTGCGTTGGACCGTGGTGAGGCCGAGCGCATCGCTCGCCTCGTACTGGCCTCGGCGCACCGACTGCAGACCGCCTCGTACGTTCTCGGCGAGGTAGGCGGCCGAGAAGAGCACGAAGGCGATGGTGACCGCCGCGAGCAGGGCCAACTCCATGCCCTCGGGCAAGAAGAGGTTCACGAACACGGTGAAGAAGAACAGCATCGTGATCAGCGGCACGCCACGGAACGACTCGATGTACACCGTCGCCAGCAGGCGGAAGATCGGGAGCCGCGAGGTGCGGGCCAGCGCCAGCAACACGCCGAGCGGGAAGCTGAACAGCAGGGTGAACACCGTGACGTAGATCGACACCATGAACCCGCCGGCGAAGTCCTCGGTCGGGACCTCGATCGACGACGGCGTGTTGATCAGGGTGACCATCACGTGGAAGATCGTGATCGTGCCGAGCCAGCCGTAGACGAGGGTCAGCCGCTGGCGAGCCTCGCCGATGAAGTTCGGGGCGAGCAGGGCGGCGAGCCCCATGATCAGGAAGCTCAGCCGCACCTTCTGCAACATGCCGAACCAGCCGAAGAAGGCGGCGATCCAGGTGAAGGCGGCGACGGCCAGCACGAGCACCGCGATCACGCGGCCGACCTCGCCGATACCGGGCTTGGTCAGCAGCCACATGAGCGCCGCGCCACCGACCGCGAAGGCCAGCCACAACGGGACGTCGACGGAGAAGACGTAGCCCCAGTCGAGCTCGGGGCCGCGCAGGATGCCGAAGAAGGTGATGAACGGCGCCAGGAACCACCCGAGGGTGAGGAACGCCTTGACCTTGCCTTCGAGCGCGGTGCCGCTGAGTCGGCGTCCGAGCAGGTACGCACCGAGGAGGACGAAGAACATGATCGTCCACGGGTTGCGGGTGGTTTCCGCGACCTTCTCCCCCGGTTCGAAGTTGAAGCCGCTGACGCCGGTCTCTTCGTCGGTGGAGAAGGTGTAGTTGCCCCAGTTGTACCACCAGGTGGTGGAGATCAAGGCGCCGATCGCGGCCAGGCTGAACGGGATCGCGGGGACGAAGGTGCTGCGACGACGCTTGTCGCCGAGACCGAACCAGATCGCGGCGGCTGCGGCCACCAACACGAGGCCGATCGCGAGCCAGCCGGTGCGGCTCGAGATGGCGTCGCCGAAGGACTCGCGCACGACGCTGAGCCCCTGGCTCGGTGCGGGTTCGCCGTCGGGGTAGACGAGCGTGCCCAAACCGTCTCGGGTGAGTTGGACCCCGTCGGCGTCCGCGAGGATCGGTGTGCCGTCGTCACCCACGAGCACCGACGGCTCCCGGAGGAACACGCCGGCGATGATGAGCCCGCCCCAGCCGAGGCACCAGGTGGCGAGCTTCTTCATCGAGATGCCCTGGCCGACCTTCATCAACCCCAGGCCGACACCGGCGAGGAGGAGGACGAGGCCCAGCGAGATCCAGACCCGGTGGTAGTCGCTCTCGGGGTAGGCCTGGGTGAACAGCAGGCGCAGGTTGACCCGGACGGAGTTCCAGTCGGTGTTCTCGCTGAAGATGAAGTTCAGGAGTGCCCGGTAGCCGAACAGGCCCAGCGCCGCGAACACGAGGGTGAGCAGGGTGCTTCGCACGACCGCCACGGTGCTGCCCTGGCCGGCTCCGAACAGGTTCTTGCCCATCCACTCGAACGGCGGGAGGCTCGGTTCCTCGGGTCGCACGGCGACCTCGGCCTCCGCGGCGTCGAGGAGTTCTTGGGTCTGGGGATCGAGTTGGGTGCTCTCCATGTCAGCGCTCCACGATCGCAAGGCGGACGTTGAAGAAGTTGACGACCACACTGATCGTCAGCGAACAGGCCAGATAGAAGCCCATCCAGATGGCGAAGACCTCCAGGCTTCGGCCGGTCTGGTTGTAGACGGTCTGGCCGACCTGGACCAGGTCGGTCGCACCCACCGCCACCGCGAGCGATGTGTTCTTGGTGAGGTTGAGGTACTGGTTGCCGAGGGGCGGCAGGCTCACTCGGAAGGCCTGGGGAAGGATCACCCGACGCAGCATGGTCGAGCGGCGCAGACCGATCGCCTGGGCCGCCTCGGTCTGACCCTTCGGCACCGCGAGGATGCCCGCACGGACGATCTCGGCGATGAACGCCGCGGTGTAGAGGACGATCCCGAAGAACACCGCCGCGAAGCCCTGCGAGAAGTTGAGACCGCCGGGGCCCGGGTTCACGAAGTTGCCGCGCTGTTCGAAGTCGGGCTGGCCCAAGCCGAACGGGCCGCCGTCGCGCCCATCACCGAACTTGTCCCCGAGGACCTCGAAGAGGTCACGGCCGGAGTTGACGAGCCAGCTCGAGCCGCCCGGCCAGATGATCCAGATGAACACGGCGCCGATGACCGCACCGACACCGGCGAAGATCATGCGGAAGTAGTCGTCGTCGGTGAGCTTGGCGAGGCCGGCAGGGGTCCGGCGGCTGTTGAGGAAGCGACGGATCCACTCCGCGGCCGCACCGAACGCCACCACGGTCAACAGGAGTTGGACGACGGTCGGCGGGACGGCGTCGATGCCGTCGGAGATGGCGTCGAAGATGCCGCCGACCCAGCCGAAGATCGGGTGGAGGAACCAGCCGATCAGGCCGAACACGGCGATCACGCCGAGCATCGAGCCCAGCGGGTAGGTGGTGGCGCCCGTGTCGTCCTGTTCGGCTTGGCGCCGCTTGCGGACGATGTTGCCGATGACCGCACCGATGACGATGAAGACCATCCACTGGTAGAAGCCGTCGGCGATGTGCAGCCGGGGTACCGAGACGCCCTTGTTGGAGACGTGGAGCCAGCCGTTGATCGGGCCGACGTCGTCGCCGAAGTTCTCCAGGCCCGTCAGGACGGCGAAGAAGATGATGATGTGGACGAGCAGCGGGATGTTGCGCTCGTACTCGATGAACACGCTCGACGTCTTCGAGACGATCCAGTTGTTGGAGAGCCGGCCGACGCCGACGACGATGCCGAGGATGGTGGCGAGCAGGATGCCGCCCGCCGCGAGCCGGATCGTGTTGACCATGCCCGCGTAGAGGGCACGACCACCGGTGTCGGGCTCGTCGTCGATCGTGCCGTTGAGGTTGATCCCGGGATCGACCTCGAGGAAGTCGAAACCGGTGCTGATGCTCTTGGCTTCGAGGTTCCCGCCGGCTTGGTCCGCGAGGAACCACAAGGCGGCGATCACCAGCACCAGGGTCACGACCTGGGCGAACCACTTGACCACGACAGCGTCGCGGTACAGCGGTGGTCGTTGTGATGCGGCCGTCACCAATGAACGGTCGGCTGTGTCGGACACCCTTTCGCTCCCCCTCAGGCTGTCGCGGTGTGTTGCACTGCTTCGGTGTGATCCTCTGACAGTGGCTCAGAGGCTGGGGCGCCGAAGCGACCCAGCCTCCTGGTCACCGTCCGGGGGCCTCGTTGCGAGGCCCCCGGCGAGGTGTCAGTTGTTGTCGGTCAGCTGGATCAGCGGGCCGGCGGGGCGTAGATCAGACCGCCCTCGGTCCACTGAGCGTTGGCCGAACCCTCACGGGTGATCCCGAGCGGGGTCAGGTGACGGTCGAAGATGTCGGCGTAGTTACCGACCTGGCTGATGACCTGGTAGAAGGCGTCGGGCGAGAGGCCCATCGCGGTCTGCAGCTCACCCTCGCCACCGAGCAGACGGCCGATCTCGGCCGTCGGCGGGTTGGCGGCCATCTCGGCGACGTTGGCCGAGGTGACACCGTTCTCGTCGGCGATGATCGTGGCGTAGACGG
>CAZEML010000265.1:0-4655 GCA_964513285.1 uncultured Candidatus Nemicrothrix sp.
CAGCTCGGCTACATGGCGATGGCCCTCGGCGTCGGCGCCTGGACCGCCGCCATCTTCCACCTCTTCACCCACGCCTTCTTCAAGGCCAACCTGTTCCTCGGGTCGGGCTCGGTCGCCCACGCGGTGCACAGCTTCGACATGAAGAAGGACATGGGCGGCATGCGCAAGTTCATGCCGAAGACCTATGTCACGTTCGTGATCGGGTCGTTGGCGCTCGCCGGCATGTTCCCGCTCGCCGGCTTCTGGTCCAAGGACGAGATCCTGGTCAGCACCGGCGGCTGGGACTTCTTCGGCGGCACCTCGGCTGCGCCGGGTAGCTACACCTTCCACCTCGTCATGGGCCTCATCGGTGCCGGTCTGACCGCCGCCTACATGACCCGCTGCGTCTACCTCACCTTCCACGGCGAGTACCGCGGCGGCCACCACGACGACCATGCCGACGATCACGCCCACGCCGATGATCACGCCGACGACCATGCGGACGATCACGCTCACCACGGCGAGCCGCACGAGTCGGGCCCCCGCATCCTCTACCCGCTCTACATCCTGTCGGCGTTCTCGATCTTCATCGGCTTCGTCAACTTCCCGCCCGGATTCCTCACCGGGTCCAAGAAGGAGCCGTCGGGTTGGCAGGAGCGGTTCCTGCACTTCATCGAGCCGGCCGGGTCGTCGTACTTCCCCGCGGTCGGGCACGGCACGCCGAGCTATTCGCTCGCCATCGTCGCCACCGCCATCGCGGCGATCGCGGCGGCCGGCGCGTACTACTACTACTTCGTGCGAGTCGACCGGCTCAGCCGCCAGCAGGGCGTATCGCTCACCGGCATGCCCAACGGGCTCACGACCACCAACGTGTTCGCCCGTACCGGCCACCGGATCCTGGTGAACAAGTACTACTTCGATCACCTCTACACCGGCATCATCACCGGCTTCACCAAGGGGCCGCTCGCCAAGGCGACCGACTGGGTCAACCAGAACGTCATCGACGGCACCGTCAACGCCGCCGGCGAATCGGCGGTCTCCACCGGTCGTCTCGTCTACGAGAAGATCGATCAGGGCATCGTCGACGCCGCGGTCAACGGCTCGGGTCGCCTCTCCGACGCCACCGGTGAAGAACTCCGTCACATCAACAGCGGCCGCGTGCAGAACTACGCCGCCCTCATGTTCGCCGGTGCGGCCATCCTCGCCGGCGCCTTCGTCATCTACCTCGCTCTCTAGCTCGCCTCTTTCAGCTCTCACCTAACGGGAACACACTGCAATGGACTCTTGGATCCTCACAGCCGTCACCTTCGTACCGCTCGCCGGTGCGTTGATCATGATGCTGATTCCTCAGGACAACGAGGAAGCACACAAGCAGATCGCACTCGTGACCAGCCTCATCGCGCTGGGTCTCGGCGTGGCGATGCTGTTCGACTTCAACTACGACGACGCCGGCGCCCTGCAGTGGTTCGTCGACGAGCCGTGGATCGAGGTCATCGGGGCGGGCTACACCCTCGGCGTCGACGGCATGTCGCTGCCGCTGATCGCCCTCACCGTGTTCGTGATGCCACTGGTGTTCATCTACTCGTGGAACCACATCCCGTCGCCGGGCAACCCCAAGTCGTTCCTCATGCTCATGCTGATCCTCGAGACCGGCATGATCGGCACCTTCGTGGCACAGGACCTCATCCTCTTCTTCGTCTTCTTCGAGGTCGTCCTGCTCCCGATGTTCTTCATGATCGCGGTCTGGGGTGGCGAGGATCGCCGCTACGCCTCGCTGAAGTTCTTCCTCTACACGCTCTTCGGCTCGGCGCTGATGCTGCTCGGCTTCCTCGCCCTGTTCTTCCTGGCGAAGGATCCGGTCACCGGCGAACTGCTCCGGACGTTCAACATGGTCGAACTGACCGACTCCGCCGGCGCCGGCATCGTCCGCAGCACCCAGCTCTTCATCTTCGCCGGCATGTTCCTCGGCTTCGCCGTCAAGGTGCCGATGTTCCCGTTCCACACCTGGCTGCCCGACGCCCACACCCAGGCGCCCACCCAGGGTTCGGTCATCCTGGCCGCCGTGCTCCTCAAGCTCGGCACCTACGGCTACATCCGCATCGCCATCCCGATGCTGCCCGAGGCCGCTGAGGTCTGGGCTCCCTGGATCGGCCTGCTCGCCGTCATCGGCATCATCTACGGCGCCCTCGGCTGTCTCGCCCAGACCGACATGAAGCGCCTCATCGCCTTCTCGTCGGTGGCCCACATGGGCTTCGTGATGCTCGGCATCTCGACCCTCACCGACTTCGGCATCAACGCCGCCATCTTCGGCATGGTCGCTCACGGCCTCATCACCGGCATGCTCTTCTTCATCGCCGGCTCGGTGAAGGATCGCTACCACACCCTCGAGATCAAGCGGCTCGGCGGCATGCTCGTCCAGGCGCCCCGACTCGGCTGGATCCTCGGCTTCACCTCGATGGCCTCGCTCGGCCTTCCCGGTCTCGCCGGATTCTGGGGTGAGTTCCCGGCGATCCTGTCGGCCTACAACCCGGCCAACGGCCTCGCCGAGGAGACCTTCCGCACCTACATGGTGATCGCGGCGGTCGGTACGGTGCTCGCCGCCGGCTACCTCCTGTGGCTGCTCCAGCGCACCGCGATGGGTGAGCCGTCCGAGGAGTTCGCCGACGATCCCGAGATCGTCGACGTCCAGCCCCTCGAGTGGGTGGCCTGGGCCCCGTTCCTGTTCCTGATCGTGCTCTTCGGCGTCGCTCCCGGTCTGATCTTCGAGGTCACCGACCCCGCGGTCGTCGAGTCGCTCGACAACTGCATCACCCAGTTCGCCGAAGGCTGTGAGGGCCAGGCGGACGCCATCGCTGAGGCCCTCGGAGGCTGAGACTGATGTTCGCCCTGCTCGCCCAGGAAGCCGAGTTCGTTCGGCCCGCCATCGACTGGCACGCCGCGGCCCCGGAGCTCACGCTCCTCGCCTTCGGCGCGCTCGTCACCATGATGGACATCATCTGGCTCGAGCGGGGCCGCCGCCTCACCTCGGCCGTCGCCTCGATCGCCCTGTTGGCCACGATGGTGCCGATCCTCACCCTGGCCATCGACGGCACCGACCGCTCGATGTTCGGTGGCGCGTTCGTCGTCGACGACTACGCCCTGGTGATGAAGGGGCTGTTCGTTCTCGCCGGCTACGTCGTCATCCTGCTCTCGACCAACTATGTGGCGGAGGGCGACTACTGGGAGAACGAGTACTACGGCCTCCTGCTGAGCTCGGTGCTCGGCATGGTGCTGATGGCTTCGGCCCGCGACTTGATCACGATCTTCGTGGCGCTCGAACTGCTCTCGATCCCGGCCTACATGCTCGCCACCTGGCGCAAGCGCGACCTCAAGAGCAACGAGGCCGGCCTGAAGTACTACCTGATGGGTGTGTTCGCCTCCGCGATCATGCTCTATGGCATGTCGCTCCTCTACGGCGGCGCCGGCTCGACCCTGCTCACCGACATCAACGAGGCCATCAGCGTCGACGGTTCGCCCTCCGCGGTCATCGTGATGGGCATCATCTTCGTGATCATCGGCTTCGCCTTCAAGGTGTCGGCCTTCCCGTTCCACACCTGGGCGCCCGACACCTACGAAGGTGCGCCGACCCCGATCACCGCCTTCTTGTCGGTCGCGTCGAAGGCCGCCGGTTTCGTGGCGTTGATGAACCTGCTGTTCGTCGGCTTCTTCGGCCGCGACGACGTCTACGAGCCGCTGATCTGGATCCTCGCCGCCGCCTCGATGACGGTCGGCAACCTGATCGCGCTGCGCCAGACCAACGTGGTGCGCATGCTCGCCTACTCCGGTGTCGCCCAGGCCGGCTACATGCTGGCCCCGCTCGCCGTCGCGAGTTCGGTGCCCGACAAGGCGCTCAGCGCCACCGTCACCTACCTCGTCATCTACGCCGCTATGAACCTCGGCGCCTTCGCCGTCGTGATGGCCGTCGCCCGCAAGACTCGCTCGGCGGAGATCGACGACTTCCGCGGTCTCTTCCACTACGCCCCGGGCCTGACGGTCGCCATGACGGTCTTCCTCTTCTCCCTGGCCGGCATCCCGCCCCTCGGTGGCTGGTTCGCCAAGTTCCGGGTGATGGAAGCCGTGATCGAGGCCGAGACCACCACTGGCGTGATCCTCGGTGTCTTCGTCGCCGTCAACTCGGTGATCGCCCTCTACTACTACGCCCGGATCGGTCTGGGCATGTGGGCGGAGGAAGCACCCGACGGCGACACCACACCGGTCAAGGTGCCCGTCTCGCTGGCATCGGCGCTGGCCATCACCGTCGTCGTCACGATCCTCTTCGGTGTCCTGCCGGGGATCGTGGGCGACCTCACCGAGGTGAGCCTGCTCGCCGGCGTCGGCGGCTGAGCCCATGTCGGCCGAGCTGGCCGAACGCATCCGAGCCCGTATCGAACACGGCGGACCGATCACGGTCGCCGAGTTCGTCGACGCTGCCCTGTACGACCCGCTCGACGGCTTCTACACCCGCGGCGGGCAGGCCGGTCGCGGGGGCGACTTCCTGACCGCCCCCGAGGTCGGACCCCTGTTCGGCGCCGTCATCAGCAACGCCGTCGACACATGGTGGGAGGCGGCCGGACGCCCCGAGCGGTTCGTCGTCGCCGAGCACGGGGCCGGGCCCGGAACGTTGGCGCGTACGGTCA
>CAZEML010000266.1:0-4597 GCA_964513285.1 uncultured Candidatus Nemicrothrix sp.
TACACGAACCAGGTGCTGACCAAGGTGTTCAACCGGCTCCCGGTCGACGCCGACTAGCTCGCGGCGCTCTATCTCGACGAGTACGCCCCTCGGGTCATCCCCCACATCGGCGACGCGATCACGATCGTGCACAACGCCTTGGAGACCGGGCAGCACATCTTGCTCGAGGGTGCACAGGCGACCTTCCTCGATCTCGACCACGGCACCTACCCGTTCGTGACCTCGTCGAACCCGGTCGCCGGCGGTGCGTGCACCGGGGCGGGGATCGGTCCTCGCAACATCGAACGCATCATCGGCATCGCCAAGGCCTATGTCACCCGGGTGGGCTCGGGGCCGTTCCCGACCGAGTTGTTCGACGAGGTCGGTGACCATCTCGTCGACGTCGGACGCGAGTACGGCACCAACACGGGCCGTCGTCGCCGGCCGGGCTGGTTCGATGCGGTGATGATGCGTCACGCCGTACGGATCAACTCCTTGACCGAGGTCGCGCTGACCAAGCTCGACATCCTCGATCAGCTCGATTCGCTGAAGGTGTGTGTCGCCTACGACGTCGATGGTGAGCGGGTCGAACACCTGCCGTACCACCAGTCCGATCTCCACAAGGCCACGCCGATCTATGAGGAACTGCCGGGCTGGAAGTCCGACATCTCCCAGATCACGAACCCCGACGATCTCCCGTCGGCCGCGTCCGACTACATCGCGTTCCTCGAGGATCAGATCGGTTGTGGGATCCGCCTCGTCGGCGTCGGTCCGGGTCGAGAGCAGTTCCTCGACCGGGTCGCGTGAGCGGCGGCTGTCAGCCGAACGGGTTGTTCCAGTCGACCGCCGGGGCCACGCCTTCGGCGGGTTGGGTCGGCGGCGGCGGGGTCGTCGGCTCGGGTGCCGGGACGTCCTGATGTCCGGCCGGCACGAACTCGAAGGCCTCGGCCGCGACCTCTGCGGGGTCGGCGGTCGTGGGATCGACGATCTCGGGCACCTCGGGCTCGGGCATCGGCGCGCTGGCGGCGGTGACGCTCTTGTCGAACGCCTTGACCCGACGACGCACGAAACGGGGCGCCATTTCGGGCCGACGAGCCTGGGTCTTGACCGCGGCGATGAGCATGGCGCAGTCCTTGCAGAGCGGCTTCTTCTCCCCGAACGGGAAGACGAGGCACGTATCGCAGTACTCCTGGCCGCACCGGCGACAGATCGCGGTGGCCGATTCGAACGAGTGATCGATGCACAAGCCGGTGATTTCCATGGACATCGTGCGGTTCCTCCGGAAGGGTTCCCGTTCCCGTCGGCACAACCAGGTGAGTTCTTGATGAGTCAAACGACCGATGGGACGGTGATGACGTGACGGTCGATCCGATGCAGAACGTGCTTTCCGCTCGCTACGCGAGCGATGCCATGAACGAGATCTGGTCGCCCGAGCGCAAGGTCGTGCTCGAGCGCGAGCTGTGGATCGCGGTGATGCGGGCGCAGCGCGAGCTGGGGGTCGACATCCCCGATGACGCGATCGAGGCGTACGAGCGGGTGCTCCACGACGTCGATCTGGCGTCCATCGCCGAACGAGAGGCGATCACCCGCCACGACGTGAAGGCCCGGATCGATGAGTTCTGTGCCCTCGCGGGCCACGAGCACATCCATCGAGGGATGACGTCGCGCGATCTCACCGAGAACGTGGAGCAGCTCCAGGTGCGGCGCTCGCTGGAGCTGATCCGTGACCGACTGGTCGCCCTGCTCGCCCGTTTCGTGTCGCTCGCGGAACGGCACGCGAGCCAGGTGATGGTCGCCCGGACCCACAATGTGGCGGCGCAGGCCACCACCCTCGGCAAGCGGTTCGCCGATGTCGCCGAGGAGACGATGCTCGGGTTCGAGCGGGTGTCGGATCTGTTGGCCCGGTACCCGTTGCGGGGCCTGAAGGGCCCGGTCGGCACTCGCCTCGACCAGTTGGACCTGCTCGGCGGGGCCGACGCCGTCGATTCGCTCGAACGCTCGGTGGCCACCCACCTGGGGTTCGCCCGGGTGCTCGACTCGGTCGGCCAGGTGTACCCCCGCTCGCTCGACCTCGACGTCGTCTCGGCGCTGGTGCAGGCGACGTCGGCGCCGGCGAGCGCGACCACGACCCTCCGGCTGATGGCGGGTCACGAACTCGCCACGGAAGGCTTCCGGCCCGGTCAGGTCGGGTCGTCGGCGATGCCCCACAAGATGAACGCCCGATCCTCAGAGCGGGTGAACGGGTTGCGGCTCGTCCTCGACGGTCACCTCACCATGGCGGCCGGCCTCGCCGGCCGACAGTGGAACGAAGGCGACGTCAGTTGCTCGGTCGTGCGCCGGGTGATGCTGCCCGACGCGTTCATGGCCGCAGACGGCTTGATCCAGACCGCATTGAGCGTGTTCGACGAGTTCGGGGTGTTCCCCGCTGTGGTCGAAGCGGAGCTCCGTCGCGATCTCCCGTTCTTGGCGACGACGCGCATCCTCACCGCCGCGGTCGAGGGCGGGCTCGGCCGAGAGGCCGCCCACGAACTTGTGAAGGAGCACGCGGTCGCGGCCGCCCTCGATCGTCGGGATGGCGGCACGCAGGCGACGTTGGTCGAGCGGCTCGTCGCCGACCCGATGCTGCCGCTGGATCAGGCACGGCTCGACGCGTTGCTGGCCCAGCCCGAGGACTTCACCGGCACGGCGATCGCCCAGGTCGAACGGGTCGTGGCGCGGGCGCGCGAGATCCTGGCCGAGTTCCCCGACGCCGCCGCGGCCGACGCGGAAGTCCGGGTCTGAGCGCGCTCAGTCGGCTCGGCTGATGCCGGCGCGCTTCAGGACCGCGGTCGGTACGCCGACCTCGCGCCACGCCGCGTAGCTGATGCCCTTGCGAGCACCGTAGGCCTTCGCCGCCGCGACGAAGCCGTCTTCGAGCGCGGTGAGGTCGACGACCTGCTCGGCCGCTTCGAGGGCGGCGGTGAGGTCGATCCGTTCCTGGACCATCTGGAGGCGGGCCATCGGGTCGGCGTCGTCGATCGTGGCGTCGATCACGCCGAGCCGGGCGCGCATCGAGTCCGGGGTGCGCTTGCGGCCGCGCTTTGGCTTGTGGGCCTCGAGGGCTTCGAGGTAGGCGCGCACGGCGCGCCCCTGGGCGCGACCTTCGGCGAGGGCGGCCTTGTGCTCGTCGGTCATCTGTCCGGCGCGTGGTGCCATGGCGTCGACCGTACCGGCTCATTATCCGCTACGCCTAGGGGCCATAGTCCCAAACCACGTTCGGTGATTATTCGTCTGGAACGGGCTGGTGATGGCCGGGCAGGGTCTTCGCTGGTCGTGGCCGGTAGCGTCGCGGCCCATGAGTCTCGTGCCCACGGCTGCGTATTCGATCGGCCTGAAGATCATCCTCGACAACGTCCCCGGAACCTTGGGGCGGTTCGCGGTGGCCGTCGGTGACGCCGGTGGAAACATCGCCGGCGCGACCGGGTTCGAGGCGAAGGGCCCGAGCGTCTCGCGCGTGATCGACGTCCACGCCCGCGACGAGGCACATGGCCGCCGGATCGTCGAGGTCGCCGACGCGCTCGACGGGGTGACGGTCGTCGAGTGGTGGGACCGCACATTCCGCCTGCACGAAGGCGGCAAGATCGAGGTGCTGCCGCTGTGTTCGGTCGGCGACGCCCACGACCTCGCCATGGCCTACACGCCGGGGGTCGCTCGAGTCTGTATGGCGATTCACGACGACGTCCCGCTCGCCCACGAGTACACGATCAAGAAGAACACCGTCGCGATCGTCAGCGACGGCACGGCGGTGCTCGGTCTCGGCGACATCGGCCCCGAGGCGGCCATGCCCGTCATGGAGGGCAAGGCGTTGCTCTTCAAGGAGTTCGCCGGCGTCGACGGCTTCCCGATCTGTCTGAACACCAAAGACCCCGATGAGATCATCGAGACGGTCGAGCGCATCGCTCCGACGTTCGGCGGCATCAACCTCGAGGACATCGCGGCGCCGAGTTGCTTCCTGATCGAGGACGCCCTCAAGGAGTCCCTCGACATTCCGGTCTTCCACGACGACCAGCACGGCACCGCGGTCGTCACCCTCGCCGGCCTGACCAACGCGTTGAAGCTCGTCGACAAGCGCCCCGAGAACTGCCGGGTCGTCATCTCGGGCATGGGTGCCGCCGGCCTCGCGATCGGCAAGATTCTCCGCGATGCCGGCTACGGCCAACTGATCGGCGTCGACTCGACCGGCGCGATCTACTCCGGACGCGACCGGCTGAACTTCGCCAAGGAGTGGTTCGCCGAGCACACCAACCCCGAGCGCGAGGCGGGGTCGCTGCAGGACGTCATCAAGGGCGCCGACATCTTCGTCGGCGTCTCCGCGCCGGACCTGCTCGACGCCGCTGACCTGCGCAACATGGCGAGGGATCCGATCGTCTTCGCGATGGCGAACCCCGATCCCGAGATCCGGCCCGAGACCGCGGACGGTCTCGCCGCGGTGATGGCGACCGGCCGGAGCGACTTCCCGAACCAGATCAACAACGTGCTCGCGTTCCCCGGCATCTTCCGGGGTGCGTTCGACGTCGGGGCCACCGGCATCACCGCGTCGATGAAGGGCGGGGCCGCGGACGCCCTGGCGTCGGCGGTC
>CAZEML010000267.1:0-4572 GCA_964513285.1 uncultured Candidatus Nemicrothrix sp.
CCAGTCGTCGTCGGAGGTGCCTTCGGCATCGGCCCGATGGATCACCCCAGCGGCGTTGACCACGATGTCGAGACCACCGAACTCGGCGACCGCGGCGTCGACGAGGTTCTGCGCCTGCGCGGCATCGGCCACGTCGCCGAGGGCCGCGATCGCTGCGCCTCCCGTCGCACGGATGGCGTCGACCACCGCGCCGGCTCGCGCCGCGTCGCGGCCGCCGACGACGACCGACGCGCCAGAGGCGGCGAGCAGCACACAGATCGCCGTGCCCATGCCCGACGATCCGCCGGACACGAGTGCGACCTTGCCGTCGAGGTCGACCGCGATTCCACCCATGGGATCTCCCCTACTCCTCGATCACTCTTCGAGCCCAGCTTGCCAGCGGCGCCAGCGGGCGTTCATCCGAACGCCCCAACGGTTGAACGGGTCGGGGAAGTTGCGGCTCGGCCGGTCGCTGGACGTCAGCAGGTCCATCAGCGGGTCGGTCTCGCCCATCATGTGCTCGGCGAGGAACTTGCCCGACACGGTGCCCTTCGCCATCCCGGTTCCTTGGTACACCATCGTCGCCCACACCCCGTCGGCGACCTGGCCGCACACGCCCGCCCCGTTTCGGCTCAGGCTCAGCGCACCACCCCACGAGTACTCGAAGTCGACGTCGGGCAGCATCGGGTAACGATTGCGGAAGCTCTTCTCGTGCACTCGCTTCACCGCGGCGAGGCCCTTGCGGATGTCGCTCGTGCGGCTGAACGTGTACTGGTTGCGGATCAGGATCCGGCGATCGGGTCGTCGACGCACGGTCGTGCCGGCCGGGTGGGCCGGGATGATCGCGTAGTTGTCGTCGCCGCCGAGGGTCTCGACCTCGTCGTCGGTGAGCGGCCGGGTCATCGACCCCCACGTGATGAGCGGGAGCAGGCGGTTCCGGAAGAACCCGAACCCCTCACCGAATCCGTTCGCGGCGAGCACGAGCGACGGCGCCGCGACGCTCCCCCGTTCGGTGCGGACCGTGTGGGGCGGCCCGAGGTCGAAGTCGGTGACCATCGAGTTCTCGAAGACGCGCACGTTCTCGGGCATCGTGCGGGCGAGCCCGATGACCAACTCGGCCGGGTTGACCAACACGCTGTGCGGGGCGTGCAGGCCCATGCGGTAGAAGTCGGTGCCGAACCGACGAGCGCACTCCGCCGCGTCGTAGAGGTGGTAGTCCTCGTCGACGGCGTCGAGCGATGCGGCGAATCCCATCAAGGTCTTCTCGCCCTTGTCGGACGCGGCGGCGTGGATCTTCCCCTCCCGCCGCCAGTCGCACTCGATTCCCTCGCGATGCACGATCTCGTCGAGCCAGTCGACCCCGGCTCGGTTGAGTGCGATCTGGCGCTTGGCGTTGTCGGTGTCGTCGGCGAAGCCCTTGGCCCGGATGTTGTGGGCGTGGTCGATGATGAAGCCCGAGCACCGCCCGGCGGCGTTGTTGCCGAGGCGGTCGGCTTCGAGCACGACGATCGAGGCGTCCGGGTCGAGTTCGGCGAGGCGGCGCGCGACGGCGAGCCCGCCGTAGCCGGCACCGATGACGATGTGATCGACGACGAGGTCGCCGGTCAGCACCGTGGGTTCGGGCTGGGGCCCGAGGATCTCCAACCAGCCGTTCTGGCGGTCGTAGTCAGGGAGGATCGAAACAGATGGCATGGTGCGGGGTCTGGGGTGGGCCGGGTCAGCGCCGCCGTGCGCTGGTCATGAGAGGTCGAGCCAGATCGTCTTGGTCTCGGTGTACTGCTCGTGGGCGTGCACGCCGTTGTCGCGGCCGCCGAAGCCCGACAGGCCGTACCCGCCGAACGGGGTCGTCATGTCGCCCTCGGAGTAGCAGTTGACCGACACGGTGCCGGCCTGGAGCATGCGGCTGGCCAGGTGGGCGGTCCGCACGTTCGAGGTGAACACCGAGGCGTGGAGCCCGTAGTCGGTGTCGTTGGCCATGGCGATGCCCTCGTCGGCATGGGCGAAGGTCGAGACCGACAAGACCGGCCCGAACACCTCGTCGCGGGCGACGGTCATGTCGGGCGTCACGTCGGTGAAGATCGTCGGCTCGACGAACCACCCGCCCGAGTCCTGCCGGGTCTGGTTGCCGCCGCAGCGGACGGTGGCGCCCTCGTCCTTGGCCTTCTCGATGTTGGCGAGGATCTTCTCCATGTGGGCCGGCTCGATGATGGCGCCCATGCGGGTCTCGGGATCGAGCGGATCGCCGAGCACCCACTCGTGCATCGCCTCGTCGACTCGCTCCATGACCTCGTCCGCGATCGACTCGTGGAGGATCAGGCGGCTGTTCGACGAGCAGTTCTGCCCGGCGTTCCAGAAGATCGACTCGCAGGCGTTGGCGGCGACCTTGTCGAGATCCTCGGCGTCGCTCATCACGACCATCGGGGACTTGCCACCGCACTCGAGCAGCACCCGCTTGAGGTTGGAGTCGGCGGCGTAGCGCAGGAACATGCGGCCGACCTCGGTCGAGCCGGTGAAGCCGACACAGTCGACCTGCGGGTGGAGGCCGAGCGCCGCACCCACGGTCTCCCCGAAACCGGGCACGACGTTGATGACGCCGTCGGGCAAGCCCGCCTCGGTGGCGAGCTCGGCGATGCGGATGGTCGACATCGAGGTCTGCTCGGCCGGCTTCAACACCATCGTGTTGCCGGCGGCGAGCGCGGGGCCGATCTTCCACGCCGCCATCATCAGCGGGTAGTTCCACGGCAGCACCGCACCGACGACACCGATCGGCTCGCGCACGATCGTCGACACGACACCGGGTCCCGACGGGGTCGCCATGTCGTAGACCTTGTCGGCGAGTTCGGCGTGCCACATCAAACAAGCGACCGTCTCGGGTAAATCGATGGTGGAGCTGTCGAAGATCGGCTTGCCCGCTTCGAGCGTCTCCATGACGGCGAGCTCGTCGGCGTGGGCCTCGATCAGCAGGGCGAACCGCTTGAGCAGGTTGCGGCGATCAGCCGGCGCCATGCGGCCCCACGGGCCGTTGTCGAACGCGTCGCGAGCAGCCGCCACGGCACGGTCCATGTCTTCTCGCGCACCCTCGGCGACCTGGGCGAGCGCTTCGCCGGTGGCCGGGTTGTACGTGGCGAACGTGGCCCCGCTCGCTGACTCGACCGAGCGACCGCCGATCATCATTCGGGTCGGCGGGGTGACGGAGGCGGCGAGGGCCGCGGGATCGAATTGGAGGGTCATCGCAGGCCTTTCACTTGCTTCCGGCGTTGCCGGACGTCTTCGCTCGGCTCACGCCGGAGGTGTGTGTCATCTGAACCAGCCAGTCCTTCTCGTCGTCCCACTCGCGGAAGACGAGCGTGTCGCGGTTGGTGCCGTTGACCGGAAGGGTCGAGAGGGCCGTCTGCAATGCGACGCGGCCCTGTCGGGTCATCGGCATGACGGGACGCCGACACGGCCCGACCGCCCGTCCGACCATGTTGGTGGCGGTCTTGACGCACGAGTTGTACTCGGCATCGACGTTGTTCTCCCAGAAGAACATGTTTGCCGGCAGCATCTTCGCCCAGAGATCGAGCGCCGTACCGTGCTCCCCCGCCTGGATCAGGTCCCACAGCTGCACGCACTCGTGGGGCATGACGTTGGCGGCGCCCCAGATCCACCCGGCCGACCCGGCCATCGCCGCGAACGGCGCCAGCGGGTCGGCGCCGGCGAGGACGTGGCCACCGATCCCGATGAGCTTCTGCAAGCGCACGAGATCGCCGGTGGAGTCCTTGATGTACTCGATGTTCTCGATCGCCATCAGCTGGCGGTAGAGGTCGGGGTGGATGTCGAAGCCGCTGTTGACCGGGATGTTGTAGAGCACGATCGGGATGTCGATCGCCTGGGCGAGCTTCTCGTAGTGGAACAGCACGCCCCGCTCGAAGGGACCTTCGAAGTACGGGGGCAGCACCATCGCCGCCGCCGCGCCCTGATCGGCGGCCTTGCGGGTGCGCTCGATCGCGTCGGTCGTGGTGATCGCCGACGTCTGTGCGATGACCGGGATGCGGCCGTCGACGATCTCACAGCCGAGACCGATGATGCGGTCCCGCTCGTCGTCGGACAAGAACGCGAACTCACCGGTGCCGGCGCACAACACCAGCCCATGGACGCCGGCGTCGATCAGGCTCTCGATGTGATCGCGCAGCCGACCTTCGTCGAGGTGTTCGCCGGTGTCGTCGAACGGCGAACACATCGCCGCGCACACACCGTGCAGAAGTGGTGTGGTCATTGACCTACTCCAGACTCTCGGGGATCTCTCGCACCCGACGTTCGATGAAGTCGCGCAGGGCCTCGTCGACGTCGTCGGGCAGCTTGGGTTCGTCGTAGTCGGCGAGCAGCTGCTTCGCCTTCTTGGTGCCGCGGGCTTCGGCGTCTTCGCCGCCGGCGGCGAGCCACTGCTCGTAGCCGTCACTGTCCATCAGCTCGGGCATGGCGAACGCCGACTCGAAGTTGGCGAGCGTGTGGGCGGTGCCGAGGAAGTGGCCGCCGGGCTCGACCTCGTCCATGGCGTCGAGCGCTTCGTCGAGCTCGTCGAAGTTGATGCCTTCGACGAAGCGCCGGAACAGC
>CAZEML010000268.1:0-4559 GCA_964513285.1 uncultured Candidatus Nemicrothrix sp.
CATCGGCTCCTGGGCGAGCCTCTCGTCGACGATGGCGTCGGGGATCTGGTCGGCCATCTTGTCGGGATGACCCTCCGAAACACTCTCGGAGGTGAAGGTCCAACGGGTCACGGGTACTCCTGCAGGTTGAGGTTCATGCGAGGCGGCTCGTGGCGGTGTCTAGCACGCGCTTTGCCACCTCGCGTTTATGGGTCAATGGGACATCGATTCGAGAACCATCGGCCAACAGGATCGTGACCTCGTTGGTTCCGTGTTCGAATCCGACCCCGGATTTCGACACGTCGTTCGCCACGATCGCGTCGAGGTTCTTCCGAGCGAGCTTGTCGCTCGCATGGTCGATCAGGTCGTCGGTCTCCGCTGCGAACCCGATCAGGATCTGGCCGTTGGGCTTCGCCGCGCCGAGTCCGGCGAGGATGTCGTCGGTGGGCACCAGCTCGACGACCGGGGCACCGTCGGCCTTCTTGAGCTTGCCGTCGGCGGCGGTGGCGGGACGGAAGTCGGCGACCGCGGCCGCCATGACGACGATGTCCGCGGCCGGGGCTTCGGTCTGACAGGCGGCGGCCATCTCGGCCGCCGTCTCGACCCGAACGACCCGAGCGCCGGCGGGAGCGGTGTCGGGCCGGGTCGTGACGAGCACGACATCGGCGCCGCGGGCGATCGCTTCCGCCGCCACGGCGTGGCCCTGCTTGCCCGACGATCGGTTGCCGATGTAGCGGACGGCGTCGATGGGTTCGCGGGTGCCGCCCGCGGTCACCAGGACCGTGCGGCCCTGCAGATCCGAGTCGGCGAGCGCGGCCTCGACCGCGGCGGCGACGGTGGCCGGTTCGGCGAGCCGGCCGTGGCCGACGTCGCCACCGGCGAGACGCCCGCTCTCGGGCGGCACGATCAGCACGCCACGTTCGGCGAGGACCCCGAGGTTCTCCTGGACCGAGGCCTGCTCCCACATCTCGGTGTGCATCGCCGGGCAGATCATGACCGGGGCCCGGCTGGCGAGGATCGTCGCCATCAGCAGGTCGGCCGAACGGCCGGTCCGGAGATCGCTGATGAGCCGGGCGGTCGCCGGGCACACGAGGATCAGGTCAGCGGCCTGCCCCATCTTGGTGTGCGGGATGGGCGTTTCGGGGTCGTCCCACAGCTCGGTGCGGACCGGTTCGCTCGCGAGGGCAGAGAAGGTCGTGGCCCCGACCATGCGCTGGGCGCCGTCGGTGAGGACCGGGCTGACGTGCGCGCCCGCGTCGACGAGGCGGCGGCAGACCTCGACCGCCTTGTACGCGGCGATGCCGCCGGTGACACCGAGGACGATGCGCTTGCCGGCGAGGGTGGTCATGGCCCCGGTCGGATCAGGCCGAGTCGTCGCCCAGCTCGGCGGCGGCAGCCGCCTCGGCCGCGGCGAGAGCGGCGGCCTCCGCTTCGGCTTCGGGGTCGATGTCGATCGAGGTGATCTTGTCGGCGGAGATCTCTTCGAACGCGATCGACAGCGGCTTGGCGGCGGTCGAGGTGACCTGCGGCGGGACGTTGGCACCCACGCCCTGGCTCAGCTGACCGACGTAGTTGGTGATCTCACGCGAGCGCATGGCCGACAACGACACCAAGCGGAACTTCGAACCCGTCTTCTCAAGGAGCTCCTCGATCGCGGGGTTCATCATCGTGTCGTAGCCGTGCGCCATGGACTGCCTCGTTCGTTGGCCGGCAACCCTCGTGAGCGCCGGAATTCCGAAGGGTCAGGCTAGCAGCCGGGGGTCGCGGAACGACGCGTCTCCAGCAGGCCCTGGATCTCCTCGATCGCTCGCTCGAGATCGTCGTTGACGACGTGCACCATGCCCAACTCATCGGCCACGCCCCGCTCCTCGGCCGCCTTGGCGAGCCGGGCGTGCACCTTCTCCTCGGGGTCGCCCCGGCCCCGAAGCCGCGCTTCCTGCGCCTCCGGCGAGGGGGCGTCGACGAAGATCAGCAGCGGATCGTCGTAGCGCTCGGCGATCTGGCGAGCGCCGTGCACATCGATCTCGAACACCACGTCGTGACCTGGAGGAGGATCCGGGACCGGCGTGCCCTGGTAGTAGTCGAGGAACTCGACCCACTCGAGGAAGCCACCGGCCGCAACGTGGGCGAGGAAGCGCTCGGCGTCGGTGAAGTGGTAGGCCTCCATCGCTTCGCCGGGGCGCCGGTCGCGGGTGGTCCAGCTGCGCGAGAGCCACAGCGCCGGATCGCGGTCGAGGAGTTGGGCGACGATCGTGCCCTTCCCCACCCCGCCAGGACCCGAGATCACCACGATCACCCGATCGGAGAGATCGGTCACCGATTCACTCATCGAGGGCGAGCGCCGTTCCGTCGGGGCCAAACGATGCCAACAGGGCATGGCGCTGGTTCTCGCCGAGACCCTGGATGCGGCGGCTCTCGGCGATGCCGATGCGTTCCATCGTGCGGCGAGCCTTGACCTTGCCGACCCCGGGCAACGATTCGAGGATCGTGAGGACCTTGGTCTTCGCGACGAGCGGCTCGGACTCGGCTCGCGTCAGCACCTCGGCGAAGGAGATCGTGCCGTCTTTGAGCTGGGCCTTCACCTCGGCTCGGACCCGTCGGGCCTCGGCGGCCTTGGCCAATGCGGCTTCTCGTGCTTCAGCGGACAGCGGAGGCGGGGTGGCCATCCGGCGACCCTATCTGACCGGGGTCCCCATCTCACCAGGTCAGTGAGCGGACGCCGCCGATTCGTGCACCCGCTGCGCCGCGGCGACGGGATCCTCGGCGCGGGTGACCGCTCGGCCGATCACGAGCAGATCCGCACCGCCGGCGAGGGCGTCGGCGGGCGACGCAGCCCGCGCCTGGTCGTCGACGTTGTCGCCGGGCAAACGGATCCCCGGCGTGACCCGGGTCAGCCGCGGGGCGTAGTGGTGGGCTTCTTCGAGGTCGCCCACGGCACAGACGATGCCGCTGCAGCCGGCCTCGGCGGCCAGCATGACCCGCTTGGGCATGATGTGGGGCGGGGCGTCGCCATCGCTCGTGAGCACGGTGATGGCGAGTGACTGCGGCTGTTCGAGGCCGGCGTTGCGCGCCCCTTCCTCGAGCCCCTGCACACCGGCCTGGAGCATGTCGACGCCACCGTGCGCGTGCATGGTGAGGTAGTTCACCCCGACGGCGCCCAAGACCCGGGCGGCCTTGCCCACCGTGGTCGGGATGTCGTGGAGCTTGATGTCGAGGAAGATCTTGTACCCGAGGTCCGCGATCGCCCCGATCGCCTCGGGACCGGCCGCGGAATAGAGCTCGAGTCCGATCTTGGCCACCCCGAAGTAGTCCTTCAGGCTGCGGCCGAGCCGGATCGCCGCGACGAGATCATCGACGTCGAGCGCGAGCGCCAGCCGATCGCGGATCGCTGCGTCGATGTCGGTTCCGGTCTCAGTCATGGGCTCCTCCGATCAACTCCGACACGGTCCTCACACCCTGTCGGTCGCACCACTGTTCGAACTCCGCCAGGATCCGTCGGGGGGCCCGAGGATCCGCGAACGTCGCCGTGCCGACTTCGACCGCCGACGCCCCGGCGAGCAGAAACTCTACGACATCGGCTCCGCTCGATGTTCCACCCACGCCGACGATGGGCAGGTCGGGTGCTGCCTCGTGCACGTCGTAGACCGCCCGCACCGCGACCGGGTGCATCGCCGCACCGGACATCCCGCCCTTCTTGGCGCCGAGTACGGGGCGGCGGGACTCGATGTCGATGACCATCCCGAGCAGGGTGTTGGTCAACACGACCGCTTCGGCGCCGGCTTCATGGGCGGCGACCGCGATCTCGGGCAGGTCGGCGGCGTTGGGACTGAGCTTCGCCCACATCGGCCGCTGGACCGCTGCCGCGACCTCGATCACCGCCGCGGTCGACGCCGCACTGTGGGCGAACATCGACCCGCGATCTTCGAGATTGGGACACGAGACGTTGACCTCGACGGCGACCACGCCGTCGGGGGCGTCGGCGAGTGCTTCGGCCGCCCGGGCGTAGTCGTCGACGCTGCTTCCCCAGATCGAGGCGACGACCGTCGCCCCGGTGGCGAGCAGCGGCGGCAGGTCGTGCTCGAGCCAGTGCGGGACGCCCTTGCCCTGCAGGCCGACGCTGTTGATCATGCCGGCCGCGGTCGGATGAACCCGGGGCGCGGGGTTGCCCGCCCACTCCTCGGCCTTCATCGACTTCACGACCACCGCACCGAGTGACGCCGGGTCGAGGTAGTTCGCGAACTCGGCGCCGTGGCCGGCGGTCCCCGACGCCGTCATCACGGGGGCACGCAACCGCACCGATCCGACGGTCGTCGAGAGATCCATCAGGAATCGCCTTCGCTGCGCCCGGCCGCAGAGCCTCCGGCCGGCTCGTTGCTGTCGCTGCGACGGGGCGCAGAACCCGCACCAGCTGGTTCGAGTGCAGCCGACGACACGCCCTGGTGGTACTCCTGCAGGCTGCGCACGGCGAGCTTGTGGGCTTTCCAGTCCTGCATGCCCTTGGCGGCGGCGAGGGCTGCAGCGCCGGTGGTGAGCAGCGGCACGCTGGCGTTCATTGCGGCGGAGGGCGAGAGCCCGCAGTG
>CAZEML010000269.1:0-4552 GCA_964513285.1 uncultured Candidatus Nemicrothrix sp.
TCGTCTTCCTCGTACTCCTCGCCTTCCATCTCGGCGTCCTCGTACTCCTCGTGCTCCTCACCCTCCATCTCGGGGGCGTCGGCGTACCCGTCGGCGGCGGACGTCGCGTACTCGGCCGAGCCGGTCGCGTCGGCGACCGCCAGGCTCTCGTCCGCTGCGGGCTCGACCTGGATGACCTCGTACTCGGTCACCACTTCGGGTTCGGCGACGACGGGCGTCGTCGGTTCGCTGGCGGTACCGGCCCCAGCGCCCATCGTCAGGGACAGGGCGCTGACGGCGGCGACAGCGGTCAGGGTGAACGCGCCGGCGGCGCTGAGAGCGGTCTTGCGTTCCATGGTGGATCGTCTCCTCGGTGTGGTTGGTTTGGGGGAACGGCCCGAATTCGGACCGTGACCACACCGTGCGGGAGCGATGCTCAACCCACGCTGAAGGAGTCTGAAGCGCCTCTCAGGAAGCGCGGTTCGAGGTCACCACTCGACCGGCAGGGTCTCCAGACCGAGGACGAAGTTGCCGGTGCGTTCGGCTCGCTTCTCCTGCGGGCCCGACAGTCGAAGGTCGGGAAGCCGATCGAGGATCTCCTCGAAGAGCACCATCAGTTCGAGCCGGGCGAGGTTCGCGCCGAGGCAGAAGTGGCGACCGTTCGCACCGAACGCCTGGTGCTTGTTCGGGGTTCGGGTGATGTCGAACTCGTGGGCCGTCGACCCGAAGTGCTCCTCGTCGCGGTTGCCGGACAGGTAGAGCAGCAGCGTGCGATCACCGGCGAGGATCTTCTGGCCGCCGACCTCGACGTCGACGGTCGCGGTGCGGTTCATGTTGCGCACGGGCGTCACCCAGCGAAGCATCTCCTCGATGGCGCCGGGCAGCAGCGAACGGTCGGCCTTGAGCGCCTCGAACTGATCCGGGTGCAACAGCAAGGCCTCGAGACCGCCCGACATCACGTGACGGGTCGTCTCGTCGCCGCCGACGAGGATCAGCATCGTCTCGTAGATGAGGTCCTCGGCCGACATGGGCTCGCCCTCGGGGTACATGAGCAGCGAGATGAGGTCCTCGGCTTCGGGATCGGTGCGCGACCCCATCTCGGTGACGATGTACTCGACCCACTCCATCACCGCCGCGACGACCTGATCGCGGAACTCCTCGTCGACCCCGCCGGTGGCGAACAGGTCCGACCAGTGGAGCAGCTTGTCTTCGTCGGCCAGCGGGAGACCCATGAGCGTGGCGATCATCCGCAACGGGATCGACTTGGCGATGTCGTTGACGAAGTCGCAGTGGCCCTGCTCGACGACGCCGTCGATCAACTCGGTGACGGTCTCGCGCAGAAACGTCTCGTGACCGGCGACGCGGCGAGGGGTGAAGCCGGACGAGACGAGGCGCCGTCGGCGGGTGTGGTCGGGCGGGTCGGTGTTGATCATCGACGGCACCGACGACTCCGGGCGAGAACCCTTCGCGGAGCAGAAGGTGTCGTGGTCGGCCTCGATGCGCTGGATGTCGGCGTGGCGGGTGATCGCCCACAGCCCGGTCACGTCGTCCCAGTAGACGGGCGCGTGCTCGCGCATCCACGCCATCCGCTCGAACGGGTCGGCGTTGAAGTCGAGCGACATGACGACGCAGTCGTCACGGGTCGGATGCTCCGGCGTGCGGTGGACGATCGTCGAGGTGTCGAAGCGATAGTCGTCGAGCGGGCTGTCGCTCACGGCGCCTCCTAGGGCCGCGGTTCGCGCGGCAGACCGAGCACCCGCTCGCCGAGGATGTTGCGCATGATGTCGCTCGTGCCGCCCATCACCGTGTAGGCGGGGGCGTAGGCGATGGCCTTGGCGAGTGAGGCGTCGGCGACGGCTTCCATGCCGAGGACCTGGGCGGCGAAGTCGGCGACCGCGATCTCGTGTTCGGTGCAGAAGCACTTGGTCGCCGCGGAGAATCCGGCCGGCGCCTGCTTGGTCGCCTCGCGGTAGACGAGGATGCGGCCGAGGCGGTACCCGGTCTCGAGCTTGGCGATCTGTTGACGGACCAGCGGGTCGGTCGTGTCGGCCGCGGCGACCGCCCGATCGAACAGCGGTCGGTTGGAGACGAGCCGGTCGATGCCGCCCCGCTCGTGCTCGAGCTGCGCCATCGTCTGCTTGAACGCATTGCCCTCGACCCCGACCAGGTTCTCCGCCGGCACGCGGACGTCGTCGAAGAACACTTCGCAGAAGTGCTGGTTGGTGGTCATGTCCTTGATGGGACGGATCTCGATGCCGGGCAGGTCCATCGGCACGATCAGCTCGCTGACCCCCTTGTGGGGCGGCCCGTCCGACGAGGTGCGGCAGATCAGGTAGCAGTAGTCGGCCATGGCGGCGAAGGAGGTCCAGATCTTCTGGCCGTTGACGACGAAGTCGTCGCCGTCGCGATCGGCCGACGTCTTCAACCCGGCGAGGTCGGACCCGGCGTCGGGTTCGGACATCCCGATGCACCATGTGGTCTCGCCGCTCAACATGCCGGGAAGGAACTCGGCCTGCTGGTCCTCGGTGCCGTAGTTGATGAGCGCCGGGCCCATCTGGCGGTCGGCGAACCAGCTCGCCGCGATCGGCGCGCCGACCGAGATCATCTCCTCACCCATGATGATGCGGGCGAGGTTGGACTGTCCGCCGCCCCCGAACTCAGTGGGCCAGGTCATTCCGATCCAGCCCTCTTCGGCGAGACGCTGGCTGAACTCCTTCGAATAGCCGTTGATCCACGAATCGGTGTGGGCGCCGAACTCGGCGACCCCCTCGGCCGCGACCGCCCGGGCGCGGAGCTGGAGCTCCTGCAGTTCGGGCGCGAGTTCGAAGTCCAACATCGGGGCTACCTCCGGGCTAGACGGTAGCGACTCGGCCGAGGCGGCGACTCATCCAGCGCCGTTCGCCTCGGGGTCGATCAGGCGCGGCGCAGGCGTTCGAGCGTCTCGATCACGGTCGCGGCCACCAGATCGACCTTGTACCCGGTCTCCGGGAGCGGGTTCGCGCCCTCGGCAGAGGCTTCGGCCGCCGATCGGATGGTCGAGTCGTCGAGGGTCGAGCCGGTGAGCACGGCCTCCGCGGCCTCCATCCGCAGCGGGATGGTCGCCACCCCGCCGATCGCGAGGCGGCACTCGGCGACGGTGTCGCCGTCGAAACGGGCACGGACGACGGCTTCGACCAAGGGCCACTCGGCCTCGAATCGCGAGATCGACCGGAAGTAGGCGCTCCGCTCCCCCGCCCAGCCCGGCTCGACGTGGATGCCGGCGATGACCTCGCCGTCGGCGAGCTGATGATCACGGGTCGGGTCGGTGCCGTCACCCAACAGCTCGTCGAGAGAGCGGCGCGAGCCATCGGCCAGCTCGATCGACGTGTCGTAGCAGCGGAGCGCCATCGCGATGGTCGACGGGTGCGGGTGCACACAGTCGGCCCGGTCGAACACCACGCCGTAGAGGTGACGGCCGGTTCGAGCCGGGCAGGAGTCACCGCCCGACTTGAAGCAGTCGGTCTCGGGGTGGCGGTAGTACCAGCAACGGGTGTGCTGGGTGAGGTTGCCCGCGATGGTGCCGGTGGCACGGACCTGCGGCGTCGCCAGCGACCCCGTCGCGATCGCGAGCGCCGGGTGGGTGTCGGCGAGGTCCGCGGCGACGACGGCCATGCGGGTGCCACCACCGATCCGCACGCCGGTGTCGGAGCGGTCGATGCCGGCGAACCCGGCGATGCCGGTGAGGTCGACGATCGTCGGCGCGGCGTTGTGGGAACGGAGTCGCTCCTGCAGGTCGGTGCCGCCGGAACGGACGACCGCGCCGTCGGGGACGTCGATGTCGGCGTAGGACTCGGGGAAGTGGATCATCGCAGACCCTCCAGAACGCGATCGGGCCGAATGGGCAGGTGGGTGGGACGCCAACCGGTGGCGTTGAACACGGCGTTGCCGACCGAGGCCGCCGGGCTGATGGTGGCGACCTCGCCGAGCCCGACACCACCACCGGGCACGTGCTCCCAGCCGGGCTCGTGGAAATGGATGGTGATCTCAGGCGTGTCGCCGAGCTGGGGGATCCGGTAGTCCTCGAGGTTCGACGTGAGCGTGAGCCCGGTGTGGGGATCGAGGATCTGGTTCTCGTAGAGCGCCAGGCCGACGCCTTGGATGATCGAGCCGGCGCACTGACTCACCGCGAGTTCTCTCGCATGTGGCACACCGATCGCCAACCCACCGTGGACGGACAGCACCCGCGTCTTGCCGGTGAGCGTGTCCACCTCGACCTCCGACACGTGGACCGCAGCGCTGAACCCACGGCCGATCTGCAGGTTGTTCATCGTGACGGGAACCGGCCGCAGGCCCCTGTCGCCGCCGCGGGTCGCCGTGGCCGACGCACCATGGGCCGAACTCAGGTCGGTACCGATCTGTGCCTTCAGCTTCTCGGCTGCCTCGATCGCAGTCGAGTGGATCGACGCCGTCGTCCGACTTCCACCCGACGTCGGACCGTGCAGCCTGCCATCGCCGGCCCGACCGATCTCGACCTCGACGTCACTCGGAGCGACACCGAAGACCGATGCGACCGCCTTGGCCAGGACGGTCTTGG
>CAZEML010000270.1:0-4485 GCA_964513285.1 uncultured Candidatus Nemicrothrix sp.
TCAGATCGACTTGTTCCGCGAATCCGGCCGCGCCAGCCGAAAGCTCGACGCGCCGCCGTCCACGATGATCCGCTGGTCGGCGTTGACCTCTCGCTCGAAGCGATAGGCGGCGTCCGCGATCTCGCCGACGAAGTAGCCGTTCTCGATCCCGGCGTACACACCCTCGAGGATCGACCCGTCACCGAGTCCGTCGAGGTGGGCGAACACGGCTTCGGCCTGGCGCTCCATCTCGTCGGTCATCCACTCGACGTACGGTGCGCCGCCGAGCGGGTCGGCCACGTTGGTCACCCCGGTTTCGTGGGCGACGATCTGCTGAGTGCGCAGCGCGATCCGGGCGGCCTTCTCGGTCGGCAAGGCGAGCGCCTCGTCGAAGGAGTCGGTGTGCAGCGACTGGGTGCCGCCGAGTGCGGCCGACAGCGCCTGGATCGCGACTCGGGCGATGTTGTTCTCGGGCTGCTGGGCGGTGAGCGACACGCCGGCGGTCTGGGTGTGGAAGCGGCACATCATCGCCCGCTCGTCGGTGGCGCCGTAGCGCTCCTTCATCCAGCGGGCCCAGATGCGCCGGGCAGCGCGGAACTTCCCGATCTCCTCGAAGAAGTCGGAGTGGGCGTTGAAGAAGAACGAGAGCCGCCGACCGAACTGGTTCACGTCCTGGCCCTCGGCGAGGGCGGCCTCGACGTAGGCGAAGCCGTTGGCGAGGGTGAAGGCGAGCTCCTGCGCGGCGGTCGAGCCGGCCTCACGGATGTGGTAGCCAGAGATCGAGACCGGGTGCCACTTCGGCATCTCGGCCGAGGTGTAGCGGATCATGTCGGTGACGATCCGCATGCTCGGGCGCGGGGGATAGATGTATTCCTTCTGCGCCTGGTACTCCTTCAAGATGTCGTTCTGGATCGTGCCGGCCAGGTCGGCCTTGGCGACGCCGCCCTGTTCGCCGACGGCGATGTACATCGCGAGCAATGCGGCGGCGGGGCCGTTGATCGTCATCGATGTCGAGACCGTGCCGAGGTCGATGTCGGCGTAGAGGTCTTCCATGTCGCGCAGGGTGTCGACGGCGACACCGGCCCGCCCGACCTCACCGAGCGCCCAGGGGGAGTCGGAGTCGTACCCCATGAGGGTGGGCATGTCGAAGGCGGTCGAGAGCCCCATGCCGCCGTTGCGGAGGATCTCCTTGAAGCGGGCGTTGGTGTCCTCGGCGGTGCCGAAGCCGGCGAACATCCGCATCGTCCAGAGGCGCGAGCGGTAGCCGGCCGCGTGGAGGCCGCGGGTGTAGGGGTATTGACCGGGCCGCGGGGCGTCGCCGTAGACCGGGTCGACGGGCACGCCCGACATCGTCTCGAACGGCGCGTCGCGCAACCGGGTCGCGTCGTACTGCTCTTGCCAGGCGCTCTTGTCGTCACTCATGGGTGATCTCCGAATACTTTGACGTCCAAGTATTTCTCTCTAGGGTACTGCACATGGCCCTGGACTTCGACCCGATCGACGAGGCCGCCACCAACTGGCGAGCGGCCGGCTGGGGAGCGGTCGACGCCATGACCGCCGCCACGTCGATCACGCGGGCCCACCAGATCCTCTCGGCCCGGATCGACGCCGCCCTCGCGCCGCTCGGCCTCAACTTCAGTCGCTTCGAGGTGCTCGCCCTGCTGTCGTTCACCCGCGAGGGTGAGCTGCCGCTCGGCAAGGTCGGCGACCGGCTGCAGGTCCACCCGGCGTCGGTCACCAACACCGTCAACCGGCTCGAGGCCGACGGGTTGGTCGCCCGCAAGCCGCACCCGACCGATCGGCGAACGACGCTCGCCGTGCTCACGGCGAGCGGTCGCCGTCGGGTGGAGGCCGCGGCTGCCGCCCTGGCCGAGATCGAGTTCGGGGTGGCCGGTCTCAGTGCCGGCGGCCGCCGCTCGGTCGACGACGCGATCCTCGAGCTTCGCTCGGCGGCCGGCGACTTCAGCTGACGACGACGGGGTCAGTCGGCGTCGAGCTTGAGGGCCCGCCACAGCCGGGCGCCGACCTCGTCGGGTGAGACGTCGGGTTCCATCGCGAGCACCGACATCAGGGCGCCGCCGATCAGGGCGGCGGCGAAGTCAGGTGCTGCGTCGAGCTCGAAGCGGGCATAGGTGCCGACCTCGGCTTCGGTCATCGCCGCCTTGCGGGCGCCGAGTTCATCGGTGAGCCACGGGGCGCCGAGGCTCGCGTTGATGAAGGCGAACATTTCGCGATTGGCGGTCGCCCACGTCCATGCCCGGTTCCAGATCTCGATGAACTGGTCGCGCGGTTCGCCCGGTGTGGGCTCGGCGAGGATGATGTCCATCGAGTCGAGTCCGATGCCGTAGAGGTCGTTGGCGATCGCGGCCTTGTCCTCCCAGCGCCGGTAGATCGTGGCGACGCCGACCTCGGCTGCGGTCGAGATGTGCTCGATCGTGGTGTTGCCGTAGCCGCGGTCCGCGAAGAGCCTCAGCGCCGCGGCGCGGATGCGCTCGGTCGTCTCGTCGGCCTGGGTCGTCATGGACCCCACGGTAGCGAGTCAGCGCGCTTCCGGAGGAAATCTTCCGGCTTGCGGAGGAAATCCTCCGCATCGTGGGTTAGGGTGAGTCCACGACCGGAGGAAATCCTCCGCACGCCCCCCGCAACGACCTGGAAGAGGCACGACGTGACGACCCCCATCTCCACGACGGTGAACGGCGAGTCCCGAACCATCGAGGTCGACGGCCACGAATCCGCCGTCGACGTGATCCGAGAACAGCTCGGCCTCACCGGGACCAAGCTGGTGTGCGCCGGCGGCGTGTGCGGCGCCTGCACCGTGCAGATCGATGGAACGGCGGTCGCTGGCTGTCTCACCCCTGCCACCGCATTGCGCGACGCTGACGTCACGACCGTCGAAGGCCTCGCCACCGACGGCGTGCTGCATCCGGTGCAACGTGCGTTCCTGGCCAACGACGGGCTCCAGTGCGGCTTCTGCACGCCGGGCTTCGTCGTCGATGCCGCGGCGTTCGTCGACGGGTGGCGTGCCGAGCACGGCACGGGCGAGCCCGACCGTCACACGATCGCCGACGCGCTGGCCGGCCACCTGTGTCGATGTGGTGCCTACGAAGGCATCTACCACGCGGTTGCCGCGGCGTGTCGGGGCGAGTTCGACGCCGAGGTCGGCGTGTCGCTGCGCGTCGACGGCGAAGCGAAGGTCACCGGGGCCGCGGTCTACACGGCAGACGTGTACCCCGACGGCGCGCTGGAGGCCGTCATCGTTCGTTCCCCGATCGCCGCCGGCACGGTGGGGGCGATCCTGGAGGGCGCCGCCGAGTACCTCGTCGAGCTTCTGCCCGACGATCGAGCGGTTCGCTACGCCGGTCAACCCATCGCCGCGGTCGCCGCAGAGACGTTGGCCGAAGCTCGGCGGGTCGCTGCTGAGCTCCCGCTCACCATCGAACCGTCACCCTTCGTCCTCGATCCCGACGAGGCCCTCGCCGATGGTGCGCCGGCCGTCTACCCGACGCGGAGCTCGCGCAAGCTGGCCCCCAACGCCGCGGAGGGTCCCATCTCGCCCGCCCGCTGGAGCGGCAACCGACGCGGCCCCAACCCCTTCCCGTGGCTCGGCACGATCGCGAAACGACGAGTCAAGAAGGCACGGCGCACGCGACCCACTGGCCACGTCTCGCTGCACTTCGAGACGGCTGCTCAGCTCCACACCAGTTTCGAACCCCACGCGACGGTGGCCGACTGGAGCGACCCGGACCGCCTCAAGGTCTGGACCAGCACCCAGGGCCTGGATCACGTCACCCACGAGCTCGCCGAACGGTTCGGCCTCGACGAGGGTTCGATCGAGGTCGTCGCCGACTTCATCGGCGGCGGGTTCGGCGCGAAGTTGTCCGTCACCCCGGACATGGTCGCCGCGATCGAACTCTCCCGGATGGCTCGGCGACCGGTGCGCGTCGTGCTCGACCGCCGAGAAGAGCTGACGGCGACCGGCAACCGCCCAGGCAGCCGCACCGACATCGACCTCGTCGTCAGCGACAAGGGCGATCTCAAGGCGATGCTGATCGAGGGCGAGAGCCTGACGGGAGCATCGATCAACAGCCCCTATGCGCTGCTCGGCATGCTGCTGTACGGGCGGTCGCCGCGGCTCGCCCGCGACACCGACATCATCACCAACGCGCCGCCCGGCACGCCGTTCCGCGGCCCGGGCGGGCCCACCTACGCGTGGGCGCTCGAACAGGCCGTGGACCACGTTGCCCACCAACTCGGACACGACCCGATCGCCCTTCGCTCTCGCTGGGATGGCAACGACAAGCGGGCCGCGCTGTTCGACTGGGCGTCGGCCCTGCCCGTCTGGCAGCAACGACCCGCAACCGGGTCACAGACCGGCCGCTACCGGCGCGGTGTCGGCGTCGCGACCGCCAACTGGTTGTACATGGTCGATCCCGACACCGAGGTCCAGGTCTCGGTCCGCGACGGTCGCCTCTGTGTTCGCAATGCCACCCAGGACATGGGCACGGG
>CAZEML010000271.1:0-4399 GCA_964513285.1 uncultured Candidatus Nemicrothrix sp.
CGGGGCCGCGGTGGCGGGCTCGGCCACCGCCCGCATCGCAGGACGCGGCGCGGCGGACGCAACGTCGGCCCCCTCGGGGTTCGGGGCGTAGTCGTCGAACGCGTCGTACTCCTCGTCGGGACCGAGGCCCAGGTAGATCATCGCCTTCTTGAATGTGGACACAACAGCCCTCCTTGCCGAAAGGCTAGCCCTCAGCGTCTCCGCGACGGTGTCATGGTCGATCGGGGCGGCTCAGCGGTGACGTTCGCCGAACAGGTCGCGCCCGACCCGCACCATCGTCGTGCCCTCGTCGACGGCGACCTCGAGGTCCGCGGTCATCCCCATCGAACACTCCGCCAGCTCGAGTTGATCGACGAGCCGGCGCAGCAGGGCGAATCCCGGACGGGCCGCCTCGGGCTCCGCGAGCAGGGCGACCCCCATCAAGCCGACGACCTCGAGGCCGGCGTCGGTGGCATCGACGACCAGACGCTCGGTGTCTGCCGGTGCCACGCCGCCCTTGCTCTCCTCGTCGGAGATGTCGACCTGCACCATGATGCGGGCGCCGGGCGCCCGCTTGGCGATCTCTCGCACCAGCTCGGGTCGGTCGACGCTCTGCCAGACATCGACGACCGGCGCGAGATGGCGCACCTTGTTGCGCTGCAACCGTCCGATGAAGTGCACGGTCGGTTCGCTCGCGACCTCGGTGAGTTTGGCGACCGCCTCCTGGGCGTAGTTTTCGCCGACGTCGACGAGTCCGGCGGCGACCGCCGCGTCGACCGCGTCGGGCCCGAACGTCTTGGTGACCGCGACGATCCGCACATCGGCGCCGCCGGCCGCGGCGAGGCGGGCCCGCAAGGCGTCGGCTCGGTCGCTGACCTGGTGGGGATCGACGGGGGTCATGAGCGCACCGTAGCGATCACGACGGCCGCAACCGCCGGTTGAACGGTGGCGTGCTTACTGCAGGAACGACGGCACGTCGAAGTCATCGTCACCGAGATCGAGATCGTCGTCGTCATCGGTGGCGAACACGTCCGCGATCGGGACCTCGCCGGTGGGTTCGCCGAGATCGGCGGGGGCACTGTCGAGCAGCGGCTCGCGGATCGGCGCCGACGTGCGGATCGCCGACGACTCGTCCCAACGATCGAACCCGGCGGCGATGACGGTGACACGGACGTCTTCGCCCATCTCGTCGTCGATGACCGCGCCGAAGATGATGTTGGCGTCCTGGTGGGCGACCCCGTGGATGATCTCCGCCGCCTCGTTGACCTCGAGCAGACCGAGGTCCGGGCCACCGGAGATGTTGAGCAGGATGCCGCGTGCGTTCTCGATCGACGCTTCGAGCAGCGGGCTCGAGATCGCGGCACGGGCGGCGGCGACCGCTCGGCCTTCGCCGCTGCCGTGGCCGATGCCCATCAGCGCCGATCCGGCGTCGACCATGACGGTGCGCACGTCGGCGAAGTCGGTGTTGATCAGGCCGGGCGTGGTGATCAGGTCGGTGATGCCCTGGACGCCCTGCAGCAGGATCTCGTCGGCCATCTTGAAGGCGTTGAGCATCGACGTGTCGTTCGACGCGATCGACAACAGCCGATCGTTCGGGATGACGATCAGGGTGTCGACCTTCTCCTTCAGCTTCTGGATGCCCTGCTCGGCCTGGACCGAGCGGCGCCGGCCCTCGAACGCGAACGGGCGGGTGACCACACCGATGGTGAGCGCGCCCTGGCTCTTGGCGACCTCGGCGATCACGGGTGCCGCGCCAGTACCGGTGCCGCCGCCCTTGCCCGCGGTGATGAAGACCATGTCGGCGCCCGCGAGCGACTCGCGGATCTCGTCGACGTGCTCCTCGGCGGCCTGGCGCCCCACCTCGGGGTCAGAGCCGGCGCCGAGGCCACGCGTCAACTCGCGGCCGATGTCGAGCTTTTCGTCGGCATCGCTCATCAGCAACGCCTGCGCGTCGGTGTTGGCAGCGATGAACTCGACGCCCTTCAGCCCGGCGTCGATCATGCGGTTGACGGCGTTGACTCCGCCACCACCGACGCCGACGACCTTGATGACGGCCAGATAGTTCTGCGGATCAGACATCACGATGGAAGCCCCCGTACGAGGAAGTGGGTACCGCCCGCGCACGCGAGCGTGCCGGAATGGAGCGACCGTACACCCGTTGGCCCGTGTTTCCGGGGACGCTGCGGTGTCGCGGGGTCACAGCGCTCATGAGGTCGGGGCTGCGTCTTCGCACTGAGGGTCGCGTTGGACGAGTGGCAGCTCCGCGATCCGGACGTCGATGACGGCGATGCACGTTCGGTCGACACGGCCGAGCACCGCCCGCAGCGCGTCGAGCTTGGCCTCGATGTCGGTGCCCAGCCCGAGCTCGGCGACCGCGGTGCCGACGAGGTCGAGCACCAGCTCGCCGTTCTCGCCGCCGTCGTAGGCGATGCCGAACGTCTCGATCCAGGGGTCGAGGTCGGCGGGGACCGACTGCACCACCGGGATCGCCGGGAGCGCGAAGTCCTGGACCTCGCCGAGCCCTCCCGATGCGGTGACGGTGATCACGGGGAGCTCGCCCAGGGTGTTGACGGTGCGGGCGATCGCGACGCCCTCTTCGTCGATGACCACACCTCCCCCATCGCCGGTGGGCAGGACCGCCACCGGCGTGCGACGGACGATGTCGACGGTGACGGTGCCCGGCCAGGATCGGCTCACCTCGGCGCTCAGCACCCAGGGCAGGTCGGTGACCGCCTCGCTCGCCGCGTCGAGGTCGAGGTCGAGGAGCGGCGCGCCCAACTCGAGGCCCGTCGCGGTGGTGACCTCCGCGGCCTGGGTGCCGACGACGCCGTTGACCTCGACCTGATCGAGGTCGAGCAACGCCGAACGGGTGAGGGCGTACGCGCCGCCGACCACGGCCGCCACGGCGATCGCGATCACGAGGATGCGCAGGCGTCGCCGCCCTTCGGCCCGGCGGACGGCGATCCGCCGCTGCCGAAGTCGGGGGTCGATCCGTGCGGTCATGACCGCCACGGCACCTCGACGTCGTCGAAGCCGACGAGATGGGTCTCGGGCTGCAGCACGATGCCGTGGGCGTATTCGACCAGCATCCGGACCTCGATCATCACCTGCAAGACGTCTGCTGCGGTGCCGCCCTCGTCGGCCTGGATGAAGTTCGCGTGCTTCGGCGACACCTCTGCGGTGCCGACTCGAAGGCCCTTGCCACCGGCGGTGTCGATGAGGCGGCCGGCGCTGTCGCCCTCGGGGTTGGTGAAGACCGAGCCGGCGTTCTGGCCGCCCGGTTGGTTGTCGCGCCGCCACTGGACGATCTCGGCCATCTCCGCCTTGCCCTTGCGTTCGTCGCCGGGCTGGAGCGCGAGCCGGCAACCGACGACGAGTTCGTCGGGCCGGAGGGCGGAGTGACGGTACGAGAGCTGGAGCTCCTCGGCGGGAACGATGCGCCGCTCGCCCGCGGCGAAGTCGACGATGTCCGCGTCGAGCAGCGAGTCCTTCATGTCGGCGCCGTGACCGCCCGCGTTCATGCGAACGGCGCCACCGATCGAGCCGGGAACGCCGACCGCCCACTCGAAGCCGGTGAGGCCGTAGCCGACCGTCGTGCGGGCGACGACCGGCAGCTTCGCGGCGGCGCCGGCGATGACGGTCGTCTCGTCGACGACGCTGATGCCGGCGTAGTCGCCGGCCATGTGGACGACGAGTCCGTCGAATCCTCGATCGGCGACGAGCATGTTGCTGCCCCGACCGAGGGTTCGCACGGTGATGCCGGTGCCGGCGACCGCGGCTGCCACGGCGCTCAGGGTCTCGTGATCGTCGACGACGACCATCGCAGCCGCGCGGCCGCCGACGCGGTACGTCGTGAGCGCGCCCATCGGCACGTCGACGGCGACCTTGTCGCCGAGCTCGTCCATCAGTCGTTCGATCACCGCAACCAGGGCGGGGTTCATGAGCCACCTCGTTCAAGGAGTCGGGGGATCACCGCGTCGGGCAGGTTGGTCACGGGACCGCCGCCGAGGGTCAAGCACAGATCTCCCGAGCGGAGGTTCGTGACGAGCCAGTCGGCGACATCGTCGAGTTCGGGGATCCAGGCGACGTTGGCCCACGGGTGCGCATCGAGCACCGCGTCGAGGATCAGCTTGCTGGTGATCCCGGGTCGAGGTGGCTCGCTCGCCGGATGGATCGACGTGATGACCAACACGTCGGCGTCGGTGAAGCAGTCGGCGAACTCGCGCGACATCAGCTCGGTGCGGCTGTAGCGCAGCGGTTCGAACACACAGACGATGCGGGGCCAGCCTCCGGAGACCGCGGCGGCGAGGGTCGCTTCCACCTCGGTCGGGTGGTGGGCGTAGTCGTCGACGAAGCGGACACCGGCGGCCTCGCCGCGGAAGTCGAACCGGCGAGCGACGCCGCCGAACCGGCCGAGGGC
>CAZEML010000272.1:0-4386 GCA_964513285.1 uncultured Candidatus Nemicrothrix sp.
TACAGCGAGATGATGAACCAGTCGCTCAACCAGGTGTTGATGCGCTCGATCAACACCTCGATCACATCGGTGCTCCCCGTGCTGTCGATGCTGGTCATCGGCTCGTTGTTCCTCGGTGCGTTGACCCTGCGCGAGTTCGCCATCGCCCTGTTGATCGGCATCATCGTTGGCACCTACTCGTCGATCTTCGTCGCCGCCTCCGTCGTGGCCTACATGAAGGAACGCGAAGCCGAGAACCGGGCGGTCGCCGCCAAGATCGAGGGTCGCACCGGCGAGACCGGCACCCGTCGTATCAGCGACGAAGACGTCGCCCTCGCCGGCATCCCCGTCGCCCGCGACCGGGCCCCGGGCCGATCGAACCGTGATCGGCCGTCGGGCAAGTCCAGCGGGGGCGGAAGCCAACGCCCGGCCCGAGGGCAGGCCGCGCAGCGGTCGGCCGCCGCCAAGCGCACCCCGACCTCGGCCCGTCCGGGGCAGCCGCCCAAGCCGCGGAAAAAGAAGAAGTCCTGACTCCGGTACGCTGGGTCGATGGGCGCCCTGTCCGTCGCTGACCTCACCGAGCTGATCCGCGACATTCCCGACTTTCCCGAGCCGGGAATCGTCTTCAAGGACATCACGCCGCTGCTCGCCGACCCGGCGGGGCTCGACTCGACGATCTCGGTGCTCGCTGACCCGTGGCGCGAGTCCCAGGTCGATGCGGTCATCGGGATCGAGGCCCGTGGCTTCATCCTCGGTGCTGCGGTGGCTCGCGAACTCGGCGTCGGGTTCGTGCCGATCCGCAAGGCCGGGAAGTTGCCGGGCGCGACCGTCCGCCAGGACTACGGCCTCGAGTACGGCACCGACACGATCGAGATGCACGACGACGCGTTCGAGGCCGGCGACCGGATCCTCATCCTCGACGACGTACTCGCCACCGGCGGAACCGCCGCCGCGGCGGGCGAGCTCGTCGCCGGGCTCGGCGGGGTCGTCGTCGGGTATTCGTTCCTGATCGAGCTGTTGTTCCTCGACGGCCGGGCCAAGCTCGGCGATGCCGCCATCGACGCCGTGATCGAGGTCGGCTGATGGCCACCGTCACCCGCGTGCTCCCGTGGCGTCGAGCCGTCAACCGGCCACCGTCGGCCGAGGTCAGCGGCCTGCTCACCGAGTTCAGCGGCCATCACCCCAAGGCGCCGACCGACATGATCGAGCGGGCGTTCCTGATCGCCGACGACGCCCACAAGGGGCAGCGGCGCAAGTCGGGCGAGCCCTACATCCGCCACCCGGTGGCCGTCGCCACCATCGTCGCCCGGCAGGGCCTCGACGACACCGCGATCGCCGCCGCCCTCCTCCACGACGCGGTCGAAGACACCGCCGTCGGCCTCGACGATCTCGAGAAGGCGTTCGGGGGCGAGCTCGCCCACATCGTCGACGGCGTGACCAAGCTCGACCGGGTCCACTACGACACCAAGGAGGAGCAGCAGGCCGCCACGATGCGCAAGATGATCGTGGCGATCGCGCAGGACCTCCGAGTGCTGATCATCAAGCTCGCCGACCGGCTCCACAACCTGCAGACCATCGCCGGGATGCCTCCGCACAAGCAGGAGCGTTCCGCTCGCGAGACCCTCGACGTGTATGCGCCGCTGGCCCACCGCCTCGGCATGCAGGACATGAAGATGCAGCTCGAGGATCTCTCGTTCGCCTCGCTCGAGCCCCGCGTCTACGCCGAGATCGATCAGATGATCCAGCAGCGGGCGCCCGAACGCGACCTCTACCTGACCCAGGTCATCGCCGACGTGCAGGCCCGACTCGCCGAGCTCGGCATCCGGGCCGAAGTCGAGGGCCGCCCGAAACACCTGTGGTCGATCTACGAGAAGATGGTCGTGAAGGGCCGGAGCTTCGACGACATCTTCGACCTCGTCGCGATCCGGGTGATCTGCGACTCGGTCCGTGACTGCTACGGCGCACTCGGTTCGATCCACGCCACGTGGCGACCGGTGCAGGGGCGGTTCAAGGACTACATCGCCATGCCCAAGTTCAACCTCTACCAGTCGTTGCACACGACGGTGGTGGGGCCGCAGGGCAAGTCGCTCGAGGTGCAGCTGCGCACCAAGGAGATGCACGCCCGCGCCGAGTACGGCGTGGCGGCGCACTGGGACTACAAGGAAGAGTCGCCCGGCGGCGACCTCGCCTGGCTCAACCGCATCGTCGAGTGGCAGCGCGAGACCGAGGATCCTTCGGAGTTCATGTCGAACCTGAAGTTCGACCTCGACCAGGACGAGGTGTTCGTCTTCACCCCGAAGGGCCGAGTGGTCGAGCTGCCCGTCGGCGCCACGCCGGTCGACTTCGCCTACACGATCCACACCGATGTGGGGCACAGCTGCATCGGTTCCAAGGTCAACGACCGCCTCGTGCCGCTCGACACCCGGCTCGAGTCCGGCGACAAGGTCGAGATCTTCACCTCCAAGGTCGAGGGTGCCGGCCCGAGCCGCGACTGGCTGAAGTTCGTCGCCAGCCGACGTGCCGCCAACAAGATCAAGCAGTGGTACACCCGAGAGCGGCGCGAGGACGCGATCGAGGAGGGCCGAGAGGACCTCATCCAGGCCCTCCGCCGTGAGGGTCTGCCGGCTCGCCGCATCCTGAAGGAGACCGTCTTCACCGAGGTGATGGAGGCGATGAACTATGTCGATGAGGACGCCTTGTTCGCGGCCATCGGCGAGGGTCACGTCACCGCGCCGACGGTCGCTGAACGCATCGGGCGTGAGCTTCGCGGCGAAGAGGAGACTCCGACCGAGGCCGAGCCCAGCCGGCTCCCGTCGACGGTCACCCGCCGCACCGGCGGCAAGCGTCGCCCGACCCAGTCCGCCGGTGTGCACGTCGAGGGCCTCGACGACATCATGATCCGCCTCTCGCGGTGCTGTTCGCCGGTGCCGCCCGACGAGATCCTCGGCTTCGTCACCCGCGGTCGCGGCGTGTCGGTGCACCGCAGCGACTGCCTCAACGCGACCGAACTCTCCGCCGGGCAACCCGATCGGTTGATCGAGGTCGAGTGGGACGCCGAACACACCGGCCGATTCCCGACCACCATCGAGATCCGAGCGCTCGATCGCAATTCGCTGCTGGTCGACGTCGCCAAGGTGCTCGCCGACCATGGCCTCAACGTCACCGGCGTCTCGACCGAGACCGGCGACGACGCGGTCGCCAAGATGCAGTTCGAGTTCGAGCTCGCCGACGTGAGCCAGCTCGACTCGGTGTTGTCCTCGCTCTACGGCGTCGAGTCGGTCTACGACGCCTACCGCATCCTCCCCGGCGCCTCGCGCAACTGACGGCGGCGGGCGTGGTCCACCCCTCGCGGATAACCCGCAAGGAGGGGGAGGGGGACCGGTAGCCTCGGGGGCTGTGGCCGAGCCGACCTTCAAAGCCCCCAAGGGCACGCGCGACATCCTCCCGCCCGAGTCCGGGCGTCGTCGCGCCCTGATCGACGCTTTCGCGCGTCAGGCCGAGCTCGCCGGTTTCGGTGAGGTCATGTCGCCGATCTTCGAAGATCTCGGCGTCTTCAAGCGCCTGGGTGAGTCGACCGACGTCGTCACCAAGGAGATGTTCGACTTCTTCGACAAGGGCGACCCGCCGCAGCACCTGGCCCTGCGCCCGGAACTGACCGCTTCGGTGTGCCGCGCGTACGCCGAGCACCGGCCGACCCCGCCGTGGAAGGTCTGGTACGAGGGCCCGCAGTTCCGGTACGAGCAGCCCCAGGCCGGCCGCTACCGCCAGTTCTCCCAGGTCGGCGTCGAGACGCTCGGCACCGACGATCCCCAGGCCGACGTCGACGTCATCGCCCTCGGCTGGCGGTTCTACGAGTCGCTCGGCCTGCAGGAGGTCACGCTCCTCCTGAACAGCCTCGGCGACCCGACCTGCCGACCGGCGTACATGGACGCCCTCCGCGGCTATCTCACCGACAACGCCGGCGCCCTCTCCGCCCAGAGCCAGGTCACCCTCGAGCGCAACCCGCTCCGGGTGCTCGACTCCAAGCGCGAGGAGGACGCCGCCATCATCGCGGCCGCCCCGCTGATGGTCGACTTCCTCACCGACGAGACGCGCGACCACTTCGAGACGGTCCGCGCCGGGCTCGATCAGCTCGGGATCCCCTACGAGCTGTCGCCGCGGCTCGTGCGCGGCCTCGACTACTACACCCGCACCACTTTCGAGTTCGCCGCCGATGCCCTCGACACCGCTCAGAACGCGGTCGGGGGCGGCGGCCGCTACGACGGTCTCGTCCAGGATCTCGGCGGGCCCGACACCCCCGGCATCGGCTTCGCGCTCGGCGTCGACCGCATCCTCCTCGCCTGCGACGCCGAGGACGTGTTCGCTCGCCCCGAACCCTCGGTGACGGTCTTCGTCGTCGACGTCGCC
>CAZEML010000273.1:0-4376 GCA_964513285.1 uncultured Candidatus Nemicrothrix sp.
GCACCGAGTGCAGGATCAGGTGACGGGTCGGATCAGACCGGCAGCGGGTCACCGGCGCCAGCGGCGTCGGCGTTGCTCAGCTCGGCGAGCGAGGCGGCCAGATCGCTGAGGCCGGCGGCGGCCTCGCGGGTCTGGTTCGCGCCCGCCGACGTCTGCTGCGACGCACCGGCCACGCCGGAGATGTTCTCGGTGATCTCCTGGCTCGTCTTGGCGACGTCGGACACTGCGGCAGCGATCTCGTTGGTGGTCGCCGTCTGCTCTTCGACGCTGGCAGCGATGGTCGCCTGGGTCGAGTTGATGTCGGCGACGACCTCGCTCACCCGGCCGATTGCTTCCACGGCGGCGTCGGTGTCGGTCTGGATGCGTTCGACGCGGGACTTGATGTCTTCGGTGGCCTTGGCGGTCTCGCCGGCGAGGTCCTTGACCTCGTTGGCGACCACCGCGAAGCCCTTTCCGGCCTCACCAGCACGGGCGGCCTCGATGGTGGCGTTGAGGGCCAGGACGTTGGTGTCCTCGGCGATCGAGGAGATCAACTCGATGACCTTGCCGATCTCGGCGGAGGACTCGCCGAGCTGCTCGATCGTGGCCCGGGTCTCGTTGGCGACCGTCACCGCTTCGGTGGCGGTCGAGGTGGCCGCCGCTGCGCCTCGGGCGATCTCGACGATGCTCTGCTGGAGCTCCTCGACGGCGGTCGACACCGACTGGGCGATGGCGGATGCTTCTTCCGAAGCAGCCGACACGCTCGCGGCCTGCGCCGCGGTCTCGTCGGCACCGCCGGCCAGATCCCGGCTGATGGTGGTGAGCATCTCGGAGCTCATCGTGAGCTCCCCGGCCTTGTTCTGAACCGCGGAGAGCAGCTGCTGGACGTTGGCGAAGGACTGCTTCTGGTCGTCCTGGAGCCGCGTGCGCTCGCGGTTGGCGCTGCGAAGCGAGTTGATCGCGTTGCCCAGTTCGCCGGGGACGCTGCGGTCGAAGGCCGCCGAGTCGGGCTCGGAGTTGGCGACCGCATTCACTTGGTCGTTGATGGTGCCGAGCGTGTCGGTCATCGCGTCGAACGCTGCGCCGAGCTGGGCCAGCTCGTCGTTCCCGGGAAGGTCGAGGTTGTCGACGTCGAGCCTGCCGTCGGCGACCAACTTGGCGCTGTCAGCCAGCTTGTGGATCGGCTTCAACACTGAACGGATGATCATGACCGGAGCGGCGACGCTCAGTGCGAGGAGCAGCAGCGTGAGCACGAGAGCGGTGAGGAAGTCGGCGCTCGCCTGGTCGGCGGTCGCCTGGGCGTCTTCGGTGACGACGTCACTGATCTCGTCTTCGATCTGCTTGAGGAGGTTGATGCGTTCGGTCATGGTGTCGAACCAGTAGACCGGGTCGACCCCGAAGCCCGACTCCTGAGTCAGGGCGATCTGCTCGAGGCGATGGACCTCGACCGTCGCTGGATGGTTCTCCTCGGCGACGTAGAGGTCATGGAGATGCGGCGTCGCCAGCTGGTCGAACATCTTGAAGTCGGCCTCTTGCTTGGCGATCAGGCTCGACACGGTCACGAGCTGACCGGGGGCAAAGCCGTCGTTGCTGAAGACGTTGCTCAGCTGGGCCCGCTCGATACCGGCCTGTTCCTTGCCGCTGAGGAAGGCGAGATAGGCGGCGGCGTCTCGGGCGACTGTGGCGTCGGTGCTGGCGTCGACCATGTCGGCGACCACGTTCAGCAGGTCGCCGTTGATGCCGGTGTAGTAGGCGATGGTCGGGCCGAGCTCGGCATCGACGGACAGCACCGAGGTGCGGATCGCTTGACGGTTCTCGAGCGCGTCGAGCGCCGGAGCGAGGTGGTCGGCGATCTTGTCGGTGACCGCCGCCTCGTCCTTCTCGAGGATCTCGAGCGCCGTGGCGTACGCCGCGTCGGTGCGATCGTGCTGAGCCGGGAGCTCGGTGACGAAGTTCGTGCCTCCACTGGAGAGGTAGACGGCGGTGGCGCCGCGCTCGCGCTGGGTCTCGTGCAGCAGATCGCCGATCGCGCCGGAGATCTCGGCCAGCTTCACGAGGTTCTCACCGTCCTGGGCTTCGCCGCGACGCTCGAGCATCGCTTGGGCGCTGAAGAGGGTCATGCCGAGCAGCGGGATCAAGGCGATGGCAGCGAGCTTCGCCTTGAGGTCGAGTCGATCGAGCAGATTCGTCATCGGGGGTTCCTTGGTGCGCAACGAGGTGGGGGAGCAGTGGCGTCAGCTGCCGACGGACAGCATCGGGTTGATGGTGGGTGCTATGGGTCGGGAGCTGATGAACGGTCAGGCCAGCAAGAGGCGTCTGATCGCCGGGTCAGCCAGAAGCGTCTGATCGTCAGGTCAGCCAGAAGCAGAGTCGGCCGGTGCCGTAGCGGTCGATATTGACGTCGTAGGCGATGGCGGAGCTGACGGCGACGAGCTGGTCCTGGGTGGGGCGCATGCCGGGAACGAGGCGGACGTGCTTGCCCGAGTTCTCGTTGACCGTGCGGGTCAGCACGTTCATGACCTCGCGGTAGCACTCGTCGATGTCTTCCTCGAGCTTGCCGGTCGTCACGGTCTCGTTGGCGCGGCCGGCCGGGATCATGGCGAGAGCGCAACCGGCGTAAGCGACGAACGGGAGGTCGCCGGCGGCCTTCATGACGATGTAGTTCTCGTCGTCGAGGAAGAAGGTCATGTGGGGCATGACGGCCGGATCCTCGGGCGACGGCGGCGCGACCTCGGTCAAGCTGACGTCGGTGCCGAGCAGGTCACGAAGGAACGGGGTGAGGGCGGCCGACGGCGGAAAGTCGACCTTTTCGATGGTGCTCATGATGGTGGTTCTCCCAGAAGGTGAGGTTGGTGGATCAGAGGATGGCGCCGAGGTTGGCGGCCAGGTCTTCGGCGGTGAAGGGCTTCGACAGCAAGAACGCGGCGCCGGCACCGATGCCGGCGGCGAACTGCTCCGCGGTCGATTCCGAGGTGACGAAGCCGAACGGGACCTCGTTGCCCTCGGCCCGCAGTGCGGTGACGAGTTCGAGGCCGGACATGTTGGGCATGTTCCAGTCCGACAAGACGACGTCAGGGGTCGACGAGCGGATGCTCGCGAGCGCTTCGGCGCCGTCCTCGGCTTCGACGACCTCATGGTCGCCGTAGCCGGCTTGGCGGAGGCTGCGGATGACGATCTTTCGCATCACGCTGCTGTCATCGACGACGAGGATGGTCATGATTGGCACTCCTTCGTTGGTTGGGGAGACTTGAGTGAGGCGCCGGTGAACGGCGCCTGGAGGCTCTGCGCCAGATGGCGGAGCGGGACGATGTCATGGGCGAGTCCGGCACGGACCACCGCACCGGGCATGCCCCAGACGACGCTGCTCGCTTCGTCCTGGACGATCAGGTGGGCGCCGGCCGAGACGAGGTCGGCGGCGCCGTCGGCTCCGTCGTCGCCCATGCCGGTCAGCACGGCGGCGACGGCGGAACGGCCATGGGTCTTGGCGACGCTGGAGAACAGCACGTCGACCGACGGGCGGCAGTTCTTGACCTCCGGGCCGTCGTCGAGGTCGAGGCGGCCGCTGCTGTCGACGGTGACGAGGTGGCGGTGGCCGGGCGCGATCCACACTTCGCCGGGACGGGCGACGGTGGGTTCGGTCACTTCGCGCACCGTGAGCGGGGTCACACGGGACAGGGTCTGGGCGAGGACCGCCGTGAAGTCCGGCGGCATGTGCTGCACGATCACGATCGGCACCGGGAAGTCGGCGGGGAAGTCAGCCAGGATCGTGGTGAGTGCCTCGGGGCCCCCGGTGGAGCATCCGATGGCGAGCAGCGTCCGGCGGACACCGGGTGGCGCGGTGGAGATCGGTCCGGCGGCGGGCGTCGCGGGTTCGACGCGGCGGATCGGCCGCGTCGGGCGCGCCTGCCCAGGTCGGCGGTCGAGCGCACCGACGATCTGCTTGGCGACCGTTTGGGGGTCGTCGGAGTTGATCTCGATGATGCGGGTCGGGGGGACGCCGAGGCGCTGGACAGCATCGACGGGGTCGTCACTGATGACGAAGACCTCGATGCTGTCGTCGGTCGCCAGCGACTCGAGGGCGTTGGCCGCATCGACGACGGAGGCGCCGATGACGACGTGGGTCAGTTCGGCCGCGTGGGAGCGCGCGACGAGGCCAGAACCGGTGATGGAACTCAACACCAGTTCGGATCGGCCGCTCACCGCGCACACATCGCGCACCGCCTGGCGGGTCACCGCGTCCTCGAGCGCAAGCCCGAGGCGGTGTCCGCTCACGTGTCCGGGTCTGCACCCACTCGATCCGGCGACAACGCCATCGGATCGAGGATCTGGAGCAGTGAGTCGGGCAGGGAGCTCACGCCGGTGATGGCGTCGGCGACGGCCTCGGGGAGCGTCGGCGG
>CAZEML010000274.1:0-4353 GCA_964513285.1 uncultured Candidatus Nemicrothrix sp.
CTCCGTCGGAGCCATGAGCGCACCCTGATGCCCGCCCTGCACCGCAACGAGCAACGCATGGACGGCGACGAGGGTCTTGCCCGAACCGACATCGCCCTGCAGCAGCCGATGCATCGGACGAGCGAGCTCGAGATCGGCACCGATCTCACGGATCGCCCGCTGCTGCGCACCCGTCAACGGGAAGGGCAGCCGCTCGATGAACCGGTCGGTGAGTTCGCCGGCGAGCTGATGAGCGATGCCGGCCGTCTCCCGCTCGATCCGCCGCTTGCGACGAACGAGTTCGAGCTGCACCCGCAACAACTCGTCGAACACGAGCCGGCGCCTCGCCTCGCTGACCTCGGTCATCGACTCCGGCTGATGGATCCCGAACACGGCCGCCGACCGATCGACGAAGTCATAGCGATCGAGCACCGACTCCGGAACCGGATCGTCGAGCCCACGTGGGCGGCACCGGCTGATCGACTCCTCGACGAAGAGCGCCAGGTCACGAGTCAGCAGCCCGGACTTCTCCGACTGGGGGTACACGGGGATGATCCGGCCGGTCTGGTTGCCGACCAGGTCGACGACCGGCCCGGTCATCTGGCGCTGCCCGCGGTAGAGCTCGCACTTGCCGTGCACGAGGAGTTCCATGCCCGGCGTGAGCTGCTTCTCTCGCCATCGCTGGTTGAAGAACGTGAGCCGGAGCTGATTGCCGCCGTCGCCGATCACGACCTCGGTGAGGGTGCGGCGGCCCTTCAACTGCCGGGTCTTGCTCGATCGGACCTCGCCGAAGACGGTGGCTTCCTCGCCCGGCTGGAGATCGCCGATCGAGGCCTCCCGGGTGCGGTCGAGGTGACGACGCGGGTAGTGGGTCAGCAGGTCGAGAACGGTGCGGATCTCGGCGGAGGCGAGCGCCTTGTCCTTCTTCTCCCCGACGCCGCGCAGCCGAGCGACGGGGATCTGGTCGAGATCCCGAAGCGTGAGTGGCGGGTCGCCCGCAGGCACGCCGGAGGTCGTTCCTGCCTCGGGCTACTCGAGCCCGAAGTAGTACGGATAGAGCGGCTGGCCGCCGGCGTGGACCTCGACCTCGACGTCCTCGTGATGCTCCTCGACCCACGCCTCGATGCGGGCGGTGGTGTCATCGTCGGCGTCTTCGCCGGCGATCACGGTGAGGAGCTCGTGGTCGTGGGTGATCATCACGTTCAGCAGCTCGATCGCGGCTTCCGCCATCGTCGGCTGCACCGCGCAGATGCCCTCACGTCGAATCCCGAGCCAATCACCTTCGGCGATCGGGCCAGCGTCGGAAGTCGACTCGCGAACCGCCTGGGTGACCTCGCCGGCGAGCACGCCCGACGCGACGTCGGCCATGCCTTCGGCGTTCGCTTCCGCGGTGGCCTGCGGGTCGTAGGACATCAACGAGGCGATGCCTTCCGCGATGCCGCGGGTCGGCACGACCTTCACGGTGCGGCTCGTCTGGGCGTCGACCTGCTCGGCTACCGGGATGATGTTCTTGTTGTTCGGGAGGATGACGACCTCGGGGGCCGGCACCGCCTCGACCGCCGCGACGAGGTCGGCGGTCGACGGGTTCATCGACTGGCCACCGGTCACCACTGCGTGGACGCCCATCGACTTCAGGATCGAGACGACACCGTCACCGACCGCAACCGCAACGACGGCGGTCGGCACGGGCGGACCGGAGACCTCGGGCTCGACATCGAGCTCGCCCTTGACCCAATCCTCTTCGTGGGCGAGCGCATCGAGCTCCTCGAGTAGATCGGTGACCCGGATCTTGTGGGGTCGGCCGACGTCGATGCCGCATTCGATGGCCGCACCGATGTCGTCGCAGTGGATGTGGCAGTTGAAGATGCCGTCGCCACCGACCACCACGATCGAGTCGCCGACTTCGGCCCACGCGGCCTTGAACGCGTCGATCGACTCGTCGGGGGCGTCGAGGAGGAACATCACCTCGTAGCGGAGATCGGCGATCGACTTCTCGTGGTCGTCGCCGTCGGGCCGCTCCATCTCGAACTCCGGCGGCGCCTGCACGTCGGGTTCGGGGAGGGGACGATCGTCGACGACATTGAGCGCAGCGTCGAGGAAGAGCAGGAAGCCCGAGCCACCGGCGTCGACGACGCCGGCGTCGGCGAGCACCTTGAGCAGGGTCGGGGTGCGCTCGAGCGACGCGCCGCCTTCGGTGCGGGCGGCGTCGAGCACGCCGAGGAGGTCGGCGCCGCCATCGGCGGCTGCAACTGCGGCTTCGCTCGATTCGCGCACGACGGTGAGGATCGTGCCTTCGACCGGATTGCCGACCGCGCCGTAGGCGCCTTCGGCCGCGGCGGCGAGCGCCTTGGCGAACAGCGCCCCGTCGACCTGCTCGGCGTCGGCTGCGATGCCGGAGAAGCCGCGGAGGATCTGGGACATGATCACGCCGCTGTTGCCGCGGGCGCCCATGAGTGAACCGTGGGCGATCGCCTTGCAGATCGAGCCCATGTCGGCGTCGGCGCCGTCGAGCTCGTCGACGACGGATCGCAGCGTGAGCGACATGTTGGTGCCGGTGTCGCCGTCGGGGACGGGGTACACGTTGAGGTTGTTCACCGCCTCGCGATGGTCGACGAGGGCGTCACGAAAGACGGTGACGACCTGGCGGAGGGCGGCGGCATCGAGCGCGGTCAGGGACACGGCGATCGATCGTACAAGGCCCACGTCGTCGGCGGGACCTTCAGCGGGCTACGCTCCCCCTCATGCAGGGTGTGATCAAGAGCTACGACCCCGGCACCGGTGACGGGGTCCTGATCAACGAGGCCGACCTGGCCGACGTCGACCTCGCGGCCGACGCGCTCGAGGGGTCGCTGTTTCGCATGTTGCGCCAGGGTCAGCGGGTCAACTTCGAGCTCGATGCCGAGGGTCGCGCGACCAACCTGAAGCTCGGTTCCGAAGCCGACATGGAGACCCCGGACCTCTCCGAACTCGAGGGCTGAGCCCCCGCCTGCGGCGCCGCCCGCAGCGAAGGCAACGAGGTCAGGTCAGCGAGCGCTCGGGCGGGATCTGCGGCGCCGTCCGAAGCGAACGAAACGCGGTCGAGTCAGCACGACCTCGGCCGGGGTCTGCGGTGCCGCCCGGAGCGAACGCTACGCGGATCAGGTCAGCACGAACCCGGACGGGGTCTGCGGCGCCGCCCGCAGCGAAGATCAGAGATTCACGATCGGGCAGAGCAGGGTGCGTTCGACACCGGGGATGTTGCCGACCGCGTTGACGACGACGCCACCCAGCTCATCCATGTCCTGTCCGGTGGCGCGCGCGATCACGTCATAGGGACCGACGGCGACCTCAGAAACGGTGACCTGTGGGAGCGCCGCGGTGGCCTCCGCGACGTCGGCGGCGCTGCCGACCTCGGCTTGGATCAGGATGTAAGCGTTTACCGTCACGGTTGGTGGCTCCCGGTTCACGATCCACGTCTGGATCACTGGAAACGATACGCCTCATCTGCATTGAGTGACAGAGGGCGCTGGGTTAGCTGAGGGCCAATTCCGTACAGTGGGATGAGCACCTGTCTTTCACTTGTCTACCTCTTGATCCCCGGCGGGCCGGGGCTCAGTTCGGCGACAGCGTGACCGACGGGGAGCCGAGAGACTCACCGGGGAGCCCCCACATCATGACGACGAACGCCGACCTTGCCGGCCAGCTGGAGACCGCTTTCGGACTCGCTGGCATGGAGTACCGCTACGGCCTCAGCCAGGAAGAACTGTTCCACGAGGCGATCGCCAACGACCGCGGCCGCGTCGAGGTCGGTGGACCCGACGACGCCCAGAAGGCGTTCGCCACCTCGCTCGGCACCGACGGCCCCCTCGTCTACTACTCCGACCCGGAGTGCACCGGCCGCCCGGTCTCCGACACCTTCTGTGTCGACCGGCCCGCCACCACCGACCGGGTGTGGTGGAAGAACGGCTTCGCCAAGTTCGACGCCGACGCGTTCGACGCCCTGCTCCCCCGCGTCATCGCCCACCTCAACGAACGTCAGCGCCACCTCTACGTCACCGACGTCTTCTGTGGCTGGGACCCCGGGTTCGCCGAGCCCTACCGCTTCATCGGCGAGTTCGCGACCCACGCCTACTTCTGCAACATCATGTTCCCGAAGCAGGTCCGCGAGGACAGCGATCGGGCCGAGGCCGGCTGGACCCTCATCAACGTCCCGTCCTTCATCTGTGACCCGGAGCGCGACGGCACCAAGAGCAACCGGGCCGTCATCATCGACATCGAGAAGCGGGTCGGTCTCGTGCTCGGCCCGGCCGACTACTGCGGCGTGAACAAGAAGACCATGTTCACGATCATGAACTTCGTGCTGCCCGAGAAGGGCCAGCTGTCGATGCACTGCTC
>CAZEML010000275.1:0-4350 GCA_964513285.1 uncultured Candidatus Nemicrothrix sp.
CTCCGCCGACGCGGTCACCGATGCCGCCATCGCCCTCGGCGCCCTCGACGGGGCTCGCTTCCTCTCGGCGCTGCGGCGCGGCAACGTCCATGGCGCCCTCGACGCCGGCCTCGCGCCGGGTCTGCTCCCCGGCCGCCAGCCGCTGGCTGCGGGTTGCGACGCCTGGCCGTTGGTTCCGGCTGCCGCCGGTCTCGACACCACCGCGATGCTGACGGCGGCTGCCGCCGGCGACCTCGACGTGCTCGTCCTGCTCGGCGCCGACCCGATCGCGGATTTCCCCGACGGCGACCTCGCCGCTCGGGCCCTCGGTGCGGTCGGCACGGTCATCGCCGTCGAGTCGCTGCCCAACGCCTCGACGCTCGCCCACGCCGACATCGTGCTCCCGGCCGCCATGGCGACCGAGGTCGACGGCACGTTCACCAACCTCGAGGGACGGGTCAGCGTCTGCGAGCAGAAGGTCACCCCGCCCGGCACCGCCCGCGCCGACTGGATGATCGCCGCGGAGCTCGCGCTTCGTCTCGGCGCCGACCTCGGGATCGACTCGCCCGCCGCGATTCGAGCCGAGCTCGCCGCCGTCTCGCCGGTCCACGGTGGGCTCACCGAAGAGGCCCTCGCCGCCGCTGCCGTCGAGGGCGTGCTCATCGCCGGCTCCTCGATCGACGCGCCGTCCGCCTCGGGCATCGCCGCCCCCGCCAACGACGCCTACTCGCTGCGCCTGGTCGCCGGCCGGCGCATGTACGACGCCGGCACGATGATCCAGGCCTGCCCGTCGAGCGCCGGCTTGGCCGCGGCGCCCACGGTCCGGCTCCATCCCAGCGACTTCGACAAGCTCGGCCTCGAAGCCGGGGCCGACGTCAAGGTCGTCTCCGGTCGCGGTGAGCTCGTCGCCCCGGTCGCGGTCGATGCCGGCGTACCGGCCGGTTCCGCCGCGATCCCGACCAACGCCCCCGGCCTCAACGCCAACACCTTGATCGACGCCACGGCGGCGGTCACCGACGTTCGGGTGGAGCGCGCATGATCCTCGGACAAGACCCGCTCTACACCGGCGACTGGCTCGGCGACCTCGGCATCACCCTGCTGAAGGTCGGCATCGCTTTCGCGTTCCTGCTCGTCGCGGTGATGCTCAACATCTGGTTCCTGCGCAAGGTCATCTCCGACTTCCAGAACCGCATCGGCCCCAACACCGCTGGCAAGTGGGGCATCCTGCAGAGCCTCGCCGACGGCATCAAGCTCTTCTTCAAGGAAGACCTGATCCCGGACAACTCCGACCGCTTCGCCTTCAAGCTGGCCCCGTACCTGTCGCTGGTCCCGGCCTTCCTCGTCTTCGCCATCATCCCGATCGGCGGTGACTTCAACGGCGAGGACGGCGACGGCATCGTCACCCTCTTCGGGCACGACACCTTCTTGCAGGTCGCCGACCCGCCGGTCGGCGTGCTGTGGTTCCTTGCCCTGTCGTCGCTCGCGATCTACGGCGTCATGCTCGCCGGCTGGAGCTCGGGGTCGAAGTACCCGCTCATCGGTTCGGTGCGCGCCTCGGCCCAGATGGTCTCCTACGAGGCCGCCCTCGGCTTGGCGCTCGCGTCGGTGCTGATCGTGTCGGGCACGCTCTCGACCCACGCCATGGTCGTCGACCAGTCCGGCGCCGGCCCGTCGCTGTTCGGGATCGAGAACGTCGTGCCGAACTGGTACCTCATCCCGACCGGCTTCATCCCGTTCTTCATCTTCATCATCGCCGGCACCGCCGAGCTCAACCATCCGCCGTTCGACCTCGTCGAAGCCGAGCAGGAGATCGTCGGTGGCTTCCACACCGAGTACTCCTCGATCCGGTTCGCCCTCTTCTTCCTCGCCGAGTTCATGAACCAGATCACGATGGGCGCCCTCATCGTGACGCTGTTCCTCGGTGGCCCGGCTGGCCCGGCGCTCTTCTTGCCGGAGGGCTGGTGGATCGGCGTCTTCTGGTTCTTCTTCAAGCTGATGTTCTTCCTGTTCGGTCTGGTGTGGATCCGGGCGACGCTGCCCCGGTTCCGCTACGACCAGCTGATGGACTTCGGCTGGAAGCTGTTGATCCCGCTCTCGCTGGCGTGGTTCATCTTGTTGGCCGGCATCCAGGTCGGCGACGACGAAGACTGGAGCGCGGTGCAGATCGGTGGCTTCGTCATCGGCTTGTTCATCGCCTGTGCCCTGCTCGCCGGCATGTTGATGCTCGCCATCCGCAACGCCCGCGCCGAGCGCATCGAAGAGGAGGTGTCCCGTGGCTGAGGGTTCGTATCTCAAGGGCTTCGGTGTCACGTTCAAGAAGCTGTTCGAAGACCGTCTCACCGGCGACTACCGCGGTGGTCGTGGAGCGGCGAAGGGCAAGCCCGACGAGAAGCGGGAGAAGGCCGAGCGACTGCATGGTCGTCACGTCCTCAACCGCTACGAGGACGGCATGGAGAAGTGCATCGGTTGTGAGCTGTGCGCCGGCGTGTGCCCGGCCAAGTGCATCTATGTCCGCGGCGCCGACAACGACCCCGACGCGCCGACCTCACCGGGCGAACGCTTCGGCTACGTGTACGAGATCAACTACCTGCGGTGCATCCACTGCGACCTGTGCGTCGAGGCGTGCCCGACGCAGGCGATCACCGAGTCGAAGCTGTTCGAATTCTCCTTCACCAACCGCAGCGACGCGATCTACACCAAGGACGAACTCCTCGTCGGCGACGACGGCAAGCCCCAGCAGCTGCCGTGGGAGGACTGGCGTCCGGGCGAGGACCAGATGACCTCGGGTTGGATGCGCGCCACCTCACCGGCCGGCGATCACCGCTACGAAGGCATCGTCCACTGGGCCGGCGAACTCGGTTACGGCGTCCGCGAACCCGAAGCCGGCCAGAGCGACGGCAACGCCGAGGCTCCTCATGGCTGAGTACATCACCTTCTTCTTCGCCGCCGCGATCATCCTCGTCGGCGCCCTCGGCGTCGTGACCTCGCGCAACCCGGTCCACTCCGCACTGTTCTTGATCCAGACCCTGATCGGGGTCGCGGTGCTGTTCGTGATCGAGGACGCCCACTTCCTCGCCGCCGTGCAGGTCGTCGTCTACGCCGGCGCCATCGTGATCCTCTTCTTGTTCGTGATCATGTTGCTCGGCGTCGACAAGGCCGAGGATCTGGGCGTCGAACCGATCGGTGGGCAGAAGCCGCTCGCCGCCATCGTCGGCGCCTCGCTGCTCGCCGGTGCGTTCACGATCGTGCTGATCGCGACCAACGGTGCGACCGGCGGGAGCGAGGTCTCGTCGTCCGAGCACGCCCTCGACAACCAGTACTCCGACATCGAGCGGATCGGCCGGGTGCTGTTCACCGACTATCTCGTCGCGTTCCAGCTCACCGCCGCCCTGCTCACCATCGGCGTGATCGGTGCGGTCGTGCTCACCCGCACCGTGAAGTCCGACGATCGGATGGACGACCTCGAGCCGGTCGCCATGGATGAACTCCCGTCGCTCGCCCCCGCTGGCGCCAACGACGAACATCACGCCGACACCGCTGACGAGGAGGCCGACGCATGATCCTCGCCGACCTCGTACTCACCACGCCGTACTACCTGGTGCTCTCCGCCCTGATGTTCGCCATCGGCGGCGTCGGGCTGCTGATCCGCCGCAACCCGCTCGTGATGTTCATGTGCGTCGAGCTGATGCTCAACGCCGTCAACGTCTCGTTCGTCGCGTTCGGCGCCGACCTCAACGATGTCGGCGGCCAGATCTCGGTGTTCTTCGTTCTCGTCGTTGCTGCAGTCGAGGTCGTCGTCGGCCTCGCCCTGGTGGTGGCGATCAACCGGCGCCGGGCCGATGCCACCGCCGATGACGTGTCGTTGTTGAGGGGCTGACGATGCTTGATGCTGCCTTCTTGATCCCCGCGTTCCCGCTGCTCGGCTTCGTCACGATCCTCGTGTTCGGGCGTCGCCTGGGCGAGCCGGGAGCCGGTTGGGTCGCCACGCTCGCGATGGGCGGCTCGTTTGCCGCGTCGATCGTGACCTTCCTCGGGCTCATGGCCGAGGACAAAGAGGAGCGTCGCTTCGTGCAGACGCTCTGGGAGTGGGTGCCCGCCGGCGACTTCTCGGTCGACGTCGGGTTCCTCGTCGATCCGCTGTCGATCACGATGACGCTGTTCATCACCGGCGTCGGTGCGCTGATCCACCTCTACTCGATCGGCTACATGCACGGCGACGAGAACTTCTCGAAGTTCTTCCTCTACCTGAACCTGTTCGCCTTCTCGATGCTGATGCTGGTGCTCGGCGACAACATGTTGCTCACCTTCCTCGGCTGGGAAGGCGTCGGTGCGTGTTCGTACTTCCTCATCTCGTTCTGGTTCACCGAGGCA
>CAZEML010000276.1:0-259 GCA_964513285.1 uncultured Candidatus Nemicrothrix sp.
CTGCTCGACTGGTCCGACTCGATCAAGACGATGCAGCGCAACTGGATCGGCCGCTCCGAAGGCGCGGAAGTGTCGTTCCGTGCAGGCGATCACCAGATCGACGTCTTCACGACGCGCCCCGACACCTTGTTCGGTGCCACCTACATGGTGCTGGCGCCCGAGCATCCGCTGGTCGACGAACTGGTCGCCGAGGCCTACGCCGACGACGTCAACCCGGTCTGGACTGGCGGCGCCGCCACGCCGGCCGAGGCCGTCGCGG
>CAZEML010000276.1:282-4300 GCA_964513285.1 uncultured Candidatus Nemicrothrix sp.
AGCAGATGACCGACGTCGATCGTCAGGAGAACAAGTAGAAGACCTGCTTCTACCTGTGTACCCATGCGGTCAACCCGGTCAACGGCGAGTCGATCCCGGTTTTCATCGCCGACTACGTGCTGATGGGCTACGGCACCGGCGCCATCATGGCCGTGCCGGCGCAGGACGAGCGCGACTGGGACTTCGCCATGGAGTTCGGTCTGCCGATCATCCGCACCGTCCAGCCGCCGTCCGACTTCGACGACGCCATCCCCGGCGACGGCGCCTACATCGGCGACGGTCCCGCGGTGAACTCGTCGTTCCTGGACGGGCTGGGTGTCGACGATGCGAAGGCCGCGATCATCGAGTGGCTGGAGGCCGACGGCTCCGGTGTCGGCATGGTCACGACCAAGCTGCGCGACTGGCTGTTCGCCCGGCAGCGGTACTGGGGCGAGCCCATCCCGATCGTCTTCGACGACGACGGCAACCCGATCTCGATCCCCGACGAGCAGCTGCCGGTCAACCTGCCCGAGTTGATCGACTGGGCACCCCGCCAGCTGGACGAGGACTCCGAGCCCGAGCCGCCGTTGGGCCGCGCCACCGAGTGGGCGACCGTCGACCTCGATCTGGGCGACGGCATGAAGACCTACAAGCGTGACCTCAACGTCATGCCGCAGTGGGCAGGCTCGTGCTGGTACTACCTGCGCTACATCGACCCGGTCAGCGACGACGTGATCGCCGAGCCGACCTCCGAGCGCTACTGGATGGGCGGCGACTCGCCGACCGAGGGCGGCGTCGATCTGTACGTCGGCGGTGTCGAGCATGCCGTGCTGCACCTGCTGTACAGCCGGTTCTGGCACAAGGTCTTGTTCGACCTGGGTCACGTCACCACCGCCGAGCCGTTCAAGCGCCTGATCAACCAGGGCTACATCCAGGCCGCTGCGTTCCAGGACGAGCGCGAGATCTACGTCGACGCCGAGTCGGTCGAGGGCGACGCCCAGTCGGGCTTCACCTTCGAGGGCAAGCCCGTCACGCGAAGCTTCGGCAAGATGGGCAAGTCGTTGAAGAACTCGGTGACGCCCGATGACATGTACGCCGCCTATGGCGCTGACACGTTGCGTCTCTACGAGATGTCGATGGCGCCGATCACCCAGGATCGTCCGTGGGAGACCCGGTCGGTCGTCGGTTCGCAGCGTCTGCTCCAGCGCGTGTGGCGCAACATCGTCGATGAGGAGACCGGTGAGCTGGCCCTGACCGACGACGCGCCGTCCGACGACCTGCTGCGGGTGCTGCACAAGACGATCGACGGCGTCACCGGCGACATGGACAACCTGCGGTACAACACCGCTATCGCCAAGCTGACCGAGCTGAACAACGAGGTCACCAAGGTCGACGGTCCGACCCCGCGCGTCGTCGCCGATGCGATGGTGCGCATGCTGTCACCGTTGGTGCCGCACATGGCCGAAGAGCTGTGGTCGAAGCTGGGCGGCGAGGGCTCGGTCGTGTGGGCCGACTTCCCGGTGGCCGACGAGTCGCTGCTGGTCGACGATCAGATCGAGTTGCCCGTACAGGTCAAGGGCAAGGTCCGTGGCCGCATCATGGTCTCGCCCGACGCGTCCGAGGACGACGCGCTGGCCGCCGCGCTGGCCGAGGAGAACGTCGCCGCCCACGTCGACGGCGCCGAGCTCCGCAAGGTCATCTATGTGCCGGGCCGCATGATCAACCTGATCGTCTGACGTTCCCGCCTCGGCGAGCATCAAAGCTGCTCGTCGCAGAAGCTCGCGGGAACCGAGGCCGTGCCACCGAGTCGCCACGCGAGCGCTTCGCGCCCGTCGTCGCGGGCGATCGTCACCTGTTCGGTGCGGAACGGCGGGGTCGCACTGATCAGCGCCCAGGCCTCGTTCGAGGCCGGCAGGGGGACGATGTCGAAGGTGCCGTTCTCGCCGCTCGCGGTGATCGTCGTTGCGCAGCCGGGCACGGCTCCCACGACGAAGCTCAGGTCGCTGGCGAGGGTCTCGCCGTGCATGGGATGGGTGTTGCACGTGACACGAACCCGGTCGGCTGAGAAGCCTGGTGTCGCGGGGTAGCCGACCCCGCCGATCTCGGGCAGGTCGAGGCAGAACCAGGAGTCGCCGTAGCGAGCGACCGACCAGTCGATTCCGTCGATCGTGGAGCTGCCGATCGCTTCCACCGGAGCGTGTTCGGTGCCGTAGGCCAACAGGGTGTCGCTGAACGCAGAGGCCTGCTCCGGGTCCCCGGTCCCGAGCGGGATGGTCCAGAGCAGGTTCCCGCGGTCATCGAAGGCTTCGAGGGTCTGCGGCGCTTCGGTCGGCTCGAGGAGCGCGCTGAAGGTGCGCTGGTTGGCGTAGTCGAAGAGGTCGAGGTCGAGCGTTCGTTCGGTGGTGATGAGCGCGACCTGCTCGACCCGCCAGTGAACGGCCCCGGCGACGGCGCGGGCCGTCGAGCCCGACGCGGTGACGTAGGTCGCGGCACGTGGCTGGCGGGCCGGGGCGCAGGCGCGGATCACCGTCTCGGTGATGTAGTGCAGGCAGATCTCACCCGAGCGGTTGACCCCCAGGCTCCAGGCGATCGTGTTGTCCTCGAGTTCGGTCGCCTGGTTGGTGGCGAGGCCGAGGCCTCCGTCGAACCCCGGCACGGCCAGGTCATCGCGCACCGCTGTGGACGTGCTGGCTTCGGCGGTCGCGGCGCTTGTCGCCGGTTCGGTGCCGGCGTCCGGCGGCACGTCGGCCTCGGGCTCGTCGGCCGACGCGGCGGGTTCGTCGACCGGGTCGGGCTCGGCGGAATCGGCGACATCTGGGGAGTCGTCGTCGCTGCTCAGCGCGCCGGTGGCGACCGCCAGCAGGAGGAGCAGCGAGACGGCGAGGAGCGCGAGCGCCCCGACGAAGCCGAACACGACCCGCCGCTCATCGGTGTCCGGAGTCGCGACCACACTGCATTGTGACGCGGTCGCCCAGGAATCTGCCCGGACGCGTCGAATCGGCCCGCAGGAGCGGGCCGATGGACGCCTGTGCTGACCGGGTGTCGAGCCCGGTCAGCGGTGAAAGGGGATCAGCGGGTCAGCTGACGACGCGGACGTTCAGGGCTTCGTCGCCCTTGCGGCCCGGGCCGATTTCGAACTCGACCTGCTGGCCGTCCTCGAGGGAACGGAAGCCGCTGCCCTCGATGTTCGAGAAGTGCACGAAGACGTCGTCGCCGTCGTCGCGCGAAATGAAGCCGTAGCCCTTCTCGTTGTTGAAGAACTTCACGGTGCCGTTGGCCATGGCGGGGGATTCCTATCTCTGTATTCACGGGTCCTGCTGGATCCGTGGAGACCACGCTAGGGGCAGGCCGGTGACTAACGCGCGCGCGGGGGCGCTGGTCACATGTCACCTCAAGATCGGGAATGCGCGAGCCGACACCTGATCGCGTTCCGTTGGACTGTCAGTCGGCGGATTGTCATCTGCCAGAATGTATGTCACCATACGTTCCTGATGGCGAGCGTCGAGCAGACCCAGACCGCCCCTTCGTGGCGCCGAGTCGAGATCGCGATGATCAACGGCGCACGCAAACTCGCCGCCGCCTTCGATCACCGCCTCGCCGAGATCGACCTCAATCTCAATCAGGCGTCGCTGCTCGCGTTCGTGAACGACTTCGGCGACTCCAACCAGACCGAACTCGCCGAGATGGTCGGGATCGGGCGGGCGTCGTGCGGGTCGATGATCGATCGGCTCCAAGAGCGCGGCCTCGTCACCCGCAACCCCGACCCCAGCGACCGCCGCGTGTGGTTGGTCGGCATCACACCGGCCGGCTCGGCGCTGGTCGAGAAGTTCTACGAGATCGACGCCGGGTTCCAGCAGGAGATCCGGCGTGACATCAGTCGAGAGGAACGCCAGCAGTTGGCGTCCCTCCTCGAGCGGCTCGGCAGCAATGTCGACGCCATCTTGAAGACCCCCACCCCCCAGCAACAATCTCCGGCCGGTGGCCGGAGCGAGTGAAAGAGAGAGACCTCATGCACGAGGCTGTCATCGTCGATGTCGTG
>CAZEML010000277.1:0-4224 GCA_964513285.1 uncultured Candidatus Nemicrothrix sp.
CGGTGGCGTTCGCAGAGCGGCTGTTGAGACACACAGGGCATCCGTTGGCGGCGGCGATGCGGAGTCGGGCGACCTCGCGGACCCGGGCCGGCAGCGACGTCTTCTCGTAGACCGCGCTCGAGTACGCGCCCATCCCGATCGCGATGTCGGGCTGCATCATGAGCAGCCGGATGCGCTCGAGCCCGGGGCCGTCGGGAATGTCGATCCTCGCCATGTCCAAAGCCTAGGACGGGGCCGGTGTGGGGCCATGATCGAGAACGACCGCCGCCCACTCGTCCTCGGTCAGGCGGTCGACGATCACCCGAGCGTGGGCGGCGGCGGCTCGTTGCTCCTGTGGGCCGGCGAGAATTCCGGCGACCAGCAGCGGGCCGAGCGGCTGGCCGCGCAGCCCCGGCGCGACCGTCTCGTGGATGTCGATCGTGACGTTGAGTAGCGTGAGGTCGGCCGTCGCGGAGACGGTCGCGATGTCACCGGTGATCGACTCGATCCGGTCGGCGACCCCGTTGCGTTCGGCGTTGGCCGCGATCGTCGCCGGCGAGCCCGGGTCGAGGTCGACGGCGGTGACGGATGCGCCGAGGTGGGCGGCAGCGATGGCCAGCACGCCGCTTCCCGCGCCCAGATCGAGGACGTGCATCCCGGGTTCGATCAGCTCGGCGAGCAGGGTCAGGGCGAGCCGAGTCGACGGATGGCTCCCGCTACCGAAGGTGTGGCCCGGATCGATCACCAGATCGATGCCGGGGCCCGGATCGAGCCAGGGCACCCGGACGGTGAAGGGGCCGGCGGTGATCGCCTCGGCGTGCGATCGCCAGGCGTCGAGGCCGGTGGTGTCCTCGACGGGGCGGAGCGATCCGTCGAGGGCGGTGGCGGCGGCTTCGGCGGTGGTGGCGTCCTCGAACGCGCCGATCACCACGCCCGGCTGCTCCTCGACGCCGACCGCGCCGGCGACCCAGAACCGATCGGTGATCGTGTCGACCGCGTGGGGGTCGTCGCCGACGTGTACCTCGACGAGGACGTGCACCTCAGTCGTCCTGTTGGCGGAGGAACCGTTCGAACTCTGCGGCGAGGTCGTCGGCGTTGGGGAGCGTCGACTCGGTGCGCTGGTCGTAGCGACGTTCGAGGTTACGGACGTAGGCGACCACGTCGTCATCGTCGGCCATCGCCTCGTCGACCCGCGCTTCCCACTCCCGTGCCTCCACGTCGAGGGAGGCCCATTCGGTCGGGAGGCCGGTGATGCGTTCGAAGCGTTCGAGCAACGCCTGCGACGCCTTGGGGTTGGGGGAGCCCGAGACGTAGTGGGGGACCGAGGCGCGCAGGGAGACCGCGGGAATGCCGCGGCGTTCGAGATGTTCGTGGAGGACCCCGATCACCCCGGTCGGGCCCTGATACGACGGCTGATCGAGGCGCATCACCGCGGCCAGGTCGGGGTCGGTGGTCGACCCGGTGATGGTCGGGGGCCGGGTGTGGGGGACCTCGGCGATCATGGCGCCGAAGGTCACGATCATCGCGGCCTCGACCGTCTCGGCGATCGTCGCGACCGCGTCGCTGAACCCTCGCCAGCGAAGATGGGGTTCGATCCCGTCGACGAGCACGAGGTCGCGAGCTTCGTCGTCGAGCTCGAGGGTGTGGACCCGATGGTCGGGCCATTCGATCCGGCGGCGGCCGTCGTCGCTGAGCCGGATGGTGGGTCGGTGCTCGGTGAAGTCGAAGAACTCGTCGCCGTCGATGTGGCCGACCTCGGTGGCGCCGGTGCCGCGAAGTGACTCGACCGCGCCCGTCGCCGCGCCGCCGACATCGAACAGTCCTTCGAACGCGGTCACGAGGATGGGGGATCGAAGCGGCGGGAGGTCGGCGGTCCAGCGAACGGCGGTCACGGTTCCAGCATGCCCCGCGACGCCGCGGGCCCCACGCGCTGGCAGTTGGACCGAGCCCGGGCGGCGAGACGCGTGACCACACGGAGGGTGGCGGTCCGTTCGCTCAGAGTCTGACGAGGTCGGCCGATAGGTCTACGATGACCGAAATGCGCGGGATCGGTTCTCCTCAACAGGTGTTGTGGACCGTCGGCTCCTCCCTGATCGACGCCGATCCGGGTGAGGCGGAGGAGCGACTCCACGCGGCCCTGGTCGAGATCTGTTCGGTCGTCGGCGCAGTGTCGGGCGGTGTCTTCGAGCACGACACCGACACCAAGGCCAACCGGGTCGTCGTCGCTCACGGCGTCACCGAAGACCGGCTCGTCCCCACGGTGCCAGGCGCGGCGCAGACGGCTCTCGACGCGGGCCATGGGCACGCCCTCATGTCGCTCGACGAGTTGTTCGGCGCCGAGTACCGCGAGGCCCACGGTCTCGCCGACGGGCAAGCGATCGTGTCCGCCATCGACGATCGTGACGGCCTGATCACCACCTTGACGGTGGTCGCGTTCGATCGGGTATGGGGCGACGACGAGCTCGAATTGCTCCGCGGGTTCGGCCTGCTGGTGCGTCAGTTCATGCGGCGGGTGGCCGCGGAAGGCTCGCTTCGTCAACGCCGGTCACTCGACGAAGTCGCACTGAGCATCGCCGATCAGCTGCAAGGCCTCAACGGGATCGACTTCGACGTGGCGATCGACGACTTGCTCCGGCAGGTCATGGACGCGGTCGGCGGGCACGCCTGTTTCCTCGTCGACGTGATCGACGAGGATCGCGTCGACCTCCCCGTTCTGATCACCCGCGGGATGAGCCTGCCACCGCTCGGCGAGTTCGCCTTCGACGACATCAAGGCGTTCATCGGATCCGACGCGGAGGACATCGTCGACTTCCTCGCCGAGACCCGCATCCTCGACGCCACGGTCCTGACCGGCGCGTTGCTCGGTGAGGAGTCCGATGAATACGGCGAGGCCGTCATCGTTCCTCGCAGCGTTGTGCTGGTGCCCGCGGAGGTGGCCGGCTTCGCTCCGACCGCGATCGGCGTGTCTCGCGACGCCCGCCAGCGGTGGAGCAGTGCCGAGATCGACGCGGTGTCGACCATCGTGTCGATGCTGACCCAAGCCCGTGCTCGGTGCGCCGCCGAGGTCGATGCGCAGGCCCGCTTCGCGCTCCAACGAGTCCTGACCGATGTCGGGCAGCGGTTCCTCAACGTCGATGCCCGCGAGGCGCTCCAGGCCGCCGACCTCGCGTTCCGCGACGTCGCCGAGTCGCTCGGGGCGGCGTTCGCCATCGGCATCGACACCTCTCCCGACCGGGTTCCGGGGTCGGTCGATGACGGGTCGGCCCACATCGTCCGCACCTGGGTCGGAGCGGAGGCGTACGGCGCCTCGCAGATCGCCCTCGCCGACCTCGGCCTCACCGCCGAGCAGATCGCCGCCGAGACGAGCGTCGCGGTCATCGAACTGGCTCCCGCGCTGGTCGAAGCCTGGGGGCTCCCGGCCTCCGAATGGCGCATCGCCACCGGCCGGGCCCCGCGCCTGGGTGGTTCGTTCGTCCTCGGGTTCCCGACCGAGAGCCCGCTCCCGTCGTCGGTCGGTCCCGAGGCGGTCAGTGCGTTCGGCGACCTCGCCAGCCAGCTGCAGCTACGGGTCGTCGCCGAAGCCGAGACCCAGCGGCGCCTCCAGGCCGAGGAGGTGTTGTCCGACATCGCCGACGACTTCCTCGGCGGGTCGGCCCGTACTGCCGTCCATGTCGAGACGCGGGCGCTCGAGCGCCTTGCCGCACTGCTCGACCTCGACGGCAGCGTCATCGGCACCACGCCGCCGGCCCCGGTGATCGAGCGCATGTGGCGCCGTCCCGACCTCGACGGATCGGGCCCGGTCGTCGGGACCGCGGTCCCGACCGGAGCCATCCCCTTCGACGACCTCGACCCCAACGCGCCGGTCGAGCTGACCTCCGTCGGCGATTCGCTCACCGCCATCTCGCTACGCGAGCGGTGGGGCGGCGCCAACATCCTGCTCGCTCCCGTCATCGTCGACGGTGGGATCGTGGCGGGGATCTCGGCGATTCGCCATGGCCAGTTCGACGACCGTGACCGCAGTGTGTTGCGGTCGGTGGCGAGCATGCTCGGTCAGTTCCGTGCTCGGGTGGCGGCCGAGCATCGAGACGAAGCCCGCCTGCAGGCCGAGCAGCTGCTCAGTGACTTCGCGGCCGAATTGGCGGATGCCACCTCCGAGACCCTTCGGGAATCGGTCAACGCGGCGTTCATGAACATCTGCGACGCGATGGATCTGACCTGCCTGACGATCTGGCGGGTCGACGCCGA
>CAZEML010000278.1:0-2204 GCA_964513285.1 uncultured Candidatus Nemicrothrix sp.
TCTTCGGGTGATTCGCCATACGACCCAACAACATGCGGCCCGTGGGCGGAACGAGGCCCTTGACCTGCAACGGCACCACATCGCCAGGTTGGGCTTCGGCAGCATCGATTGCCTGACCGAACCGCACCCGCCCCGACGTTGCCGAACGGACCCGCCACACCACCACACCAACCACCAGCGCAACCCACAGGCCGTACACCGCGCCGGCGGGCAGCCAGAACCGCCAACCCTCAGGTACAACCGCCCCAGCCGTTTCCCACGCCTCCACCGGGCCAGTGCCGGACAACAGCCGGCCGGTCACGCCAAACCACTCGCTGACCCCACCGGCGACGACGCCACCAAACACTGCGGTCGCGGCCGCCGCCGCTGCGTAGGTCACGAACGCGGTCCCCAACGCGAACCCGGCGATCGCCAACAACACGAGCTCGCCACCCGACACCGACGCAGGAGGACGTTGCGGCGCGCTCACGAACTCGCCTCCACCAGCCGCGGGCGAAGATCCCACCCGTAGTCATCAGCCAACCCAAGCGGCCACGCCACAGCGAAGAACTTGGCGTCGACAACCCGCTCAGAGCACCCCGCTACGGCTTGGAGGCGGTACGCGGCGTACGTCGCCATCGATGCTGCTTCGGCATCGCCCGCCATCCCGATCGAGATCAGGTCAGCGATCACTGGATCGTCCAGCAGCGCCCTTGCCTCGACCCATCGATGAACGCTCGACATCGTGACCTGCTGCGGCCGGCCGCAACGCCGATCAATCCCCGCCAAACAGAAGTACGCGCCCAGCAACCCGCGGGCATCGACACGCCAATACTCACGATCGAGCCACTCCTTGGGGTGTGGTTGGGCGAGGTCGTCGGCGAGTTTCAGTGCACCGCGCCGCGTGGTGATTCTGAGGCGTCGCATCACAAGCCTCCGTCCAGACCCTGGCCAGGGAGCGCGGCACCCGAGTCGGGCGGTGACGGGTTGAAGCGGGCCATGAGGTCACGCAGCGACGCCGGCTCGGTCATCGCCTCGTCCTGACCGACCGGCGTGGGGTCGCCGGCCGACATGAGGTCAGCCAGCGACATGTCTCCCCCCGGTGGTCCCGCTTCGTGTTCATGCGCTGACGGCGCTGTCCGTGTTGGGGCGGTGGCGATGCCGGCGCCGACGACTTCGCGTTCGAGGTGTTCGGCGAAGCCAGGATCCTTGAGGGCCCAGTCGTTGAGATCTAGCCCATCAGGAAGGTCGACAACGACGGGCTCGAGGCCGCGCAGCTGCAGGTGGTCCATCAACACCGTGGCGCCTTCATCGCCGGCGATGTCGTGATCGATCGCGAACGCGATCGGGCGGCCGGCTGCGGCGGTGTCGAGTTTGGCGGCCATGAACCGATCTGGGGTCGTGTTGCCCAACATGCCGACTGCGTCGAACCCGGCCTGCGCGGCGATCAACGCGTCGGGCATGCCTTCGGTGACCAGCACCACCCCAGCCCGGTCCGGTGCGTTGTCGGGGCGGCGAGCGAACCCGATGCGGGGGTTGGGGGCCATCGTCTTGGCGACGTTGTCGTACTTGCGGCCGATCGCATCCGGGTCGAGATAGCGGGCCTTCACGTAGTTCAACTCGCCACCGGGACCGAACGACGGGAACGTGACCGCCGGGCCTTTCCCATACGGCAGCCCTTGGCTGCGCCGCATGATCCGGCGACCCGGATCGAACCCGATCCGGTTCGCTTCGATCGTCTCTGCCGTGATCCCTCGAGCCGCCAACCAATCCCGAGCCGAAGCGCCCTGGCCGCCGCGCAACACCCCGGCGCACAACTTCACATACGTCGCCACCTCAGGGCGCATCGCGGCCGCGGCCTCCGGAGGCGGAGTGCGGCGGATCCTCTCCGGCAGCGGTTCGTCTGGTCGGATCCCGGCTCGTTCGGCGAGGTACTCGATCGCTTCGAGCTTCGTACCGCCTCTGGTCATCTGGACCAGGTCGATGGCGTCGCCTTTGTGGGCCGGGTTGGACCAGCACTTCCAGCGTTCGTGACCGTGACGGTCCTGATACACCGACACCGACGGGTTGTGATCGTCATGATCAAACGCCGGGCAATGCCACCGATCCGCACGGCCCGCCGTCGGCGACACCTCATCAAGCAGGCGCCGCAGATCGGTGCGATCCAGAACGTCGCCGATGTCGAAGCGGTAGTTGCGGTCCCGGTTCACGCCGCCACGCCCTCG
>CAZEML010000278.1:2304-4222 GCA_964513285.1 uncultured Candidatus Nemicrothrix sp.
GCGGCGGTGCCGTCGTCGGCCTGAGCCGACAGGTCCGACGGCTTATGCATCGCCAACACCGTCGCCACGCCGTGCGTACGGGACAGCTTCAGTGACGATTGGAAGTACGAGGCGCCGTGCCGTACCGCAGCCCACGCCTCGTCGATCACCTGGATCGACTTGCGGCCGGGCCGGTTGCGCAGCGCTTCTCGGAGCCAGACGGTGGCGGCCAACATGACGAGCGGGAAGGCCTCTTCGTTGTCGAACACCTCCGAGATGTTCAACACGACGCCGGGACCGTGGTCCCAGTCGACATCCACGTTGGTTTCGGCATCGAACATGCCCCGCAACGAGCCCTCACACATCCGGTGCAGCGCCAACGACACCGGTGCCACGGCGGCGGCGAGTTCTTCTGGGGTTCGACGGGTCAGGGCACAGAGCTCGGGGTCGGCCTCGACAACCGCGGCGCCGAGATGCTTGAGGGTGAACACACGGCCCGTTGTCGAGAGACGTTGCACCGCCGTGTCGAGCGCGGTGTGCTCCAGCGGATCCAAGGACCGTTTGAGGACGCCAGCAACGAGCTGCGCCGCAAGTTGCTGACGGACCAGCACGGCGGCCTCGATCCCGAAGCGGGCACCAGCGTCCATCGGGTTGATCCGGGTCGCGCCGTTCGGAGAGATCTTCACCACCGCGAGGCCCATCTCGGCCGCCAACGCGTCGTACTCCCCTTTCGGGTCAATCACTGCGATGTAGCGGGCATCACCGAACACCGCCCTCGAGCGGCGGATCAGCGACTTGATCGTGGCCGACTTGCCGGTGCCCACATCGCCAGAGATCCACATATTCGGGTTCGTCAAGAAGCCCTGCTCGTAGAACTCGAACCCGTCGTAGTAGAAACCCGAATTCCCCGCCGACACATTCGCTCCCAGCAGCACCCCACGAGCGCCGAAGGCGTGGCCGGTCTGGAACGGGTACACCGACGACACATGCGCGGTGGTGGCCCGATGCCACCCCATCGACACGCCACGGCTGGAACCGCTGATCGAGGGCTTCCACACCGCGTCCACGCTGGCCTTCGGGCCTATCTCGTCGGCGTCGAACACGAGGCTTTGGGGACGGTCGGCCGTGTCGGCCCAACGACGCCGCTGGACAGGCTCGGTCTTGGTTCGGCGCCGGATCATGACAGCAGTCCCTTGCGGACGGCCCTACCGAGCGGCAGTGATGCGACCCATCCGGGTTCTTGCTGAGCAGTCAACGGCCGTAGGTCGAGCTGTGATTGGACCCCGGCGCGGGTGACCTGTGCAGATGCGTCATCGAGTGCTTCGGCTGAGTCGGCTGTGACCGTGACCACGCAGGCAAAGAGGAACATGGCGAATCCCGCTGCGAGTTCGTTCTCGCGGTCTTCGACCTCTGAGGTGCGGCGCCGCTCCCCCGCTGTTTCACGGAACCCAGCCTTGGTCTTGGCGTCGCCTTCAGCACCAAGGGTGGTGAGTTGCCGGTTCGCTTCTGCGGCGGCTTTGCCGGCGGCGACGGGTTCCATGACCACGGTGACGGTGCGCGATGCGGAGCCGCACCCAACCAGGAGCGGTTCGAGCCACGAGGCGTACACCGGCCGGTTGGGCCAGCCGGCGACCTTGAACGAGCGATGCCACGACCCATCGACGCGCATGTCGGTCCAATCGGTCTTGGCGGCCATCGGGCCCCACTCGATCGCCTCCACCCCCGCCGCGGCCGCCAGCGAGGTGATCGACCCGGCGGCGGTGCGGGTCGGGTCGGAACGGAACCGGACGGCTTCGGCGATCTGAGCCGGGGTCAACGGGTCGCCGGTCTTGATGCCAGCGCCAGCGGCTCGGCCATCGAGCGCACCGATCTGTTGGCCGAGCAGCTCCACCGCGGTGTCGAGTTGGGACACGCCCCGGCCGGCTTTCACCCGAGCAAT
>CAZEML010000279.1:0-4165 GCA_964513285.1 uncultured Candidatus Nemicrothrix sp.
GCGGTCGTGGTCGTCGGCGGCGCGGTGGTCGTCGTCGTGGTGGTCGTCGTTGCCGCAGCCGCAGCGAGCCGTTCGGCCTCGGCTTCGGCCGCTGCGGCCTCCTCGCCGAGTTCGATCGCCCGTTCGGTCGCAGCCGCCTGATGGGCGACGTTGGCCTGCGACCACGCCGCGGCGCGAACGCTGAACGAGCGGACGTCGACGTCGGTCGGGCCCGACTGCGCTGCGGCCGCCGAGGCGCCCGCCACCGCGACGAGCGCGAGCGCGATCACGACGAACGGTGCGCTGAATCGGCACCCTGCGCGCGTGCTCCGCCCCGGAGCGACCTCGGCCATGCCAAAACGGTACGGGTCCCGTAACACAAATGCAATGTTGAACTCGCCGGCAGAGAGCGGCGGCGCCCCGAACTAGCCCTCGGCGGCGAGTCCGAAGAACGTCTCAGCCGTCGCCCACGTCGCGGCCTCGACCTCGTCGACCGGCACACCCTTCGCCTCGGCGACCGCGGCACCGACCAACGGCACCCACGCCGGCTGGTTGGTCTTGCCACGGTTGGGCACCGGTGCCAGGTAGGGCGAGTCGGTCTCGACCAAGAGCGCATCGAGTGGGGTGATCGCCGCCGCGTCGCGCAGATCCTGGCCGCTCGGGAAGGTGATGATGCCCGAGAAGGAGATGATCGCCCCGCGGGCGAGGCTCTCCTGGGCCTCATCGGGCCCGCCGGTGAAGCAGTGCATCACCGTCCGCCGTGGCGTGCCCTCACGATCGAGGATCTCGAACGTCTCGTCCCATGCGCTGCGGGAATGGATGACGAGCGGAAGGTCGCGCTCGTTCGCCATCTGGATCTGGGCGGCGAACACGTCGCGCTGCACCGGACGGGGCGAGTGGTCGTAGTGGTAGTCGAGGCCCGCCTCCCCCACCGCCACGACCTGGGGCAGATCGAGCAACTCGGCGATGCCGTCGAGACCCTGGCTCGAGTCGTGCGGGTGCACGCCTGCGGTGGCGTAGACGCCGTCGTGCTCCGCCGCGATCGCGGCCATCTGTTGGGACTGCTCGAGATGGCACCCGACGGTGATCATCCGCTCGACCCCCGCCGCACGAGCCGCCGCGACCTGCGCCGCTCCGTCCGCGCCCGGCGACAGATGGCAGTGCTGGTCGATCCAGGCCACGTTCAGTCCTCGAGATCGGCGAGCAGGGCGTCGACGTCGACCTTGGTGAACAGCGGCGTCGGCTTCGGGATCGGCGTTCCGGCCGCAACCGGGGATCGGGTCCAGCCAGAGATCGGCCCGAGCACGGCGTCGAGCGCCGCGCTGCTGAACGGCAGGAACGGAGCGAACCCGATCCGGACCCCGTTGATCGCGTCGAGTGCCGTGCCGAGCACCACGCCGGCCCGGACGAGGTCTTCCTTGGCGATCTTCCACGGCTCGGTGGCGTTGAGATAGGCGTTGACCGCCTGAGCGGCGTCCATCGCCGTCCGGAGCGCGGCCTTCAGTTCGACCCGTTCGAGTTGGCCGTTCGCGAGCACGAGCAACTCGTCGACCGCCTGCAGGACGGCGTCGTCCTCGGGGGTGCGGCCGCTGACGTCGGGCTGTTCGCCGAAGTTCTTGTTGACCATCGACAGGACCCGGTTGACGAGGTTGCCCCACGTCGCAACGAGTTCTTCGTTGATGCGCCGGGCGATCTCCTCGACGGAGATGTCGGTGTCGGCCTGCTCGGGGAAGCTCGCGGCCAAGGCATAGCGGAGCCCGTCGGGCTGGAAGAGATCGAGCCCCTCCTGGATCGTGAGTCCGACCCCGCGCGACGCCGAGGCCTTGCCGCCCTTGAAGGTGATGTACTGGTTGGCCGGCACATCGTCGGGCAGGTGGATGTCGGGGTCGTACCCCATCAGCTGGGCGGGCCAGAACAGGCAGTGGAACGGGATGTTGTCCTTGCCGATGAAGTACACGTGGCGGCTGTCGGGGTTGTGCCACCAGTGGCGCCAGCGATCATCGTCGCCCTGTCGCTGCGCCCACTCCTGGGAGGCGGACAGGTAGCCGATCACCGCGTCGTACCAGACATAGATGCGCTTGCCCGGGCCGAGATCGTCGACCGGGAGTTCGACCCCCCAGTCGAGGTCGCGGGTGATGGCTCGGTCGAGCAGGCCGTCCTCGCGGACCCAACTGCGCACGAAGTTGAGGACGTGGGGCCGCCACCCGTTCTTGTCCGCGAGGAAGTCGTGGACCTGGTCGGTGAAGTCCGAGAACCGGTAGTAGAAGTGCTCGGTCGGACGCAGCTCCGGCGTCGCCCCCGAGATCTTCGAACGGGGCTCGATCAGATCGGTCGCGTCGAGGGTGCGGCCACAGTTGTCGCACTGATCGCCGCGTGCTTCGCCGTAACCACAGTGCGGGCAGGTCCCCTCGATGTAGCGATCCGGCAAGAAGCGCTGCGCCTCCGGGTCGTAGAACTGCTCGGAGGTCCGCTTGTCGATGTGACCGTTCTCGAGCTGCTTCAGGAACATCTCCTGGGTCACGCGGGCGTGATGGTCGGTGCCGGTCGTGGTGTAGAGATCCCACTGCAGGCCCATCTCGTCCCACTGGCGCACGAACTCGTTGTGGTAGCGATCGACGATGTCTTGAGGCGTGACGCCTTCGTCGTCGGCCCGGACGGTGATCGGCGTGCCGTGGACGTCGGAGCCGCTGACCATGAGCACCTCGTTGCCGACCAGGCGCTGGTGGCGGGCGAAGACGTCGGCGGGCAGGTACGCGCCGGCGAGGTGACCGAGATGTCGTGACCCGGATGCGTAGGGCCATGCGACTGCGACGAGGACAGGGGTGCTCACCATCCCGAGGGTACCGGCGGCCGACAACCTCGTAGGGCCTATTCGGTTTCGGCGACCGGATCGCTCCGAACCGGTTCAGCCTTCACCACAGGTGAAGACCTGGTAGTCCGCCCCGTCGGCGTCGCCGAGGAACACCGCCACGACGACGACCCCGGCTTCGTCGACGCCGAACCACTGCAGCGGCTGACCCGCCTCGACCCCGATCACGTCGGGGCGAGCAGTCACGGCGATCGCCTCGGGACCCTGGCCTTCGTCGGGCACCCGGACCTCGTCGATCCCCAGGCCCGTGCAGTCGAGTCGGCCGATCGTCTCCACCGGCGGTGCCGGGGGCTCGATCTCCCAACCCACACACTCGTTGGTCACCGGGCCGGTCGTGAGGACGACGCGTTGCGCGTCTGGGCCGGTGAACTCCGCGGCGTCGTCCTCGAAGATGGCGTCGCCCACGAGCGGGTCGATCGCCCGCCACTCGACCGGGACCGGACCGGTGAGCGCGTACTGCAGGCCGTTCACCTCGAACCCGCCCCCGTTGCGACAGGTCTCCCGGTCGAGCCGGAGTTCGATGCGCTGCGCCGGCGGCGTCTCCCCCACCGCCGGCGGTGCCGGCGGCGTCGAGTCGGGATCGGTCGGCGCCGTCTGGAGCGCCGCGTCGGCCGCGATCACGATGCCGTCGATGAGCTCTCGCCCACCGTCGCCGTCCGTGCCGATGACCAGCTGGGACACGACGTTGTGGCGGGCGAGCACGATGAGGTAGCCGGTCCGAGCCTCGTCGAACACCGGCGTCGTCTTCGCGGTGGCTTCGTCGGGCATCGGGTAGGCGCTGAGCGCGACCCCGGCCCAGTCCGACACCGGCGTCGAGGCGATCACGCCCTCGGGCAGCGGGCTGATCTCGATCGACACCCCGTCGACGGTGATCGTCGGGCACTCGTCGACGAGCGATCGCACGGTGTCGAGGTAGGCGGCGGCGAACTGCTCACGCGACGCAACCCGATGGGTGGCTTCGATGCCCTCGGCCCGCCACACCGTCACGGTGGGGACGTCGAGCTGGTAGAGCTCGGCCAGGTCGTCGAAGGCTGCGCAGCCGGTGTCCCACACCGTCTCGGCGCCCTCGACGATCCACCGTGCCTGCTGGGTCCACTCGGCGGGGAGGTCGTCGATGACGGCGCTCCAGGATTCGACCACCGCCTCGAGCGGAGCACCCGCGCCCGCCCCATCGCCCGAACCGACGGTCTCGGTGCTGGTGCCGGGGTCGCCGCAGGCGACGAGCGCCAGCGCGGCCGCCATGAAACCCGCCAGGCGTCGCATCGGCCAAGTGTGACACGACGCGGCCGCCGGTCTCGGGCAGCCCGAACGGCTAGC